>DCIB01000010.1 GCA_002315915.1 Caryophanales bacterium UBA1737
TCGACTTGCATGTATTAGGCATGCCGCCAGCGTTAATCCTGAGCCAGGATCAAACTCTCAATAAGTTTTTACCTGTCTCCACCTGTTTTGTTTAGTTTTCAAAGATCAAATTTCATAACACTAGAGTATTACTCAAGCGTCTTAAATATTATATCGCATTTTCTAATTACAGTCAATTTATTTGATTTACTAAAAAATGCTAAAGACTTGCCCAAAAATTAGGAAAGCCTTTAGCATATTAGCATTATTTTTCGTTAATGTAAAGGATTACGCTTATTTTAAAAATAATTACGCTGCATTAAATACTAAAACAGCAATAGTTATGTATGCTGCATATAATGCAAGAAGCGTAAATCCTTGCCATTTTTTAAGCTTTCCAGTTATATATGTAGGAACAACAACTACTAAAGATACAGCTAATAAAGCTGGCATATCTAAATACATTGATTGAGGTGTAACAGTTAATTGTCCGCCTGTAATAAATGAACAAATAGGTAAAATTAAAGCCATATCAATAATATTTGCTCCAATAATATTTCCTACTCCAAGTTCGCCTTGTTTCTTTACAATAGATGTAATTGTTGTGATTAATTCTGGAAGAGAAGTTCCAATTGCAACAAGAGTAACAGCAATAATACCATCACTAATACCAGCTGCTTTAGCAACTATTTTAGCATTTTCAACAAGTAAATCTGCACCTAAAACAATACCAATTGTACCTATTACAAATAATCCAATATTTGACCAAATTGCTTTTTTAGATTTATCTACAGTCTCTTCTTCTTCATGTTTTTGTTCAAATAAAGTTTTTGCTGTTTTAGCTGTTTGAACCATATAAATGATAAATAGAATTAATACCATAATACTAGGTACAATACCAAATTTTCCGCTTAATGAAAAACCTAAAAGAATAACGCCAATTACAATAATTAGTAATGCTTTAAAACCAAAATCTTTTTTATCTACATGGCTTAATACAAATACAGCACTTATAGCCATAATTAATCCTGTATTGGCAGTAACACTACCCACAGCATTACCAATTGCGATAGAGAAATCAGCAGTTCCACCGCCATTAGCAACAGCAACAGCAGTACAAGTATCAATAACAGAAACAATCATTTCAGGAAGTGTTGTTGCAAGTGAAACAATTGTAGCGCCAATTAAAAATTTAGGCATGTGTAAAACTTCAGCCATCCATACAGCAGCATCAACAAACCAGTCACCACCTTTTATAATAGCAACTAATCCAACTATTAATAAAATTACCGCAACCCAAATATATTTTTCAGATAATGCAGTAGGAATAATAGCACCAAAATACATTTTTAAATCTCCTTTTTGTGTAAGCGTAAAAAAAGACTTTTAACGCTATAGTGTTAAAAAGTCTCGTTCCTTAATAAAAGGTTGTAAGCCACCGTAAACGGGGTATGTTGACTCACAAATTATAACTACTCCCTTTTTATATAACAATTATATCAAAACAGTTTAATATTTTCAATACATTAATTTTATAAAATAGTGTTAATTATATTTGTGATTTCATTGATTAAATTATCTACAAATTGTTTTGCAGAAGCATAATCTTTATCTTTTATTGCAATATAAATCTTTAATTTAGGTTCAGTACCAGATGGTCTTAAAGCAAACCATCCTCCTTCATTAAATGTAAATTTCATTACTGATGATTTAGGAAGATTGATTTTATATTCATTACCATCTTTATAACAAACGCTCTTATCATAATCTTCAATAATTGAAATATAATGATTTGCTAATTTAGAAAGTTTTGTTTCTTGGAAATATTTCATTATTCTTTTAATTCTTAAAGATCCTTCAACTCCAGTTAAAGAAATACTTTTAGCGCCTTCTAAATAATAACCATATTCTTTGTAGATATCTTCTAGTACATCTATTAATGTTTTATTTAAAGTTTTATAAAATGAGGCAACTTCACATAATAATAGAGTAGATTGAAAAGAATCCTTATCTCTTACATATGGAATAATATTATATCCATATGATTCTTCATATCCAAAGAAATAATTCTTACCTTCTTTTTCAATAATATTTGCTTGTTCACCAATATATTTAAAGCCAGTTAATGTTTGCAATAAATTAAGATTATGTTTTTTACATATTTCTTTTGCTATATCAGAAGTTACAATAGTATTAAATACATAATCATTATCAGAATGCTTTTTATAATTAGCTAAATAATTAAGTAATATTGCGCCAGTTTGATTACCTGTTAATAATTGATATTCACCCATTTTATTTAATGCAGCTATACCCATTCTATCAGCATCAGGATCAGTAGCAATTAATATATCAGCATTTACTTGTTTTCCCAATTTTAAAGCATATTCAAATGCAGAAGGTTCTTCTGGATTGGGACTTACTAAAGTAGAGAATTCTCCATCAGGAATCATTTGTTCTTCAACAGAAATTACATTATAACCTTCATCTTTTAGAAGTGGAACCATTAATTTAGAACCAGTTCCATGTAAGGGAGTATATACTATTTTTAAATTACTTTTTAATACATCTTGTACTTTAACAGTTTTAACATTATTAATAAATTCTTTATCTACTTCTTCATCAATTAATTCTATTAAATTATTATTAATAGCATCATCATATAATGATTCAGAAATATTAAAAATATCTTTAATATTATTTATTTTTTCTATTACTTTATCAGCAAATTCTGGTACTAATTGACATCCAGTATAATCATATACTTTATAACCATTATATTGAGGAGGATTATGAGAAGCAGTAATCATTATACCGCCTACACAATTATAGTATCTAACTGCAAAACTTAATTCAGGAGTAGATCTTAAACTAGAAAATAAATATGTCTTGATACCTTTTGATGCAAGAACACAAGCTGCCTTTTTTGCAAAACTATCTGAACATCTTCTACAATCATATGAAATTACTACCCCTTTAGATGCAGTATCCGGATAGTTTTCGATTAGATATTCTGCAAATCCTAAAGTAGACTTTTTAATAACATAGTCATTCATTCTATTAGGTCCAATACCAATAATGCCTCTTATTCCACCTGTACCAAACTCTAAATTTTTGCAAAAAGCATCTTCTAATTCATTCTGATTATATGAATTCAATATATCTAATTCACTAGAACTAATAGATTCTTTCCATAAATTAATTGTATTTATAATATCATTATTCATCTATCTCACCATACACACTTACAAAATTAGCATATGCACCAATCATACCACCATCATTTTTAAAAGTCGCAGATACTATATCACAAGAATTTTCATATCCTTTAATAACCATTTTATTAACATGATCAGTTATTTCTTTAGCCATTGTTGGTCTAGAACTTATTCCACCTCCAATAATAATAGCTTCCGGATTAAATGCATATATTAAACTACATATTCCATATGCTACATAATCATAATATTGATTAATTACTTGAATAGCTAGCTCATCATTATTATCATATAAATCAAATAATTCTTTACCATTATTAATATTTAATCCACTATTATTAGCTTGTTTAATTAATGCAGATACAGATGCTAAATTTTCGTATGTAGAATCATACATTAGCATTCTACCTACTTCACCAGCACCAAATAATTTACCACGCCACATTTTGTTATCAACAATAATTGCACCACCAATACCGGTACCAAGAGTCATTACTAAATATGTATTATACTTTTTACCAGATCCATACATCATTTCAGCAGCTGCAAAACTATTAACATCGTTATCAGCTATACATTTTAAATTTAAATCGTCTTCAAATACTTTTTTAAAATCAAAATTTAAAAATTCAGGAATAGCTTCAGGCGCAATAAATATTTTTTTATTATCAAAATCAACATTACCTGTAGTAGATATTCCGACACCTTTTATATTATTATATTTTAATAATAATTTATTAGTTTCTTCTTTTAATCTTTTAATTAAATTATCTTGTCCAAGTTTAGTATTAGTTGGCATTTCATATTTTTCTAATATATTACCATTTTCAACAACACCGTATTTAACAGCAGTTCCGCCTATATCAAAACATATTAATTTCATAATTGAATATTCCTTTATATATAATTATTTTAACATACAAACATATAAAAAGACTATGCATTGCATAGTCTTATTTTACTATATATGATTTAAAGAAATTACATTCATCATCATTAATTTGTTTACCAATATTAGTTTTGCAATTAACATGCAAAACATGCCCAACATATTCAGTAGTGTTTTTATCTCCATAAATCATGCATCTTGCATCTACACCACGTTTTTTAAATATGTTATAAATTGGTTTAGCCATAAACTTTAAAAAATCACCATAACTACTCATTACAAATACAGGTGTATATTCTTTTGTAATATATTTTTTAAAATTGTATGTTTCTTTATAATCTTTCCAAGCGTTACCTAGATATAATTTCATCATAGATAAAGGTCCAAATGGTTTTGTCATAAAAGTATAACAACCACAATTAAGGCAACATGCTCTAACTTTAATTTTATCATTTAATTTAAAATCAAATAATTTTGCATATTCTTTATTAGAAAGAATTAAATTTAATTGATAATTCATTTGTCCACCAGCAGAATCACCTACCATAAATGAATTATTAATATCAATTTTATATACATCTTTATTATCTACTATGAAGTCAAAGACATAAGAAGCATCTACTAATGGAGCGGGATAATTGTATTCTGGAGCTAAACGATATGTATAATTAACTACAACAAATCCTCTTTGTGCAAGTCTCATTGCATAATGTTGATATAATTCTTTATCACCATAACACCATCCACCACCATGAACATTAATAATTAATGGTAAATAATTATTATCATTTTTCGGTCTATAGACATCCAAAACATTCCATTTAGCATCTGGTCCATATTTTAAATTATCAAACCTTTCAATATCATCTGGTGTTACTAAACCAAAATCTCTTATATCATCATTCTTTTTACAATCATTACGATATTTTATATAATCAAATCCCATAATAAATACCTCTTATAACACTTCATATATTACAGAATCATATGCATCTAATGTAATATTTATTTCCTTATTATATATAGTTTCTAAATCAGTTCTTAAATCTAATAATTTACCATTATCTTTTACATTAACTAAATAAGGATTAATAATAAAAGTATTTTTATAATCATTAAAATTAAATACCGCAATAAAATTTCTATTATTATAATTTAAATAATAAATATTACATGTATCGCTCTTTAAATAATAAGGTCTAAATGCCTTTTTAAAAGAAGCTAATTCATTTATTTTATTACAATTAGCAATATCTAATGCACGAGATTTTGCATTATTAATTTTTGTTTCATTACCAAATGGACCATAATTATCTGATAAAAGCATTACAGTACCACTAATAATTGATGCATTAAATCTAGATTTTGCCTCATTAAATGAAGTAGAATCTCTTCTATCCATTTTTGATTCATATAATACAGTATGATCTGGATCATTAAATTCATATAATGAACCATTTTGCCACCAACCAAAGTTTAATGCATTAAGTACATATTTAACATCTTCATGATGTCCAAATGCATCACAGCAGCATCTTCTCGCATGACTAAATCCACCTGGTAAAAGTGGTGATATAGAAAAATCTATAAATATTTCTTTATTTCCTTTATATTTATTTACAAAATTGTTTAAAGATTCATAAAAGAAATATAAAGCTTCTCTACCAGTCTTAATATCTTTATTAAATCTTTCTCCTTCTACTCCTGCATGAGAAGTAAAATCTACTTTAATATAATCAAAACCAAGTTCTAATATTTCTTTAACTTGTAATTCTAGATTCTTAATAAATATAGGATTAGTAACATCAATAGGTTTACCACCATCAATTTTAGGATATAAAGAACCATCTTCTTTTTTCATGATAATATCTTTATATTTTGCACCACTTGTTCCCTTTATAGGATTTATGAATTCCATATTTTCCATACCAAGAGCAGGTGATAAATAATTACCACATTTTAATCCTTTTTTATGCATATCATCAACAATCTTTTTCATTTTGTTTTTATTTAACATAAAATTAGCATCAAGATTGGTATAAATTACATTATTATTATCACAAAAATTATAAATATTATTACTAATAAAATTAGAAGCTTCTTCCCATTGTTCTAGAGTCATACATCCTGCAGCATAAGAATTCCATCCAAATATAGATTCGCCATTCCAAGTATTTTTATATTTTCCTTCCATGGCAAGTAATCCATATTCTTCTAACGCTTCTCTTATATCATTATAATATCCACATACAAATCTAGGAGATGAAATTGTTTTACCAGATATATATCCATGTGGATATATATCATGAGTTCCATCATCAGCTATACCACTTAATGTATAATAACATCTTGCATCATGGTCACTACATTTAATACCATTTTTAAAATGATCAAAATCAAGTGCACCAATTAACATACCATTTAATGTATCTTCATTATATATACATGTAACTTCATATGAAGTTCTACCAGGACGTAAAGGTGTAGATTCATATTTAACCCACATATCATTATCATATGGAGTTAATATCATTTTTTGATCTAATGATAAAAATAATGAATTACATTCTACATCAGGATATGCAAAATCAAGTACTCTTATATAATTAGTTTCAATATTATTATTTAATTTATCAGATATTTCTAAATTAGTAATAAAATATGTAGCATTTATAAATGTTTTAAATATTTGTTTTACTAATATATCATTTTCTTCATATGTTATAAATAAAGAATCATCAACAGATGTATAACTTTTAACTTTAGCTGTTTGAGAATTAAATACTCTATTATCATTTAATTTAACATATGTAAAAAACTTAGTTATAAGTTTTTCATCTACTTCATATCCAACTGCATTATTTTCATATAAATTAAATGTTATTCTATTTAATTTAACTTTCTTAATACACTTAGGAATTTTGAAAAATAGATCCATTAATTTATCCATTAATGATTTTTCTTTTGCCATAATTAATCCTCATTCTTTATATAAGATAAATCTTTACCTAAAGTTTCTTTAACTTTAAATAATATTATTAATGCGGAAACTATTGCACAAGGAATTATAATTATCATTGACGCAATAGTTAATCCAATTAACTTAATTAATATAAATTCTAAAGTGACTCCACCAATCATTCCAAGCATCATTAAAAAATTAGATCCGGTTAATACTGTAGAACGATAATTAGTTGGTACATTTTCAATAAATAAAAATGATATATAATCACCCATTATCCAATAAGAGCCTAGATATATACCATTTAAGAATCCTATAATATACGGATTTACATGATTTATAACACACAAAATAAATACTAAAAACCCTAATGATACATTAAATCCACAAGTAACTACTACTTTTTTTCTACCAAATTTATCTGCTATAAATCCTGCAATAAAACTTAACACTGCATATACAATAGGATAAATATATAATGCTTTTGTAACATCACTTGTAGACATACCATTACTAGACATTAAACTTTCAACAAACATATAGGCAGCCATAGAACATAAACCGTAAAATACATAAGCAAGAATAGATATTCTTAATGTTTTATGTTGCATTATATATTTCATTGATTCTTTAATTGATATTTTGTCATCATGTTTTATTTCTTTACTTTTATCAAATACATTTGACTCTTTTAAGAAAATTAAAAGAAAAATTATAACAATAATAGATAATATAATAGGACCAATAAATACATTACGCCATAATGTATCATCATTTTTCATTACAAATTCTCTTAATAATGGTATACATATAAGTCCTAATATACCAAAAGATTTAATTATTCCAAATGTTTTTGCTGAATTAGAATTATTAACTGTTTCTAAAACATAAATCATTTGAATATCATTTTGCATAAACATATTAATAAGAGCAAGTCCTATTGCGTATAACGCAAAATTAATAGAACTTCTAAATAATAAAAAACCTATTAATATACCTATTACATTAATTATTATTATAGTTTTTCTTCCTATTTTATCTGCAAGTGGTTTATATAATAAACCAAATATATATACAGATGAACATAGTAAACTTATAATTGAATATTTAATTACTCCATCATCATAAGATGTAGTGTCATTTACAAAGAATTCATTTATTACAGAAGATTGAATAAAAGTAGGTATATTACTACCTAATTCACATACAAAACGTAATAGAATCATTGTAAATGTAAAAATAATTAAATATAACTTTTTATTTTTAATCATATTGTTTAGTTAAATAAATTTAATTTCACTCTTAAAATACTAGGTTTTAAACAAAGTAAGAATTCTTCATCACCATTAAGTATTCTTGTTGTTTTAAATTCATTATCTTTAAAATAACCTTCTTCTATTGATAAATATTCTAAATAAGGTAATTTATTATCTAAAGATACAAAATTACTCATTGATCCATATCCTAAAATATAGAAATATTCATTATCTTTCCATATTAATGTGGCAGAATCTTTACATTTACCAAAAGGAATAAATGTTGTTTTAAATCTTACATTATCAAAATCTTTAGTATTAACTATTTTTCCTTTTTCTTTTGCAAAACATTCAATTTTATTTGTACCATATTGATTTAATATAGATGGTAATGCATCACTTAATAATTTATTAATTATACTGTATAATTCAACATCTTGAGGATAATACTTATGAGAATCAACACTAAATCCAAGCATCCAAGCAAATCTAGATAAATCAACCTTCGGTTGATTAAAAATATCTTCTATTCCAAATGCTGCATAACATATTCCATTATAATGACCAACTATTTTTAATTGTCTGGCCACCATTTTGGAACAAATTTTAGATTCAGGAATATATATTGGATTATTATATTTAGAGAATTTATCGCATATTCCAAAGAAATCATATAAATAAATATCTGGAGAATAATAATCAATTTTAGGAGCATTATACATCCATATTTCCATCATAGAAGATATAGGCCCTCCATTAGGATACATACCTGCTTTAGAACATTTAGAATCAAGCCAGCAATTAACTCCCATTGGAAGAGGATATACTTTTTTACCACATTCTGTAATATAACCTACATATTTTGAAATATAATATGCTGTAAATACCTCATGAGCATTATTTTTAAATATATTTTCCCAAGTATCAGGTTTAGAAAAATCAACTCTTAACTTTTTATCTATGGTATCTTTTCTTACTTCTAAATATTTTAGTAATGAATATGGAACATTTTCATTATACAATTCTAAAGATTTAGATGAATAATCAAAATCTTTTCCTAAAAAACCAGTTTCATTTTCTACTTGAACAGTTATTACTGTATGAGATGTATCAAATTCTTTGAAATATTCCATTAACGCAGTAAAAGCTTTTGCATCTGCATGCATTGTTTCTTCACAAAATGGCGAAAGTGTAGTATATGACATATCCATTAAAACATTTTTTCTTATATATTGTGTTTTACCTTTTATAAGTTCTACTCTTTTAAAACGATTATAATTTTCTTTAACCCAATTAGGAGCATAACTCATTGCAGCATTTTTCCATGATCCAAACCATAAAATGCCTAGTTTTAAATTATGTTTTATTGCACAATCTAAAATATCTTTCACGTAATCATAATTAAACTTACCTTCAATAGGTTCAAATTGTTGCCATGTAATTGGCAATAATACACTATTTAAGTTAATAGATTCTAGTTTTTCTAATATAGGATCTAAATAATCGATATTTGAACTAGAAGAATTATGTATTTCTCCTGCGATCATAAAAAAAGGTTTATCATCGACATATAATACCTTTTTATTATTTAATACTTTAATTGATGGAATACTCATATTTTTTCTCCTTAATTATATATATAATAACATAAATTTGAGTAATATTCTTTTATAAAGTTGAAAAAAATGGTGTGTATAAACACACCATTTTAATTAATCCCATTCACATCCAGTGACTGTTTCCATATTAACATCTTTAGTTTCTTTAATTTTAAAGATAACAATTAATAAAGATGCAAGCATAAATGGAACAAATAAACATAAGCAAGTAACCCATGTATCAAATTGTAATAAGTTACCTACTATTACACCAATATAACCAAATGCTCCACCAAATGCACCCATTAAACTCATTGCACCCATTACTGATGCACGAAGTTCAGTAGGTGAAGATTCTGCAGACATAGTTAAATATACTATATCAGAGAAACTCCATAGAGCACCAATACATAATCCATACATTATACCTGCAAATATAGGTCCTAAATGGAATAAATACATTCCACCAATCCAAAGTAAGAATGTTACAAATGTAATAATACCAAATGAGATACATGCAGGACGTCTTCCCCATTTATCGGCAATAAATCCATTAAAGAATGTAAATAATGCATTAAATAATGGATATACAATAATAAATGTATCAACCATTTCAGCATCATTTAATCCAAAGTATGAAATAGATTCATAATATCCAGTAAATCCAGTACATCCAAAGTATAATGCAGCAACAATAGCAATCCAAGTTAATTGTTTATGTTTAAAAATAAACTTAAACGCATTAAATACACCACCTTGTTGTTTTTTAGCATCTTCTTTTTCTTTGATACGTTCTTCATCAGACTTCTTTAAATATGCAATCCTTTCATTTAAGAATACTGGTGTTTCACGAGTCATAAATATAGATAATAATCCAATAACAATACCAAATACTACTGGAATAAATAAAACATTACGCCAAGAGCCATTTACTAATTCTCCAGCTTGACTATCAATAAATATTGAACGATATACTCCTAATAATGATACACTTGCAAGAGCAATAGCTTTAGTAATACCACAAAGTTTTGCACGATGTTGAGAAGGTGCAGCTTCCATAATATACATTACTTGGACATCATTAGATTTAACTAATGATATTAATACAACACCAACTAAATATACAGGAATAGAACCCTTTGGAGCACACATAATAACAGCCATACCAACAGCCATTATGCAAGTATTAATTACTAGGAATAATTTTCTACCAAGTTTATCTGCAAGAGCCTTATAAAAAGGTAAAACAAGCATAGAAACATATCCAATCATTTCAATAACACCAAATTGACCTAGTGCTAAAGTATATGGATTTTCACCATCTAATTTTAATATTTCACGAATAGTTGGATATTTAATACCCATAAAATTACAAACAATATATGATTGTAATGAACTTTGTATTGAAGATGTTTGTTCATCAACAATATAAATTAATGATAATACAACAATTAAAATCCAAAAATAATTTTTTGGAGTAGGTTTAGCAGCTGATTTTTCAAGTCTTGTTAATTCAAGCTTTTCTTTTTCATGACGTTTATTTACTTGTTCAGCTGTTTCAACTTTACATTTAGCCATTAATAATTCTCCTTTAGTATATATCTATACATATAAATTATAGTATATTTAATATAAAAAATATCAAAATATTATAAACTAATTCAAAAGTTAATATATAAATTATATAAAATGATATAATATTTTAGATTTAGGTATTTATTATATGAAAAACTATGAAATAGATTTAACGAGTTCTAAAAATTTGTTAAAAAACATTATACATGTAAGCTTACCATTAATGTTATCTGGTATATTACAATTATTATACAATGCTGCTGATTTAATAGTGTGTGGTAAATTTGGATCAGAACATTCTGTTGCAGCAATTGGATCAACAATGAGCTTAGTAGGCTTATTTTTAAATTTATTTATAGGTCTAAGTGTTGGTGCTAACATTGAAATGGCTAAATATTATGGACTAAATAATCAAGAACAAGGTAAGAAAGTATGCTATACATCCATAATATATGCTCTTATTTTTGGTATATTAATAGCAACAATAGGTATAACATTCTCAAGAAGAATACTTGAATGGATGGGCTCTACTAGTGATGTAATTGATTTATCTACAGACTATTTAAGTATATTATTCTTAGCAGCACCATTTTCTTTAATATTTAATTTTGGATCTTCTATATTAAGAGCAACAGGAGATTCAAAAAGATCTTTTATCTATCTTGCTGTATCTGGAATAGTAAATGTATTATTAAATTTAATATTAGTAATTTATTTTAATTTAGATGTTAAGGGTGTTGCGATAGCAACAGCAGTTTCTCAATTTTTATCAGCATTACTTGTAGTTATCGCATTAAGAAAAAATAAAGGATTTGTTTATTTTAGATTTACAGAAATAAAATTTGACAAATATGAAGGAAAAGAAATATTAAGAATAGGAATTCCTTCTGGACTTCAAAGTGTAGTATTTTCTATATCCAATGTAATGCTTCAATCTAGTATTAATAGTTTAGGAACACTAGCTATGGATGGTGCTGGGGCAGCTAATTCATTAGAAGGATTTATCTACACTTCAATGAACGCAATAACACAATCTGAAATGCCTTTTATTTCTGCTAATAAAGCAGTAAATAATAAAAAGAATATTATTAAAACAATGTTTATTTCATTAATAATTATAGTTATTATTAATTTAGTACTCGGTGGAACAATATTTTTGTTTAAAGATTCACTATTATCATTATATTTAAATAATATTGAAAGTAAACAAATGGCTATAGGACATTTAACTAGCGTAATAATAGTTTATTTCTTATGTGGATGGTGTGAAGTATTTAGTTTTGGTCAAAGAGCAATCGGATATTCAACTATTCCAATGATTGTTTCAGTATTCACAATATGTGGATATCGATTATTACATATATTCTTTGTATTTCCATTAGAAGCATACCATTCATTAGGAGGATTAATGCTTTGTTATCCGCTTTCTTGGGGCATATCACTTATATTTCATTTTTTATGTTTTATTATTTTATTTAAAAATAAAGTTTAAAAGGGCGTGTATTACACGCCCTTTTCTATTTATAATTAAATTGATTTTGCAATCGAATTTAAAATCATACCAACAATCATTAAAACAAATACAACCCATACAACTTTTGGAAACTTTTTCTTTTTAATTATTGCTTGACATAAAGTAAGTATTACAAATTGACTTGCTATAATAACATTAACAACTGCAATATTTGTACCAGGTAATCCATTAACTGTTAAACGAGTAATAAATACTGTTACATTAACTATTGCTCCTAAAAACATAAATAATAAAGATTTAGAATCAATATTTTTAATTTCTTTATAATCTTTATTAAATATACAAATTATAATTCCAACAAATACTACTATTAACATTGTATAAAATGTTAATAATTCTACAGGAATATCTTTAATCCATAATGAACCTGCTATTGTATAAATAGAACCAATTATACATGCAATAGATTCAATTAAAACCCATATTCTTGTAGTACCTTCATTCATTTTTTTATTAGTAGCAATTAGTGTTGATCCACCTACAATACTACATAATCCAACTATATATACAATTATAGATATGCTACTATTAGGATTAACAGATGATGAAAAGCTAAATATTATTGTCCAAATATTAGCACAAAACAAAAACATTGTTTCAGTAAAACAAGAAAATGCGTCAATATTTGATTTTTTCATTGCAAGAAAGTAACAAAACCAGTTAAAACATTGTGTAATTCCAAAAAATATAACTATTAAAAATTCTTCTTTAGAAGAAAATTTAAATAACATATCAATATGTCCTGTAAATGCTGCATATACAAGATATAAGATACAACAAATAGATGCTTTAATTGTAGTTACTAAATAACCACTTAATTTACCACTTGCTATTTTATCAAATACAGTATTTAATAAAAATAATATTAAACAACAAATGGCGGGAAATATATAATCCATATATTATTTAGGATCTCCTGCAAAAGTATTTTTAATAAGTTTAAATGTATTTGGTTTTCCCATCTTAATTTTTTTATAATTAATACATAGACACTTATTCTTTTTATTAGACCATTTAGGTAAATTATCTGAATTTGGATTACCATTCTTACAGAAATTTGCAATATAATCAATCATCATATTAGAAATTTCATAATCTTTAGAAGTATATGGTCTAAAACTAGATTTAAGAGTACCTAAAACATATCTTAAATCAGCAGAATGAAATGCTTGATTATTAGTACCTGGTGCATCACAATCAAAATAATATACATATCCTTTATTGTGATTAGCAAATTTATGTCCAATATATGCCATAATACCCGCAAACATATCACAATTAGTATAGCCAATCATATAATCTTTCTTTAAAGGATGTTTAATCAATTTATCAATATGATCAACTATTAAATCATCATCAATTACAGGCATAGTATTATAAGTATTATCTTTTCTATTTTGTTTGATTAATTCTAATGCGTCAAATATTTCTTTATCTGATAATTGTTTAAATTCATCAAAATTATTTACTTTAGCATATTTGAATAAATCTAACCAATATTCTCTAGTATCTTTATAATATCTAGGTAAAGAAAATTTAGGAAAACATCCTCCACCGCTCATCATAATAGCTCTATTAAAATATTTATCAGCTTTATTAGATAAACATAAATATTGAATAGAAATAGCTCCTGCTGATTGACCAATAAGAGTAACATTATTTTGATCACCATAAAAATTATTAATATATTTATTAATCCATATTAATGAAGTTAATTGATCATACAAACCAAAATTACCATCATGACCATATTTATTAAATATATCTTCATGTGTTAAATATCCAAATACGCCTACACGATATTCAATACATACACATACAACACCACGTTTAGCATATTCAGCTCCATCAACATATGATTCAGAAATTGTCCCAGAATCAAATCCACCACCATGAATATATACTAATACTGGATAATTACCTTTTTCTTTAGGAGAATAAATATTAAGTACTAAACAGTTCTCACTATAATTAAATGATAAACCATCTCTAAATTCACGATAATAAAACTTTCTTTCTGGTATTTCTAAATGTTGATAAAACTCTCTTTTTTGAGGACACCCATCACCAAATGATGTTGCATCAAAATTATCATAAGAATTAACTAATTCAGGATATTCAAATCTTTTAGCTGTTGCATAAGGAATGCCTAAGAATTCATTACAGTATTCTTTATCATTATATTTAAAAGTACCAATTGATGTTTTAAATGTATTAATCATAATATTTTTCCTTTAATCTTATATATATTATACTATTTATCAAAAAAATATTTCTATATAAAATGAACACTAATTTATTATTTTTTTAAGAATAGAAATGATGTTCGGTGAAGTTGGAGTTAACTTAACTCCTTTTTTTACAAGGTTAATAACATGTTTTGCTTTCTTTTCAATTTCCCTAACATCTTTATAAAAAGGAAGTATTAAATGATTACTACCAAGTGTATACTCACGTTCTATGTAATCTTCAGTTATTGGGAAAATATCTTGAATCAAAAAAACGCTTTGCTTATCATTAGGAAGTTTACAAATATAAATACCATCACACGGTTTATGAGCAGATATTTTGTTTGAAATTATTTCTTTATACTTTTCAACTCTGCTTGAAAGTGGAATCATCCAATAAAATGTTTTATCATGACTAATATCTTTTACACAATAATAAAAAGGTCTATTCCCATCTTTATTGTTTTTTAAAAAAGGATCTCCAACAAAATCAAAAAATGAATCTTTTACTATATAAAAACCATGTTCAACCATAATTTACTCCTCATAAAAAGTCCCCTACCGATGAAGATAGAGGACAAAACTTTCAACCCAACCATTTTTTATTCGCATATTGGTCAGCGAAATACTTTCAACCCAACCTTTTATACCCCGCATATCGGTCAGCGGCACACTTAATATAGAATTTCTTCTATAATCATATTATATTTTATAATATTTAAAAAATCAACACTTTAAATTAATTTATATTAATTTAAATATGCTGCTAATATTTGTTTATATCCATTTCTAAATGCATTTCTATTTTCTAATGTATCTACAGTTCCTTGTTCTAATAAATAATGGCTAGCAGAAAAAGTAACTAATTTTTCTGCAACTCTAGACGCATTTTTAATTTGACGTTCTACTCTTACTGCATCTGATACATATAAATGAGCACTTTCATCTGGTGTAATAAACAATTCGCAGTTTACCCAATATTTAATACCTTTATTTTGTTCATCAATAGCTTTTTTCATAGCATCTAGATAATTATATATTTTCTTAAAAGAAATATCATC
>DCIB01000021.1 GCA_002315915.1 Caryophanales bacterium UBA1737
ATCAACAAACTTTTTGATATATCTGAAAAAATTAAGTATAAAAAATTAGAAGACGGAATCGATTTAAAAAAAATTACAATTGACGCTTATAATTATTTCAATAATAATGAATATGATTTAGCTATTGAATTAGCTTTGAAAGCTGCTGAATATGGACATACAGGAGCTCAATGGCTTGTTGGAAAAATTTTATTTGAAAGAGATTATCGTAAATTACTTGAGAAATGTGAAGACGTTTTACATCTTATAATACAACAAGATAAAGTGATAAAGTAAAAGAAAGATATAAAGGATATGATATAGATTTTTTAAACAAGAATAAAGAATTAGGTTTAGAATTTTTATTTTTATCTGCTGAACAAGGAAATGCTTCTGCTCAATATGAATTAGGCTGTGTTTATGAATATTGTTTAGTGTTTCACACAGATTATGAAAAGCAAGAATCATTTAAATGGTATAAACTTGCAGCTGAAAAAGGAAATATTGGAGCTCAATTTGAAGTAGGATTATGCTATGAATATGGAATTGGTGTAGAACAAAATATTGAAGAAGCAAAAAAATGGTTTAGCAGAGCTGCTGAAAATGGAAATAGCAAAGCTAATTACCAATTAATAAAGATTGTATCTCCTGAAAAATTAAACTTACGAGGAATTAATTTTAAAGGTTGTTATCCTATTGAAATTCCTATTGAATATGTTAAAGATAAAAAGATTGCTTTATCTTTGTTATCCAATTTTGAATCTTCTTTTTATTATCTAGATTCTTCATTAATTAATGACAAAGGATTTATTATTAAAGCAGTAAGTAAAAATCCAGATTGTATTAAATATTTAAATGATAAATTTAGAAACGATAGAGATATTATTCTTGCTGCTTTGAGTAAAGCCTATGAAGAGGATCTTAAAATGAAAGCAGGAAAGTCATTTTTAAGTCTTGATAAAGTATATAAATATACAGATTGTTCTTATTTTAAAGATAAAGAATTTGTTATTAGTAATTCAAAAGTAATAATTAATGATTGTAACTGTGAAGTTTTTTTTAGTAAAATACCTGATACTGTAAAAAAAGATAGAGATTTTGTTTTAGCAGTAGTATCCAATGAAGGTATGGCTTTAGAACACGTTGATGAAATATTTAAGAAGGATCGTGAGATTGTATTAACAGCTATATCCAACGAAGGTTTTGCTTTAATGTTTGCTGATGAAATATTTAAGAAGGATCGTGAGATTGTATTAACAGCTGTATCCAACAATGGTTATGCTTTAGATTTTGTTGATGAAATATTTAAGAAGGATCGTGAGATTGTATTAACAGCTGTATCCAACAAAGGTTATGAATTAGAAAACGTTGATGAAATATTTAAGAAGGATCGAGAGATTGTATTAACAGCTGTATCCAACAATGGCTATGCTTTAAAGTTTGCTGATGAAATGTTAAAGAAAGATCGAGATTTTATCCTAGATTGTGCACGTGTAAATAAAAATAAAGCTTTAGAATTCGCTGATATTTCTGTAAAGAAAGACCCAGAGTTTAAAGAAAAAATAAAGTTAATAAAGTAATAAAAATTATACAAAAAAGATAAAATCAATTTAATCACTTTAGCAAACAATTTTTAGTAAATTTTGCTAATAAATAAAAATGAATTATATTGTAAAAACTTCTATTCCTATACATATAAAGAATTAGAAAAGCAAGAAATTATAGTACAATCTTTGGAGAAGTAATAATTAATTGTGTTATATAAGAATAAAATAGATGAAAAATTTGATAATTCTAAAAACTATAAAAAGATACTTAAATTTGGAGATAGTGAAGTTATTAACAATGTTAAAAGATATAATCAAGAAATTATTGATAGATTAGAAAAAGAAAGACCAGAAAAAGAAAGATTAGAAAATGAGAGGCAAGAAAAAGAAAGACTTGAACAAGAACGACTTGAAAAAGAAAGATTAGAAAAAGAAAAACTAGCTGAGATAGAACGTAAGAGACAACCATATCAAGAAAATGGATTAACTTATATTAATTTTGGCTCTTATCCTCAGACAATAGTTAGCGATATAGAATTAATTAACAATTTAAATAACGTTACTAAAACAAATAATAGAAACTATTATGAATATAATGGCGAAGAATATATGAAAATAAGTGCCACACCATTTGAATTTGAGGAAGAACAACCCGGACAAGTATTTTCTAATAATGAAGAAGTAATAGAAGGAGAAATTTATTGGTTCAAAATAGAACCAATTAAATGGAGAGTTTTAGAAAATAATAATGGTGATTATAAATTATTATCATCAGTAGCACTTGATTTACAAGATTTTGATGAAGAATCTAATAATTATAAAAATAGTGAAATAAGAAAATGGTTAAATAATGATTTTTATAATAAAGCATTTAATAATCAAGAAAAAGAATTTATTAAAATAACATTAGTAGATAATAGGCTCATTTCAACACGTGATAAGAAAAATGAATATATCTGTGAAAACACAAAGGATAATGTATATTTATTAAGTGTTCATGATGTAACAAATGGTAACTATGGTTTTGATAATAATACTGATAATTGTGTAGCAAGACAAATCAAAGTAACAGATTTTGCAATAGCAAAAGGAGTATTGTATGAAGAAGATAAAGACAATTATAGAAATTGTCAGTGGTGGCTCCGCTCGCCAAGCAATGACGACTCAGGCCATGTTCGTGTAGTGGACTATTTTGGAAATGTTGATTATGATTTTATTGGTTTTGAAATAATTAGTGGGGTCTGCCCAGCTATAACATTATCCACGAAGTAATCAATGCCCTCTACCAATCAAAATACGAAAGTGTTTGGCAGAGGACCAAAATTAAAAAATAAAGGAAATGACTAAAATGAAAGTAATATACGATAAAAAATATCATTTTAAATATGCTTTTGATAACAATACAGGATTTTACGTTAGAAGCGGTATATTAGACAAAAATGGTAATGATACAGGTATTGATCCATTTATGGGTTCTTTCCCTCATTTGATTGATGTTGGAGTAATGGGACATTGTATTCATGGGAAAACCGGATTATGCGTAAAAGCTGGTATTGGTTGTTATCAAAGTGGTCTTAATGTTACACAAGAAAATATGAGTGTTGAACACTTTGAATGGATTGCTAAACAATGTAAAGGAAAATGTAATCAACTAGCTTTAGGCGGAAGAGGGGATCCAGATCAACATGAATATTTTGAAGAATTATTAAAAATTTCTAGAGAAAATGATTTAATACCAAATTTTACGACTTCAGGATTTGGAATTACTGAAGAACTTGCTGATATTTGTAAAAAGTATTGTGGAGCAGTTGCTGTTAGTTGGTATAGAAACGAGTATACTTATAAAGCTATTGATTTATTATTAAAAGCTAAAGTAAAAACAAATATTCATTATGTACTTAGTAATAATAGTATTGATGAAGCAATCGAAAGATTAGAAAAAAATGATTTTCCAAAAGGTATAAATGCAATCATATTTTTACTTCACAAACCAGTTGGTTTAGGAAAAGAAGATAATGTTTTATCATGTAGTGATCCGAGAATATTAAAATTATTCACATTAATTGATGCCAGCCATCCATTTAAAGTAGGAATGGATAGTTGTACTGTACCAGGTGCTATTAATTATGCACATAATATTTTGCCTGAATCACTTGATACATGTGAAGGAGCAAGATTTTCTTGCTATATAAGTTCAGATATGATTATGGTTCCATGTTCATTTGATCAACAACATCAATATGGTGTATCATTAATTGATAAAGAGAATAATTTATCAACAAGTATAGAAGATGCATGGAATAGTGATGAGTTTGAAAAATATAGAGATATTATGAAAAATAACTGCAATGATTGCAAACAAAGAAGTTTATGTATGGGCGGTTGCCCTTTAAAGCCTCAAATTGTCTTGTGTAATAAAAAAGAAAGGAATAATAAATAATTATGAAAATAAGATTTGATTTTGTTACAAATAGCTCTAGTAGTAGTTTCGTTATTATGAAACTTGAAAACCCTATTATTTGTGAATATCTTAAAAATAATCCTGTAAAACTTGAAAACAAGAAAATTGATAATCTAAATTTTTATTCAAGAGATATTTTGGTTTCAAGAATTAATAAATATTTAAAAAATAGTCCAATTAATTTAAATGGATATATAATTGATGAGTTAGACAAAATAAGTTATCATGATCAAACGGATTTAAATTCTCCAATAAATAAATATTTAAAAGATAATCCAATTATTATTC
Source organism: Caryophanales bacterium UBA1737 (assembly GCA_002315915.1). Classification (GTDB taxonomy): domain Bacteria; phylum Bacillota_I; class Bacilli_A; order ML615J-28; family CAG-313; genus UBA1737. The sequence continues at coordinate 4,276 of DCIB01000021.1, forward strand.
CTGAAGAATATATATCAACGGTTGAAGATTTATTAAATGTTTTAACAAGTTCTTCTTATTGTGATGATGAATGTGATATTTGGGATTGGATGCGCGATGTTCAAGCTTATTATTTTGATGATGAAGAAAGTATTCATGAACATTTTATTTTATCTTTATATAATAAATGGGCAACATTATACGATGATAGTATAAAAGATTATGATAATTTAGATACCAAATCTTTAGAGAAGTATGTTAATGATAATTCTAAAATCATAATAAATAATTCTAAATCATTATACTTATATGTTATTCGTTATGAAGGTGGAATTAGTGTTTGCGGATATAAAATTGTTAATGGAGAAACTATAAAATGTAAGGAAAAATTGCCAAGATCTTCTTATGCGTTTTATTACAATATGTCATCATTTGTAAATATTATTACTTTTTTAAGTGAGTATCCCGAAGTATTAAAAAAGATAATGGATGAAATTTTCGAATATGCCTTATATGAAGAAGGAGGTTTGCATATAGAAGAACCTGATTTTGCTGCTTTGTTATTGAGTAAAGGTTTAATAAAAGAAAAAAATGTAAGCCGTGACTTATGGGGAAATATTGATTTTTATTGTGAAATGGCCAAAACTAATTATATTTTTAAACATAAGATATCTAAGAATTTAATTAAACAATTAAGTAATATCCCATTATTTGATGAAATTAGTTTAGATAATATTAATGAATTTAATGCTTTTTTAAATAGAGAAGATGTACAAAATCAAATAAAAAAGCTAAAAGTTTGGTGAAAAAATTTAGATTCTTTATCAAAAAAATAGAAGATATATCTGCTAAAATTGAAGATTAACATCTTTGCATGAAACCATTTTTTTCTTAACTTAGGCAGATGAATCATTACAAAATGATCCTGATATATTAAAAGTTTATAATAGTAAAAAAATAATTAGTAAAAGTTTTTGATAGGCTATTTTATTTTGAATTAGTAAAAAACAACTGAATTTTTAATGATGATGACGAAAATGGACCATTCTCAATTATTCAATTACTTAAAAAAATTGATTTTGTTAAAGGACTTAATTTTGACAATTTTTATAAAACAGATAAGAAAGGCTTCAATAAATTTTTAGTTGATAACGAGGATAAAATTAAAGAAGTTTTTATAGGAGATGAATATTAAATGACATTTATCGCTAGAAAAAAAGGCAAAGACATAATATTTAATAAATTAATCACGTGTGGAAAATGTGGGAAATACTATATCTATAAACCTGGAAAAAAACAACCATTTTATGTTTGTGGAGATTCATCAAGTGGAGGTTTATGCAAATCAAGACATTTAGGAGAAGATGTACTTATAAAAATGGTAGGAGAATTGGGCGGTATAGAGAATATTTCTGGAATTTCTGCTTTGGATTATGATTTAACATTCACTTTAAAGGATGGCTCTATTGTTAAGAAAACATATGTAACACCCTCTAAAAAAGAAAGTTGGACTCAAGCAATTAAAGAACAAACATCACAAACAGAAATTGATTATTATCAAAATATGGAAATTGATGCAAAAAATAAATACGCATCAGAATATAATAAAACAATAGATTTGATGAACAATAAACAAGCTTTATCGTTTATTAGAACTATAATATTTGCTCAGTTTAGTTATGAAACTTTTTTTGAAAAAGATATTTATAGTAATATTAAAGATAAATTAGTATCGCTTTATAATGATTTATTAAAAGATTCATCTTTGGAAAATGGCGATAATAATCATAGTTCAATAATTAATTCAATTGGTGAATTGTGTTGGAAAAACGCAAAAGATCATTCTGTTTTAAACCAATTTGCAAATCATGCAAATGCTGGATGGAAAGTAGGAAAAATGATTTCCCTTGTTGAATTCGGTATTAATCGATAAGAAAGGTATTATATAATTAATATGAATAATAAAGAGAAATTATTTAATAAACTAATTACATGTGAAAAATGTGGAAGAAATTATTTGTATAAAACAGGATATAAACAACCTTTTTATGTATGTGCAGGTGTTCCACGCAGTTTATGTAAAACTCCACGCCTTAGAGAAGACGTATTAATTAAAATGGCAAATGAATTAGGTGGCATAAATAATATTACTAGTATTTCAGCATTAGATTTAGATTTAACATTTACTTTAAAGGATGGTTCTGTAATAAAGAAAACATATGTCGAACCATCTAGAAAAGAAAGCTGGACTCAAGAGATGAAAGCACAAGCGTCTCAAATTGTAACTGATTATCATCAAGAAATTAGATCATCTTCAAAAGAAAAAGATGCTGATGAATATAAAAATTATATTCAATCTATGAATAATAAACAATGTTTAGCATTTATTAGAACGATTATATGTGGCCAATTTGGCTTTGAAACATTTTTTAATAATGATGTTTATGGAAGTATTAAAGACAAATTAATGCAATTATATGATGATTTGTTAAAAGATACATCTTTGGCAAATGGGGAAGGTTGCCATAGCTCAGTAATTGATTTAATTGGTGAATTATGTTGGGAAAATACAAAAGATAATTATTTTTTAAATCAATTAGCTAATCACGCATGTGATGATTGGCAAATGGGGAAAATGATTGATCTAATAGAATATGGTATAAGAGTAGAAAATAAAAAAGAAGAATATAATAAGTAAATAATATGTTTATTAAAAAATATTAGATTATAATTTAAACAACAGTAAGATTTATACTATTGTTTATAATATAAGAATGGGGTGTTGATAATATTTATAAGTTTATTGCTCAGGCAAAGAAACTAGGATTTGAAATTAATAAAATTTAAAGATTTAAAAAATGTTTAATTATTAGATGAATTATTATTTTCTTTTATTTATATAATTTTTGTGAAAAAAATATATATCACGATATAATTTATTATAATAAGTTATTGGAGGAAAGAAACGAAATTAGTTGATTTTGCAGATTATTTAAATGTAGATGTAAACAAACTTAGTGAAAAGATTGATTCTAAATATGAAAAAGAATTTGGACCAGATGATGAAGTTGACGATAAAATAATTATTGATGTTTGCAAAATTCTTGGAGTAGATAAACCAAAGAAAGAAAAAGTAGAGAGAATTGTTAAGTTAATTTCTAATGTTAGTGATATTAATCAGAAACATATTAAATTAACGGATAAGATATCTGCTAGTCAATTATTGAATGATTATTCTGTTGATCGTAGAAAAACAACAGGAATAGATGAAGTGAACGGAATCGTTTATTGCTTTTCTTCAATTCCTGCAGTAGGTGAAGGCGATTATACTGACGAAGGATATATTACAGATAAAACATTTAAGTTTTACGAAAAACCTTATAATGCCGATGGTAGTTTAAATGCATATACAAATAAATTAGTTCATGCAAATAATATACGTTTATATGTTTATTTTGGACCAGAAGAATATTATTATCAAGGTAATGTAAAAATTATTGGTCAAAATGATACAATAGTAGCTGGTGAAAAGACAATTGTATTTACATTTGAACTTATCTAGTATAAATAATAAGTTAAATAATCAATATAATTAATAAAAAAGTTTGGTATAAATCAACTACGATTTATATCAAACTTTTTATTTTAAACATTAGAATCTAATTATATAACTAGATATCATATTCAACAAATCCTTTATCTGTATTATCATCTAGTTCATATACTAATTGATCAAAAGAATCACCAACTCTATCAAAATATACTTTTTTTAAAGTAGTACTCTCATTTAATAATATCCTTAAATAAGGTAATATTTCATTTATATTAAGATTAGTAGCGCCATGACCAAAATCAACAAACATATTCTTTGTTTTATAAACATTATCATTTAAATTTAGAATATCTTTAAAATGATTTTCAATATTATCTAATTCAAGATAATATTGACTAGCTTCAATTTTAGATAATGGATAAAATGTTAATTTAGCAGCTGGGTATACATTTTGAACTTTTTGTTCTGTTAATAATTTGTTAATAATTTCTTTTTCCCTATCACGTACATCTGTTATGTTTGATGTAAAAGATCCTAATGGAGAAAATCCAATAATTTGTCTATCAAATGATAGATAATGATAATTAGGATTGTAATCATCGAAAATTGCTTTTGATATAAATGAACTTTTTTCTTCATCTAATAAAACAAATTTGTTTTTAGTTAACTTAAACATTTGTTTCCTCCTTGAATATTTTAGTAATAAATTATATCATCATATTCATTTTTTGCAAAAAAAAGATTATTCTATTTAATAATAAATAGAATAATCATCATATTTAAAAGGCATAGCAAGAATTTCGTGTTTATAATTATGAACATCATAATATAAATCAGCATCATTTTCATCATATAAATAATCATTAAAGAAATAATTATCACATTCTTTACTAGCTAAACATTTACCATTACCAGTATAACTAACATCGATTAAATCACAATCATCAATATTTAAATCATTATTGATGCTTAAACTAAGATTTGAATTTTTTTGCATAATTGCCTCCTATTAATAATTATTTGTATAGGTTTGAAAAATATACTATTTTTTAGGGGAACCTCTACATAATGAGATATAAGTAAAAAATGAATTAACTAATAAATGATTATAACTAAAACATACTTACGAATAATTGAAAGAAAGATAAAGATATTGAAAATATACAGATTATAATTAATATTTTATAATATGACATCAAAATTAACATTAATTGTTTTGACATATAATGTAACATGTGTTACAATATATATGTGAGGTGTGTTACAATGTATTTTAATTATTTAAAAGATATAAATTATTTTAAATCTGCTTTAGACATTAACGATAATGAATTACAGGATATTATTGATATATCTCGAATGACACTTAATAGATGGCAAAATAATAAAGTAATTCCAAGTTATGATAGTTTAGAAAAAGTTTATAACAATTTTTATGATAATGGTGTTAATTTAAATAGAATAAAGGAAGAACTATATAAATCATTAGAAAAAAAAGATCATGTAATTTTGTTTCATGGTGCTAAAGAAGAATTGATTGGAGAACCAACAATTGAATATAGCGAAACAAAGAAAGATTTTGGTAAGGGTTTTTATTTAGGAGAAAGCTTTAACCAATCTGCTAGTTTTGTTTTAGGATATCCACATTCATCAATCTATATATTTGATTTTGACAAGACTAATATTAAAATCAAAGAATTTAATGTTTCGGAAGAGTGGATGATTTTGATTGCGTATTTTAGAGGGAGATTATACGAATATGAACAATCAAAGATTGTTAAAAAGATTGTTGATGATTTAAAAAATTATGATGTTATAATTGCACCAATTGCGGATAACACAATGTATACAACTCTAGATGATTTTATATCAGGTAAAATAACAAATTCACAATGCTTGAATGCATTAAGTGCTAATCGATTAGGGTTGCAATATGTATTTTTGAATGACAACGTAATTAAAAATAATTTGAAAATGCTCGAGAGATGTTTTTATTGTCAAAATGAAAGAAAAGAATATCAAATATATAGAATGAAAGAAAACGATATTGGTAAGAATAAAGTAAAAATAGCTTTAAGAGAATATGCAGGAAAAGGTAAATATATAGAGGAGCTTTTACAATGAAAGAATTAAACGATGCAGAACTATTTCAATGTAAGTTTGTTTCAGATTTATTTGAATATTCAACAAAAACAAAAGAGTTTTCATCTAAGAATTTTATTAAAGCTTATATTTATTCTTCAGTTTCAAAAATAGTAGCATCTAAATCTTTTTTTATTGAATCTTTAGATATTGTTGCAGCCTATGAACAAATTAAAAAAGAGAAAAAAATGGTTAAAGGAGGAACTGTTTATCCATCTTATGTTATGGCATGGATTGGTTATATAATAAAATATTTTCAATCTTCAACAGGAATTCCTCAAACAGTAATATATAAAAAAATTAAGCCTGAAGAATTATATAGTTTATATGAAGCATACCATTCATTAGATAATGAGCTTGTAGTAAAAAGAATAGCAGAAGCTAAAAATATAAATATTGAATTAAACAACATAGAAATAATGAGACAACTAAGTGATATATAGTGAGATATTTATAAAGTTATATGATAGAATGAATAGTTTTAGTAAAGTGATAAAAAATAGTAAAATTAGATAAAAAAAATCTATACATGATTATGATTCATGTATAGATTTTTTAATTAATTTAAGAATTGTAGCGATATCATTTAATTAATATTTGAAAAAAATATTCTATTTAATAATAAATAGAATAATCTGCATATTTAAGAGGACTATCAAGTATATCAAATTCATAATTATGAATATCATTATATAAATCAGCATCATTTTCATCATATAAATAATCATTATAGAAATTATCATTACATTTTTTACTAGCTAAACATTTACCATTACCAGTATAACTAACATCGATTAAATCACAATCATCAATATTTAAATTACTATTGATGCTTAAACTAAGATTTGAATTTTTTTGCATAATTGCCTCCTATTAATAATTATTTGTATAGGTTTAAAAAATATACTATTTTTTAGGGGAACCTCTACATATAGGAATAATGTAAAAATAAAATAATAGAATTGTTGAAATTAATTTCAATTCTTATTTGACAAAACCTCTCTTTACATATATAATTCATAAAAGGGAAGATAATCATTTTGATTTTCTGTAAAGGGGCGAAGTACAATAATTTTAA
>DCIB01000004.1:0-2843 GCA_002315915.1 Caryophanales bacterium UBA1737
TTAGGAGCAAGATACTTTACTAAATCTAATAAAGAATTTATTCCAACAGGAATCTCATTAAATAAAGTTGATCATATTGATTTAACTAAATTTAAGAAGACTATTAAAGGAATCAACTTTATTGGAATGAGTGATGTAAATAACATTATGTATGGTAGAAGTGGAGCTTCATATGTATTCTCTCCTCAAAAAGGTGCGGACTCTAAATTAGTGAAACTTTTAGATAATAATGTTAGATACATCAATAAATTGTTTATTAGATATTTACATAAAGATGTTTCTAATATAAAAGGTAGTGGAGCAGCGGGAGCTTTTGGAGCTTCTTTATTAGCTTTATATAATGCTCAATTACAAAGCGGAATATCAACATTACTTAAATTAACGGATTTTGAAAATAAGTTAAAGAGTTGTGATTATGTATTTACTGGAGAAGGGAAGTTTGATTCTCAATCTCTTAATGGTAAAGCGATAGATGGAATATCTAAAGTATGTAAAAAACATAAAGTTCCTTGTATTGTTATATGCGGAAAAGTAGATCCAAAAGTAAAGAATACTAAAAGAGTAGATAAGATATATACGATTAATAATAATGAGAAATCTTTTAGCGAAATGAAAAAGAACGCTAAAAGAAATTATGAAAGAACATTAATAAAATTTTTGAATAAAAAAAGAGCGCTTTCTTAAGCGCTCTTAATAACCGTGTTAATCATATAATTCTACTGTAAAGTTTAATGTTGTTTTAACTTCACCCTTTTGAGCTTTATCTTTTAAGAATTTACAATCTAAATCAACTTTAAATGTATCTTTGTTGGCTAATGCTGTACTGGTATATACCTGAATATAGCAACCAAATCCAATGACAGTTTTTTTGCTTTCTCCAGCGACTTGAGAAGTAGACCAGCCCCAGTGCCCCATTTTAATACTTTTAACATAGCTTTTATCAAATGATGCTTCTTTTAATGTTGCACTGCAATCAAGAGTATAAGCAGATTGCTGTGCTTCGTCAAAGTGTAATTTGTTTCCTAAATCAAAATCAATACCTGCTTGAGCATAATATTTATTCTGTGTAAAACCTAAAATAACATAGTCAGTTTTTGTTGGAGTAATTTTTGTGCTGCCACAACTAACAGCAAATCCTATACAAGGAAATAACAACCCGAGTTTCATTAAATTTTTCATAAATAATTCTCCTTTTTTATTTATATCTATTATATCAAAATCTTATTATGTTAAGTTTTTTTGTGTAATAATTAATATATAAATAAAGGAGATTGATATGAGATTATCAAAAACTATGTTACTAGCGTCTAGTATGTTACTATGCGCTGCATGTGGAGGAGACAAGACCACAATTAAAACTTCTGTTGAAATGGGATTTACTACTACTAGATTAGGTGGCTGGTTACGTGATGAGGATAAGACAACTCACTACACAGTTGTAAAATATGCTTTTACCGCTTCTTCTGATTATACTTTGAAAGCCACGGATTTCACAATAACGAATGAAGGTAAAAAATTTGAAGGCAAATTTTTTGCATTAGGAACAGATGATCCTGAGTATCCAGCGGTAGTTACAAAGAAAGCTGAAGAACAAAAATTAAGTGCAAAAATGTATGTATTATTTGATCAAGAACTTCCTTGGGATGCAACAGATCCAACAGGAACAATTAAAGATAATACCGGTATTAAGTTATTCACCGCTAAAGATATAACTTTCAAAAAATAAATAGTTTAATTTAAAAAAAGCCACCGAAATATTTTGGTGCCTTTTTTATATATTAAAGACAAAACGCAGGCGCTAAACCAATAGCAATTGTAGATACCATGTTATCTTCTATTCTGCCATCAGGACCAATATGATATGCAAAAACTCTTTCATCAGGATCAGCTATTGTAGGATTTGGACTACGTAACCAATATAATCCTCCGCCTGTTTCATCAGTTTTATAGTTATAACCCGCAAAATTACCTAACTCACTTTGATATTGTTGTCTATATGTTTTTATATGAGGAACATCTAAAAATTTTTCTGAAGAATTTATTTGTTTTTTAACGTAAGCTTGCTTCGTATGATTAACTTCATAGTATTTATATACAGTGCCTTCGTCTTGAGAGCCTACATCTCCAGTCATTTCTAATCTAGAAAGCATAAATAACTTATCACTGCAGTCAGTTTTAGTTTTAAAATCATTACCAGTTCGAACGTACTTTCTAATAGTCTTTAATTTCTTTTGTAAAGATTCTGGAAGCATTGATAATATTGTTTTATTAGTAAATGGTAAATCCCAATCATTCTTTGATGATTTACTAGCGCAGTAAACATCATATTTAAAATTACCACTTCCACATAAAATTTTTCTAACAGAAGAATTAGGATAATCATCACTAATTATTATCGGAGGTTTATCATCTGTATCTAGCCATTGCCACGCTAATGAATGACCAGTTTTATCACATATTAGATTAGCGAACTCCCATGTTGTATGTAATTTATTACCATCTATATCTTCATCATGATCAATACCAATTAATCTAACTTTATGAGCGATACTATTAACCGTAACATACTTTGTTATACCTATATCCGCAGTAGTTAAACTATTAATATATGATTCATCCTCATACCATTGTTTAGTTACTTTCTTATCATTGTTACACGATAATAATGTTATTAAACTAATAGAGCTTATCACTCCAACTCTTAAATATTTTTGTATCATAGATCCTATAGTATCTCCTTATATTAAATATTATCAAATTTTATAACATTTGTATTTTATACATATATATAGTTATAATTTAATACGCTTAATTAAGCATATATGGGCCTATGGCGAAACTGG
>DCIB01000004.1:2927-4128 GCA_002315915.1 Caryophanales bacterium UBA1737
TACTAGCTTAGGCTAGTTTTTATTTAATTATTATTATACAACTATTATTGAAAATTAATTAAAAGGTTGTATAATATAGACATGAGTGTTATTGAAGGTGTATTAAAAGAAGAAGTAAAAAGATTGGAGGAGAGCATCCGCTTCTTTTCAAATATGTTAAAATCAATTCCAAGGGGATCCATCTTTATTCAAAAAATAAACAATAAGTATTTTGTTTATAGAAAAAAGAAAGTAAATAATAAAGTAGTATCTGAATATATAGGTAAAAAAGGTAGTAAACAATCTAACGACGCTATTAAAGATGCAGTGAAATATCGTCAAGTAAAAAATGATCTTAGAATTGCTAAAAGCGAATATAAGAAATTAAGGAGGGTTTATAAAATTTATGATTGATAATGAAGAAAGATTAATTGAATTATTATCTATATTGCAGAAGGCTGATGTTTTAAAAGATATTATAGTTATTGGGTCCTGGGCACTTTATTTATATGAGAAAAAATTAGATAAATTTGTAGCAAATATAAGAACTGTTGATATTGATTTTTATGTTCCTAATGTTAAAAGAATAAAACAAAAAGTATCTCTGATTGATGAATTAGAGAAATCTCATTACTATATATCAACTGATAGGTTAAGTAACAAATCTAAGTTTAAATCGCCAGATGGTTTTGAACTTGAATTCTTAACAAAACTAACAAGATTAAACGAAAACGCTGTTGAACTTGGAGATACTGATATATATGCCGAAACCTTATCTTATGTAGATATATTTAGTAATAATTTTATTGAAATAAACTTTAATGGTCTTATGGTAAAAGTCGCAAGTCCATCTTCTTACATACTTCAAAAACTAATTATTAACGAAAGAAGAACAGATAAAGGTGAAAAAGACATTATCACCATTAAAAATTTATTATTTTATATCCATAACAATAAACACATGATTAAAGAACTTAAAGATTTATATGATTCTTTACCACCTAAATGGAAATCTAAAATAAACTCTACTTGTGATAAAAATAATATAAAACTCTTTTATTAAACTTATTGTTTAATATTGTGCTATTATTTATCTCGTATAAATATAAGGAGTATTTCAAATGGAAAAAATATTATATACATCTGAACTTGAAAAGATGTGTACAGTTAAAAAAGGCTGTGACCATGGTCCAGCTCCAATTCCAGAAGAAGGCAAATGGGT
>DCIB01000018.1 GCA_002315915.1 Caryophanales bacterium UBA1737
ACTAAGAAAGCTGAAGAAGCTCCAGCTGAAGAAGCACCAAAAGCAAAGAAAACCACTAAAAAAGCAGCTGCTAAAGCTGAATAATTTTGAAAGAGAGATTTAATAAATGATTAATGCTGCTCAAGTAAAAGAATTAAGAGAAAAAACTGGCGCAGGAATGATGGACTGCAAAAAAGCTCTTGTTGAATGTAACGGAGATATTACTGCAGCTGTTGACTGGCTAAGAGAAAAAGGTATTGCAAAAGCTGAAAAGAAAGCATCACGTATTGCTGCTGAAGGATTATGTGATGTAGCATTCAATGGCAATGTTGCATACTTATTTGAATTAAATTCTGAAACAGACTTTGTTGCTAAAAATGAAAAATTTTTAGATTTAATGAAAAAAATTGCTGATATATGCGTAAGTGTTGATGCAAAATGTGAAAAATGTGTATTAGAAGCTCAATATGAAGGAGCAACTGGTGCTGATTTAATTGTTGCAGCAACAGCTGTTATTGGTGAAAAAATTAGTCTTCGTCGTGTTACACGTTTAGAAAAAGCTGATGATGAAGTATTTGGATTATATAAACATAATGGTGGAAAGATTGTTGTAGTATCTGTTATTAAAGGATCTGCTGCAAATCTTGCTAAAGATGTATGTATGCATGTTGCAATGTATTCACCACGTTATTTAGATGAATCTGTAATTAATCCAGAAGACTTAGCTCATGAAGCAGAAATGATTAAAAATGAAATTGCTAATGATCCAGCAAATGCTTCTAAACCTGAAGCTATCATTGAAAAAATGACTATGGGTAAACTTGCAAAATTCAAAAAAGAAATTTGTTTAGTTGATCAAGCATTTGTTAAAGATCCTTCAATTTCTGTAAGTCAATATTTAAAGCAAAACGGTTCAAGTGCTGTAGCTTACGTTCGTTATGAAGTAGGCGAAGGTATGGAAAAACGTAATGATGACTTTGCTTCTGAAGTTGCTGCTCAAACACAAGCTGCTTTAAATAAATAATTTTGGAGAATTTATATAAAATGGATCGTGTTATCTTAAAACTTTCTGGACAAGCTTTGTCTAATAATAATGGAATTTTAGATCATGAAAAATTAGCATTTGTTGCAAAACAAGTAAAAGAATTATATGATACTGGTTATGAAATTGGTATTGTTAATGGTGCTGGTAATATATGGAGAGGAAGAGATGCATCTTTTAACCATATGGATAGAGTAATCGCCGATGAAATAGGAATGCTTGGTACTGTTATTAATTCATTTGCATTAGCAGATGTATTTAATGAATTTAATATTCCAAATAAAGTTTTAAGTGCAGTTCCTGTACCAACATTTACAAATACCTATACAATAGATGATGCATTAAAAGCATTTGAAGAAAAAAAGGTTATTATATTTGCTGGTGGAACTGGTAAACCATATTGCTCAACTGATTCATGTGCATCATTACGTGCAAAAGAATTAAATATTAAAACCATTCTTATGGCTAAAAATGGCACAGATGGTGTATATGATTCTGACCCACGTAAGAATCCTAACGCAAAACGTTATTCTAAATTAACATATAATGATTTAATTAAGAATAATTTAGAAGTAATGGATTTAGGTGCAGCAGAAGTATTTTCTAAAGAAAACGTTAAATGTATTGTCTTTGATATGAATGTTGAAGGTAATATTGTTAAAGTTTTAAAAGATAATACTATAGGAACAGTTGTTTCTAATTAATAAAAAGGAGTTTAATTATGCCTGATACAATATTAATTAATGCTGAAGAAAAAATGTTAAAATCTATTGAATCATTAAAAAGAGAATTTATTAACATCCGTACTGGTAAAGCTAATCCTGCCGTTTTAAATAATGTAATGGTAGATTATTATGGACAAGCAACACCTATTCCACATGTTGGAAGTGTTTCAGCTCCAGATCCTCAATGTTTAGTTATTAAACCTTGGGATAAATCTTTAATAAAAGAAATAGTAAAAGCAATTCAATCTACAGATCTTGGATTAAATCCACAAGCTGAAGCTGATATTGTAAGAATACCTATCGCTCCATTAACAGAAGATGTTAGACGTGATCTTTGTAAACATGCAAAAAAAGTTGCAGAAGATAATAAAGTAGCAATTAGAAATATCCGTAGAGATGCTAATGATGCTTTAAAGAAATTAGAAAATGATTCATTAATTAGCGAAGATGAATTAAAAATCTATAATGATGAAGTTCAATCTTTAACTGATAAGTATATTGATGAAATTGATAACTTAACTAAAGCTAAAGAACAAGACATTATGAATATCTAATAAATAGAAATTGAGTTAAAGTCATAAGACTTTAACTCAATTTTTCTTTTTCAAATATTTTATATGATTCAACATCTAAATCATCAAAATAAACATAATTGGGCATACAATTAGGAATAAAAGTATTAAATTTAACTTTTTTTGATACAGTTGTTAAGAATCCTTTTATTGCATGAGAATGAGCAACTATTAATATAGATTTCCCCATATTATTTTTAACTATATTCAAAATAGTTTTAGTCATTCTTTCTTGTAACATAGTATCAGTTTCATAATCTTCAATATCTTTTAATAATATTTTTTTAACTAATCCATTAGTAAATGCTTTAGCAAAACCCATTCCTTCAATTTTACCAAAGTTTCTTTCTATTAGATTATTATCAATAATAATATCATTATTAAAATTTAAATAGGATTTAATAATATTAGCGGTATCTATTGCTCTATCAAGAGGAGAAGAAAATATACAATCACATTTATAATTGATTGATTTTAAATACTTACCACACTCATGAGCTTGTGTAATACCTGTTTCATTTAATGGAACATTAGTTATTCCTTGGACAATTAGATTTTTATTCCAATCTGTTTGTCCATGTCTAATAAAGCATACTTGTGTTTTCATAATATGATTATAACAAAAATAATCAAATTATGAATATTCTATGATATAATATTAATACTTATTTGAGGTTAATTATATGAATAATTATTCTAAATTAATAAAATCTAAAACTTTATCATTTAGTGAAAGTTTAATTAAGAATTATCATTTAATGGGATTAAATGAAATAGAATGTGTAATTTTAATTAAATTATCATTTTTAATAGATAATAAATATTCTATTATAGATATTAAAAATCTATCTAATAATACATCTCTTACAGAAAATAAATTATCTACTCTTATTATGTCTTTAGTAGAAAGAGGTTTTATTGAATTAAAGATGGCTAATAATAGAGAAGAATTCTCTATAGATAAAACTATTGATAAATTAGGTAAGATTTTAGAATCAAATAGTGATGACTCTAATATAGATACTATTAAATGTTCTAAAGTTGATGAAGTTACAACATATTTCGAACAGTTATTTAATAAACCTTGTATGCCAAGTGATTTACTTACTATTAATACATGGATAACTGATGATATAAGTATTGATTTAATGAAAGATGCTATTAAACAATCAGCTATTCAAAAGAAGTTTAATATTAGATATGCTGATGCAATAATTAAATCTAAAAAACCAAGAAAAGAAATTGAATCATCTTATGAAGATGACGAAATAGCAAAAATATTAAATAGTACTTATGTTAAATAATAAAGATTTTAACTATTTTATTGATAGTTTAAATAAAATGTATCCTGATGCAGATTGTGAACTAAATTATAATAGTGTATTTCAATTATTAATTGCTGTAGTTCTTAGTGCACAAACAACTGATATACAAGTAAATAAAGTAACTAATAATTTATTTAAAAAATATCCTGATGCATTTGCTTTAGCAAATGCTAGTTATTCAGATGTTATTTCAATTATACATTCTATTGGTTTATATAATGCAAAAGCTAAAAATATTATAAATTTATCTAAATATTTAAAAGATAATTATAATGGAGAAGTACCATCTACATTTGAAGAATTAACAAGTCTTCCAGGAGTTGGAAGAAAAACAGCAAATGTAGTTTTAATGATGGAATTTAATACTCCAAGAATGCCAGTAGATACTCATGTGGAACGCGTATCAAAAAGAATTGGTATAGTTGATAAGAATTCGACTACTTTAGATGTAGAAAATGAATTAGTAAAAAGACTTGATCCAAAAGATTTAAGAAAAGTGCACCACTTATTAATTCATTTTGGAAGATACTTTTGTAAGTCAAAATCTCCAAATTGTATTGAATGCCCATTTAAATCTATATGTAATAAAGAGGACTAAATTTTATAAAATTTAGTCCTCTTATTTTATTTTTGTAAGTTCATATTCTTTGATAATAAATATATACAATATTGGTTCATACTGATACCTTCATTTTTAGCTTGTTCAGCAAGTGTTTTATGTAATGTTTTAGGCATTCTTAATTTAAATTGACCTGAAAAATTTTCTGTACTTGGTTCTGCTATTTCATAGTTATCTTTAATAGCAGCTTCTAACCAGACTTTTTTAGCATCAATTAAATTATTTAATATATCATTAAAATTATCAGCATATGTAATACATCCTGGTAAATCAGGATAGGATGCTATATAACCACCTTCATTTTTATCTTCAATAATTTCAAATTTATATGGTAAATTCATATAATAATTAATTGTTTTCATTGTTTAATATCTCCTTTTCCACTATTTCTTTTATCTTTTTAACATAAATAATTTTAATTGGATTATGTTTTGGAATTGTGATAGGATTACAGTTTGGTTTTCTAAAAGTATAGTGACTGCTTCCACCATTTGGTTTATCCATTGAATATCCAATTCGTTCAAGAACTTTTTTAAGTTCATCAAAACGCAAATCTTTTGAAAGATTTTGCAATTTAAATAATAGTTTTTCCCAGATTGACATTTAAATTCCCCTTTTAATATATTATACTTGACATCGTATATGATGTCAAGAGTGAATCAAAAAAAGAATAGAAATTTATTCTATTCTTTAGGATCAATATAAATAGTATGTTGATTAGTATATGTTACATGATATCCTGATATTCCATTTATCTTTTTAACATACTTTATATAAGTATAATCAACTGGTACTGATGAAGATAATTTTGCTTTTGAATAATATGCAGCTTTGTTAGCCGAAAATCTTATTAATTCTTCTGTAAATACATAATTTTTATCATTATTTGGAACATGTATAACTACATGACTTCCAGGCATATCTTTTACATGAAACCATAAATCATTTGATGCTGCAACTTTATTTGTTAAATAATCATTTTGAATGCTGTTTTTACCAATATATATTAAACAATCATCTATTTCATATTTAAGTAAATTAATTTTAAATTTTTTAGATGATTTAAATTTCTTTTGTTTTAATATACCATGATTAAATAAATCTAATTTGATTTCATCAATTTCATCGTTTGATGAAATTGATATATCAAATAAAGTATTATTTAAATAATCAATTTCATTATTAACAAGTTCTATTTGATCATTAACTTTAATTAATGCTTTTTTAGCCTTTTTTATTATATTAAATATTTTTTTAAGATTATCAGATGGATCTAAAAGAGGATCAAGTTTAATAATTACTTCTTCATTATTATTAAAATAATTAGATACTATTAATTCTTTATCTCCTTTATTTACTTTATATAAATTAGATTGAAGTAATATTCCTATATTTTCTAATTTTAAATTTTCTTTTGCGGTATCTAAATCAGATTCTAAATGATCTTTTAATATTACATTTTTCTTTAATTCTTTTTTGATTAAATTAATTAATTCTATTGATTTAGAGTTATTAATATATGATGTTTGTTTATAATAATCATTTATTAAATCCGATAAATTATTATAAGAATTAATAACTTTAATATCATCATTTAATGGATATGCATAAAAATCTAATTTATTATCAATTAAATAAGTAACAGGATTTATTTTTTGATTTAAATATTTTTTAATTTCTTCACTTGATTTATTGTTTAATTCATTTAATAGTTTTTTACTTACACCTTGTAAATCATTTATATTATCTATTTCACAAGTAAAAGGATTAATATTGTTTAATGATTTTTTAAATTCATATTTAGCATGTGGAATAATAAGACGATCATTATCTTCTGAAATTGATAGTTTTCTTAATGAATCAAGAATTATATAGTCATTATTAGTTAGTATTAAATTAGAATTTCTTCCCATAAGTTCTAATATTAAATAATATTCATAATCATCAAGTAATTCATTATGAGTTAATATATTTAAAATAACTATTCTATCATTATTATATTGAGTAATACTTTTAATAGTACCACGTTCTATATATTTTCTTAATACCATACAAAAATTATATGGAGTATCCGGATTTTGAAATGAATCGTTATATATACAAATTCTTGGACTATTTAAAGAAGATGATAAAAGTAAATTATAGTTTTTACCTTTTACTCTTAATTCTAATATAATATCTGTAGGACTTGGTTCATATATTTTATTGATTATTGCGTTATTCAATTCATTATTTAGTTCATTAACTAAATAATGAATAAAGCATCCATCTATAGGCATAATATAATTCTCCTAACTTGTTTATATTATATCAAATTTTTAAAATTTATATTTAGTTATAATTTTTATGTCTTGTGTATAATTTGAATACCTTATATTTAAGTGATATAATATATTCAATAAATAATAATTTAAAGGGACAATTAAATGAAATTAGATCGTAAAGGACTTTTAATAGTTATTTCAGGACCATCTGGTGTAGGTAAAGGAACTGTTAGAAAAGCACTATTTGAAAGAAGTGATCACGATTTAGTTTATTCCATTTCCATGACAACTCGTTCGATTAGACCTGGAGAAACTAATGGTGTTGAATATTATTTTACATCTCGTGAAGATTTCTTAGATCAAATAGAAAAAGGTAATTTACTTGAATATGCTGAATTTATCGGTAATTATTATGGAACTCCTAAAGATAAAGTAGAAACTCTACTTAATGAGGGACATGAAGTAGTACTTGAAATTGATGTTGCAGGTGCTGCTCAAGTAAAAGAAAAAATGCCTGAAGCAGTTTTAATTTTTATTGCGCCTCCTAATTATAAATCATTAGAAGATAGATTATTAAAAAGAGGTACTGAAAATTTAAATATTATAAATGAACGTCTAGCAAAAGCTAAATCAGAAATTGGAGAAGCTATTCATTACGATTATATTGTAGTTAATGATGAAGTAGATAATGCTGCTGATAGAATTATGAGTATTATAAGAGCAGAACATGCTAAAGCATCTAGAACTTTAAATGAATATAATAAACTTGTGGAGGATTTTAAATAATGACTAAAGTTAAAGGATTAATGATTAATAATCAATTAAAAATAGGAAGCAATGATCGTGAAGGTATGCGTTATCCGGCTATTGATGAATTATCATCTAAAGCAGATTCTAAATATCGTTTAGTTATTGCTGTTGCAGAACGTGCAAAAGAAATTAATGAAACTAAAAAATCATATCTTGAATATACTTCTAATTATAAAGCAATAGGTATTGCGTTAGAAGAAATAGTAGCCGATTTAATAACAGTTAAGTAAATGATTTATCACTTACTTTTTTTGCGTAATTAACTTAAGAATTACAATTTAATCATAAAACCTACCCAAATATGTCAATAACTTTTAAAAATGTCCC
>DCIB01000014.1:0-158 GCA_002315915.1 Caryophanales bacterium UBA1737
GGGTTTTAAAGAGTTTTCCACACTTATCCACTGCTTAATAATAATAAAACTTATAAAAAGAATTAATATAAGGAGGTCAACATGAATTTTAAAGTAAATCGAAAAGTGTTTATGGATGCACTTAATATCGCATCACGTGCTATATCACCTACAACACC
>DCIB01000014.1:237-1396 GCA_002315915.1 Caryophanales bacterium UBA1737
CTTCTGATTCTAATATTTCTATTAAAACAATTATTGATAATTCTAAAAAAGATACTTTAACAATTAATGAAACTGGTGAAGTATTAATTGAATCAAAATATATTTTAGAAATAGTTAGAAAATGTTCTGGTGAATATATTGATATTGTTATTATTGATGGCCAACTATTAAAAATATCTGATGGTAATTCAGAATATAAAATTAATGGATTAAATCCAAGTGATTATCCAACTATTTCATTTGATATTTCTAAAAATACATTTAAATTAGAAACTTTATTATTTAATCAAATAGTAGAACAAACATCTTTCGCATGTTCTGATTCTGACACAAGACCTGTTTTAACTGGTGTTAACTTTAAANNTTAAATGTGAAAATAATGTATTAAAAATTAATGCTACTGATACTTATAGATTAGCTAGTAAAACTATTAATTTAAATAATAACTTTAATTTTAATATTACAGTTCCAGCTAAATACTTAATGAATGTATATCATTCTATAAATGAAGTTAATGATATAACTATTGGTATTGATTCAACTAAGATTATGTTTATATTTGATAACACAATCATTGAAACAAGATTATTAGATGATGATTTCCCTGATACATCTAAATTAATACCTCAAACATTTAAACAAGTATTAAAAGTATCTTCAAAGGAATTTGTAAACGCAATAGATAGAACTTCATTTATTAAAACTGATGGTAAGAATATTGTTAAATTATCTATTAGTGATACAAAAGTAGATATTACAGCTACAGCTAGTAATCAAATTGGATCTTTCTTTGAATCTATTAGAGTTATATCTTTTGAAGGAGAACCATTTAATATCTCATGTTCTGTAAAATATTTAACAGATGCGATTAAAGCACTAGATAGTGAAAATATAACTATTTCATTTGTTGGAGAACTAAAACCTATGATTATTAAAGGTGAAACAGATGAATCTATAGTTCAATTAATATCACCTGTAAGAACTTACTAAAAATATATAAATATTAAAAAAGGCTATAAAAACTCCAAATTTAAGGAGTTTTTATTTTTAGGTACTAATCTACACGTTTTAGATACAAGTGTGTGTATTTTAATAAAACACTAAAAATGATATAATTTTGGTGTAAAAATGGCTAATATTAAAGAAGTAAGTATATATA
>DCIB01000014.1:1425-1814 GCA_002315915.1 Caryophanales bacterium UBA1737
AGCAGATCTTATATCATCTGGTGGTGAAGATAAAATTTTTATCATAAACAATACAATATTAGTAAATAATGAACCCGAGTCTAGAAGAGGAAGAAAGTTATATAAGGGTGATGTTATTGAAATAAATAATGAGGTTTATAAGATATGTTAATTGATAATTTAAAGCTTATAAATTATCGTAACTATAACAATGTTTCTATAGATTTTGATCCACATTTAAATATAATAATTGGAAATAACGGAATAGGTAAAACAAATATATTAGAGAGTATCGTGGTTGTTTCAAATACTAAATCATTTAGAACAACAAGTGATTCTGATTTAATTAAAAATAATACTGAGTATTTAAAAATAGAATTAAAATCAAATAATAATTTATATAAAGTAGT
>DCIB01000014.1:1948-2813 GCA_002315915.1 Caryophanales bacterium UBA1737
AGAAGAAAATTATTAGATATAGAAATAGGTAAAACATCAAACACTTATTTATCTTCAATTCTTAAATATAATTATTTACTTAAAGATAAAAATAAATTATTAAAAGAAAATAATATCGATGATAAATTACTTGAAGTAATTAATGAACAAATGGTTAAAGAAATGGTTACGATTATTCAAAAAAGAGAACAGTTCTTTAAAACCATTAATTCACATATAAATGATTATTATAAAAAAATATCTAATACAGATAATAAAATAGAAATCATTTATAAGAAATGTTCTGAGATAAAAGATATTGAAGAGAATATAAAAAAATCAATTGATAAAGATAAGATATATCACTACGCAACATTTGGAACTCATCATGATGATTATTACTTCAATTATGATAATGAAGAAATAACAAGAGTTGCCTCACAAGGACAAATAAGAATGACACTTATCGCATTCAAGTTAGCACTCATTGATTACATAAAAGAAAGAATTAATGAGTTACCAATTATATTACTTGATGATGTGCTATCAGAACTTGATGAAGATAATAAACAAAGATTATTAAATATATTACCAAGTGATGCACAAGTAGTAATAACTAATACAGATATAAATAGATTAAAGATAAATAAAAATTATAAATTAATTAGACTCAAGGAGGATTAAATATGGCTGAAACAAAAATTAATCACGATAACTATACAGCTGATGATATACAAGTCTTAGAAGGTCTTGAAGCTGTAAGACTTAGACCTGGTATGTATATTGGTACTACATCAAGTGCTGGTTTACATCACCTTGTTTGGGAAATTGTAGATAACGGTATCGATGAAGCTTTAGCAGGGTATGCAAAAACAATTACTATCAC
>DCIB01000001.1 GCA_002315915.1 Caryophanales bacterium UBA1737
TGTTAATTTCATAAAAAAATACCCCTAGGTTTTTCTAGATTTTACTCTAGTCCAGCTTTAGGGGTACCCTTCATTTATTCATCTCACTTTTAACTTCTTAATTTATCTAACATGTTTTTAAATTCATCTGGAAGTTCAGAATCAAAGAACATTTCTTTATTTGTTATAGGATGAATAAAACCTAATGTTTTTGCATGTAAATATTGACCAAATTCAGTTGTTTGTTTTGATACGCCATATAAAGGATCATTTAAAACAGGATGACCGATATATGCCATATGAACTCTTATTTGATGAGTTCTTCCAGTTTCTAATTGACATTCAACAAGTGTATATCCTTTTAATCTTTCTAAGACTTTAAAATTAGTAATAGAATCTTTACCATCTTCACAAACACACATCTTTTGTCTATTAGTTTTATCTCTACCAATTGGTGCATTAATTTTACCTAAATTGTGATCAATAATACCACTTACTATCGCATAATAAATTCGTTTAGTAGAAGTTTTTTCTTTAAATTCATTTGCTAAAATACGATGTGCTTGATTATTTTTACAAGCAACAAGTAATCCCGATGTATCCTTATCAATACGGTGAACTATTCCTGCACGGGTATCTCCACCAATATTGGATAAATTATTACAATGATATAATAAGCCATTAACAAGTGTATGATTCAAATGACCAGCTCCAGGATGAACAACTAAACCACTTGGTTTATTTACAACAATAATATCATTATCTTCATAAACAATATCTAGTGGAATATCTTCTTTTTCTAAATCAATTACATATTCTTTTCTTTCAAAAATATCAATAATGTCATTATTTGTAACTACAAATGATGGCTTAACTATTTTTTCATTGACTTGTACAAGACCTTCATCAAAATAATATTTTAATTCACTTCTTGATAGTTCATCATAAACGCTAACAATATATTTATCTACTCTTAAAGAGATATCATCTTCAACAATTAATTTTGTCTTAAGCATTTAATTCTCCTTCTTTATAAATAAATAAAACATATACAACAAGTAATGCTCCACCAATTGAAATAAAAGCATCCGCTAAATTGAATGTAGCAAAGTTTTGTAAAGGCCAAAATGTAAATTGAATAAAATCAACAACACCTTCATAATTAAATGCTCTATCTATACCATTACCAAATGTTCCACCAGTAATTAATACAAATGCGATAGTTTTTAAAGTATCATTTTTATAAGATGATGTAAAAATTACATAAGCTAAGAATATAATTCCAAAAATAAAACTAATAACTGCAAAAAACATTTGTGAATTTTTGAATAATCCAAGAGCAATACCAGTGTTATAGCATAAATCAAAATCCATTACACCTTCAATAAAACAAATAGGAGTACCAGATTTTAAAATAGTATTTGTTTCACAAAGATATTTAGTATATTGATCTACCCAAATAAAAATTGCAATTATAAAAAGCGAAATGAAAGCTGATAAGATAGATTTAATTTTAAAATTATTAAATATTTTTCTAATCATAATTACTCCTTTCTAAAATATTTATTAAAGTTGTAATATTTCATATTCTAATACAAAATATATAACAACACCAAGTACAACAAATAAAATAAAAGTACTTATTTGTGTTATACCAGATAAAAAACTTTTCTTAAAATCAAATTCAATATGTTCTAGTTTTGTTAAACAATAAAGAAATGTTGAATCAACAAATGATATTAAAAAATATAATATACATAATACAATAACAATACAGATAATCAAAACAAGTTTTACAAAAATAAATTGTTTTAATATTGGAATAAATATAAAACATATTATAGTAAGTGGTAATATACCAATTATAATACTAAATATAATAGATTTTCTAACATTTTTCTTATCCGCATTAGATAGTGCTTCATATATGGAATCATTATAATTACTTCTTTTTAACTTATTCATAATTATTCCTCAAAGTTTCTTAAATAGTTTATGCAATCAGATAAACTATTTACACTAACTAATTTCATTTTTGTATTTAATGTATCATAAACTATTTTTGCTTCATCATAATTAGATGATGGAACAAAGAATATATCTGCATCAGCTAAACTTGCTGCAATAATCTTTTGTTCAACTCCACCAATAGCCCCAGCTGTACCGTTAATAGAAACAGTTCCAGTTCCTACAACTTTTATATTTTTTGTTAATCCTTCATTTGATAATGCTTCATATAAATAAAGTGACTGCATAAGTCCCGCAGATGGACCATATGAATTAGATGAATTAGTTATATTATATGATGGATATGTTTTAGAAATATCATTGTCTATTATGTAGTATTGATACATACTAATACCTATAATATAAATTTCAGTTTGATTATTTTTATATAATATAGGATTAACATATAATGTTTTAACCTCATTATCTCTTAATATTTCAAAAATATATGTATCAGTAGGTTTAAGTGATGTAATATAATCGTTTGGAGAATTAGTTGATGTTAATACATTATCATTTATTTTAAGTACTATATCACCAGGATAAAAATAATTATTTGCATCACCATATACACTATGTATAATATATCCCTTAAATTCATATGTTATATGAACATCACTTTTTTCTACACAATTATATGCAGAAATTAAAGCATTAGTTAATGATACTTCTTTTTGAATTGTTCCACTTGATGCTTGATATGAAGATGTTGTATTAATCATTTCGTTATGTATAGATAAAATATCATATGGATTAATAAAACTAACTAAATAAGATAATACTGATATATTATAATATTCAAGTACAGAAACAGAATAAATATTTATATCATCTTCTTTATATGAAGAATCTACTTCATAAATTTTACTTATTGGATAAGTTCTAGCTGGAACAATAATATCATAATTTGTTGGTATTACAGTAAGTATTGTAAATATAAGAATAATACTTAAGTTAATTATTATATAGCTTAAGTATTTTTTTATTATTTCTTTCATTATAAAATGATTTCTTTAGAATCTAGATTAATATATTTAACTCCAGCTGCATCAAATAATTTTTTTGACGCAAGATTAGAATCACTTCCATCATATTTATCTGATGCATAATATATAGTTTTAATACCGCTTTGAATAATTAATTTTGCACATTCATTACAAGGAAATAATGTAACATACATTGATGCATCATCTAATTTTTCTGTAGAGTTTAAAATTGCATTTGGTTCTGCATGTACAACATAAGGATATTTTGTATCTAAAAAATCACCTTCTCTATTCCAAGGAAATTCATCATCACTACATCCACATGGTAGCCCGTTATACCCTATTCCTACTATTCTTTTTTTTGTATTTACAATACAAGCTCCAACCTTTGTAGATGGATCTTTACTTCTTTTTGAAGAAAGTTTAGCAACACCCATGAAATAATCATTCCATGATATATAATCATTACTTTTCATTGTTATCTCCTTTATTGATACAATCATTCTTATTTTGTTTATTACATAAAACATTAGAACATGATGCACAATCAATATTTTCAAAGTTAACTCCTTCTTTTGAAGGAGTTTCACTATTTTTTTTACTTACATAGAAAAATATAAATACTAATGCAGCAACAAATAAAGCTACTAAAAATATTTTCATAATTAATCTAAATCAACTTTAATTCCAAGTTCTTTTAATTGATCAGGGGTAACTTCAGTAGGAGCACCACTCATAGGACATTTTGCAGAAGCTGCTTTAGGGAAAGCAATTACTTCACGTAAGTTATTATTTTTAGTTAATAACATTACAAGTCTATCTAAACCAATTGCAAGTCCTCCATGTGGTGGAGTACCAAACTTTAATGCATCAACAAAATAACCAAACTTATTAGTTATTTGTTCTTCAGTTAATCCTATTGCTTCAAACATCTTATGTTGAATATCTTGGTTATGAATACGTATAGATCCACCACCTAATTCATATCCATTTAATACTATATCATAAGCTTTAGCATGACATGAAGCAGGATCAGTGATTAAACGATCTTCATCACCAGCTTTAAGTGATGTAAATGGATGATGTGCAGCCTCATATCGTCCTTCTTCTTCATTAAATTCAAATAATGGCCAATCAACAACCCATAAGAAATTAAATAAATCTTTATCAATTAAACCTAGATCATGACCTAATTGAACACGTAATGCACCTAATGATGTATTACAATTCATAAGTTTATCTGCAACAATTAATACTAAATCATTATTAGATAATTCAAGAGTTGAAACTAATTTATCGTTTGCTTCTTTATTAAAGAATTTAGATACACTACCTGTTAGTTCATCATTTTCATATTTTAACCAAGCAAGGCCAGCTGCATGATTTTTCTTTGCAATTTCAGTTAACTTATCTATTTCTTTTCTAGAATATTTATCTGCAGCATTCTTTGCTACTATACATTTTACACATCCACCATTATCTATTGCACTATGGAAGAATGAACATTCAGATATTTTTGCTATATCAGATATATCATTTAAGAACATATCAAATCTTGTATCTGGTTTATCAGATCCATATTTATTCATTGCTATATCCCAAGGCATTCTAATAAATGGAGTTTTAATGTCCATATTAAGAACATCTTTCCAAACTTTCTTTAATAAACCTTCAACTACATTTTGAATATCTTGTTCATCAACAAAACTCATTTCCATATCAACTTGAGTAAATTCAAGTTGTCTATCAGCACGTAAGTCTTCATCTCTAAAACATTTAACTATTTGAAAATATCTTTCTAATCCAGATACCATTAATAATTGTTTATATAATTGAGGTGATTGCGGTAAAGCATAAAATGAGCCCTTATGAACTCGTGATGGAACTAAGAAATCTCTTGCCCCTTCTGGAGTGGATTTACCAAATACTGGAGTTTCTACTTCAACAAAATCTAAATTATCAAAATAATTACGAATAGCAATAGTAGTTTTATGACGTAATATTAAATTATTTTGCATACAAGGTCTTCTTAAATCAAGATAACGATATTTCATTCTAACATCTTCTAATGCATCGGTATTATCTTGAATAAGTAGTGGAGTTTGGTCTGCTTTAGATAAAATTTCTAAATAATCAACATCTACTTCAATTGCACCAGTAGGGAGTGAATCATTTTTTGATTCTCTTTCAATAACAGTACCACTTACTTTTAGTACATATTCACTTTTTACACTTAACGCTATTTCATGATATTTATTTTCAGGTTTAACAACAATTTGAGTTATACCCCATCTATCTCTTAAATCAATAAATGTAAGACCGCCTAAATCACGTTTCTTTTGGCACCAACCAACTAGTTCTACTTTAGTACCAACATCACTAATACGTAATTCACCATTATTTTTTGTACGCATATATTTTACCTTCTATATTAAAAATATTATTTAATTCTTTAAAGTCTATAAATTTTTCTTCTTTTGTTTGAACATTTTTTATTTTTATACAATTGTTTTCTACTTCATCACTACCAATTATCAATAAATAATCAGCATTAATTCTTTCACTTAACTTAAATTGAGATTTTAAATTAAATGATACATAATCTAATTCTGAACTAATATCATTTTGTCTTAAGAATTTAGCAAGTGTTAATGCATAAATTTTGTTTTCTTCTCCAAGACTCATAACACATACTTTTGTTTTAATTTTATAATCATCAAATAAATGTTTTTCATCTAGTAGAATCATTAATCTTTCAACCCCACTTCCAAATCCAACAGCAGGATCAGAAGGCCCATCAAATTCTTTTGATAATCCATTATATCTACCACCTGCAAGAATTGCGGAACCATTTATTGATGATGATTCATCGTCTACAACAAATTCAAAAACATCATTATTATAATAATCAAGTCCTCTTACTAAGTTTTGATTTATTTCATACTTAATATCTAATTTATCTAAAACACTTAATAGATTATTAAAATAATCAACATCTTCTTTTTCTAGATAATCAATAATTTTTGGAGCATTCATCATAATAGGTGAATCTTTATCTACTTTACAATCTAGTATTCTTAAAGGATTTGTAACAAGTCGTTGTTTACAATCTTCACACATAGAATCAATATTTGAAGAAAAATATTCTTTTAATGCTTCTTCATATTTACTTCTTCCGGTTTGTGAACCAAGTGTATTTATTAATACTTTATAATTAGTGATACCTAAATTATCTAAAAAAGTAGCACCCATATTAATAATATCTGCATCAAGATAGAATGAGCCTTCGCCTATTGCTTCTACACCAAATTGATTAAATTGACGATATCTTCCAGCTTGAGGACGTTCACATCTAAACATTGGTTCATAATAAAAATATTTTTTTAATCCTGGTTCTACATATAATTTATTTTCTACATATGCTCTAGAAACACCAGCTGTTCCTTCAGGACGAAGTGTAATTAATTTTTCACTTCGATCTAAAAAAGTATACATTTCTTTTTTAACAATATCACTAGATTCTCCAACGCCTCTTTTAAAACATTCAACATATTCAATAACAGGTGTTTGAATTTCATTAAAACCAAATTGTTTAGCAGTTAATCTTGCTTTTTCTTCAATATAACGATACATCGCAATTTGTTTGCCAAAAAAATCTTGTGTTCCTTTGATTTTTGAAACTTTCATATTAAGCCTCCTAAAATTATATTAAAAAAAGGATAAATAACAATCTAAGGACGAACTTTATAATTCGCGGTACCACCTTAGTTTGGAATACTTATCCACACTTATTTTAATTTGTTAACGCTAATAAAGCGTGTTTCTCCAAATTTGTCAGATTCTTCACTGAAACATTTATCTTATTAATAATATTATACATTTAAATATCAAAAAAAGATTTAATAATGCTATACTACTTTTTCTTAGTAATTCCTTTTGTTAAAGTATTAGATCCAACAGTTTTATTAATATTTGAAATTATTTTATCTATTTGGTAATCTTTTTCCTCTTTATCAAAAGAATCAAAAATAGAAAGTTGTGTTGCTCCTTCTTTAATAGCAGAAAACTTTGATGCTCCACAAGATATAAGTCTTACACCATTATCTACATTATATAAATCAAGTAATAATATAGTATATTGATGAATCATTTCATCTAATTTATTTGTTGGTTTATTCAATGTAACAGATTTACAAAATGATTTAAAATTATCATATTTTAAAGTTAATGATAAAGTTTTCGCTAAAACATTCATTTTTTGTAATCTTTCAGAAACTAAAGATGCAAGATTTTCTACTTCTTTCAAAACATTACTATATACAAATTCATTATGATCTAAAGTATGAGCATGAGATATTGATGATATTGAATCCCATGCAGTAGGATCTACAACATCACTTCCTTCTCCATTTGCTGATTGT
Organism: Caryophanales bacterium UBA1737; assembly: GCA_002315915.1. Taxonomy (GTDB): domain Bacteria; phylum Bacillota_I; class Bacilli_A; order ML615J-28; family CAG-313; genus UBA1737. The sequence goes on from DCIB01000001.1 coordinate 7,394, forward strand.
AATAAATAGTCAACAGATTTATTACCCATCATTTTTATAAGAATTGATTTATCTTTATAATTTGCAAGTTCACCAATTGTATTAATTCCTATATATCGTAATGCTTGAGATGTTTTTTTACCACACATATATAAATCTTCTATAGGTAGTGGCCATAAAAGAGATGGTACATCTTTTTTTCTTACAATTGTAATACCTAATGGTTTTTTTAGATCACTTCCCATTTTAGCAAGTAATTTGTTTGGTCCAATTCCAATAGAACAAGGAAGTTGTAAATTATTATATAAATAATCTTGAATTTTTTTTGCGAAATCTAAATATTCATTTGGCTTACATAAACCAGTTACATCTAAATATGCCTCATCAATAGAAGCCGGTTCAACATTTTTTGTAATTGTATAAAAGTATTCAAAGAATCTTCTTGAATAATCTTCATATAATTCATAATGTGGACTAACTATTATTAAATCAGGACAAACCTTTAAAGCTTCAAAGACAGGCATAGTAGTTTTAACACCTAAACGCTTTGCTTCATAACTAGCTGTTAAAACCATACCCTTCTTATCTAAAGAATTATGAGCAACAGCCATTTTTTTACCTTTTAATGATTTATCTTCTGCTATTTCACAACTTGCAAAAAAGCAGTTCATATCAATATGAAAAATGACTTTGCTCATAATTAATTATCCTTTATTTTAATTTCCAGCTTTTAAAGTAACAGTAGTTGTTGTTATTTGTGATGTTTCATTATCATAATAAGTAATACTTACTTCATCACCAACAGAATAAGTAGTTAAATCTGATAGTTTAGCTGAAATATCAGTACTAGAATAAACTTTATCACCATTAATTCTTAATAAGATATCTCCCTTTGTAAGTACTCCATCACATGTACCACCTGATACCACTTCAATAATATATAATCCAAATGGTTCATCACCACCAAAAGCATCACTTGGTAATGTAGTCATATTATATAATGCCATAATTGTTGAATTAAATTCTTGAATGGCTTTTAAAGTAATTCCAAATTTAGGATATACAATAGGTGTATTTGACTCCAAATAATTTTCTATTGCATATTTAACAATATTTGATGGAATTGCAAATCCCATATTATCAATAGATACTTTTGATAATTTTAATGAGTTTATTCCTACAAGTTTGCCATCTAGAGTAAATAATCCACCACCAGAATTACCAGGATTTATTGCTGCATCAGTTTGAATAAACTTTCCAACATAATCTTGTACTTTATCTCCATCAGTATCAAATCCAATACTTCTTTCAGTATTTGATACTATTCCAAATGTAGTTGAATTATAATAATCAAATCCATCTGGACTACCACATGTAAATACAAATGTACCTTTTGTTAAACTTGATGAATCTCCAAAAGTAACTGTTGGAATATAAATTCCTGTATCAAATTTAACTACAGCTAAATCTAATCTAGAATCCTTTCCAAGAACAGAAGTTTCAATGTATGTTTCAATATTATTTTCACTATTATCTGGATTTTCATAATAAAGATATGCATAAGCAATATAAGTTTTAGAAGAATAATCACCAGTTACAACATGACAATTAGTTATTGCATAATAAGTATAACTAGTTATTGCTTGTTGATCATTTCTATTTTCAACTCTTTTATATACAACAGCACTACCAGTAGATTCTGTATCCATAAATGTTGAGGATGTAGAACCTATTTGATTTTCAACTTTTAACGCAATACCAATAACACTATCTTCAACAGCTATTATTCCTGCATTTAATGCAGTCTGTAAATCATCAATAGTAGCATTTAAAGTTATATCATGTGTTTCTTGTTTAATAGTATTTTCTATATTGTTCGTAATATTATTTGTAATATTATTTGTTACTACATCTTCAGTTTGTTTATCATTACCAATTAGTTTAAAATCACATGATGATGTAAAGCTAATTAATAATATACAAATAATAATTGTAATTATTTTTTTCATTTATTCACACTTTCATTATTTACAATTGGAATATCAAAATAAAATGTTGAACCTTTTTCATAAATAGATTCTACTCCATATTTAAATCCATGATATTCTAATATTTCTTTTACAATAGCAAGACCAAGTCCTGTACCTTTTGTAGATCTTTGATGAGTTTTATCAACTCGATAATATCTATTCCATACAACGTTTAAGTCTTCTTCTTTAATACCTATACCGTGATCAATAATTTTAACTCTTATAAAATTATCAATATTTTCTTCTTCAATAACAATTCTTTTATCTTCTTTTGAATAGTTTATGGCATTAGTAATAAAGTTATAAATAACTTGTTCCATCTTATGTTCATCAGCATAAATATTTAATTCATTATTACATAAAAAATTAATACTTACACCATCTTTTTGATGGAATGCTTGTTCCCGATCTACTATTGACTTAATTAAATTATTTAAATCAAAATTAGTCATATTAAATGTAGCAGTTTTAGATTGTAGGCGAGATAAATTCAATAGATCATTAACAAGAACATTTAATCTATTTGCTTCATCTACAATAACACTTAAATTTTCAGGAGTTATTTCATCTTTAATATCTTTCATCATTTCAGCATAACCTGAAATTAGTGTTAATGGTGTTTTTAAATCATGAGATATATTAGCTAATAATTCTTTTTGTAGAGTATCTGTTTTATTAAGTTCATTAACTGCATAATTTAATGCACTATTAAGTTCATAAATTTCTGAATATCCTGAACCATTAAATACAATATCTCTTCTTCCTTTTGCAAGTTCATTTGCATCATTAGTCATTATCTTTATAGGTTTTGATATAATTTCACTAATTATTAAAGCAACTAATATACTTAAAACTAATACAATTAAAGATATAACAAGTAATTGTTCTTCCATAGTTTCAACAACTGGTTCAAGTGGAGTCAAATAAGAATCAACTACTAATAAAAATTTATCAGATGTATTAGATGTAGTTATAAATCTACAACATATAATATCTGCATCATCACTAAGTTTAATATTTTTCTTATCCATTAAAGGTCCTTGATATAATTGACTTTGAATCGGATATCTAAAAGTAATATAAAACTTATCTTTAGTTGTATTTGTATTAATTGTATCTATATTATTACAAATTAAATTATAATAATCAGTTGGTCCAGAATATACTTGATTATATTGTTGTTTAGTTTTATCTGTATTAATAATATAAATAGAACAATCAGTATTTCTTGCAAGCTCATTTAATTTAACAGAATAATTAGCATCTTCTTTTAAAATAGAGATTGCTTCATCAACAACATCTCCAGCACTGTTAATTTTATTTTGTCTATAAAAATAATCAAGCATAAATATCTGGAAAAAGCAAAATATAAATATTACCATTCCAGCAAAGATTAATACGAATGCAAATATTTGCCAACGTAATTTAATCTTTGTTTGTTTCAAATCTATATCCTACCCTTCTAATAGTAATAATATTATCTCCATATACACCAATCTTTTTTCTTAAAGATTTCATATGAGTATCAAGGGTTCTATCATCTTCATAATAATTATATCCCCATATCTTATTAAGAAGATTTTCTCTAGTAACAGCTATATTTTGATTTTTAATAAGATATACAAGTAATTCATATTCTTTTGGAGTAAGTTCAATTCTTACATCATCAACAGTTACGATATATGCATCATAATCAATTTTTAATCCTTTATATACATATTGATTATTATTTTCAATTTCATTAGCATGATATCTTGATATTACTGCTTGTATTCTTCTCATTAATTCCTTAGGAGAAAATGGTTTAGTTACATAATCATCTATACCTAAATCAAATCCATATAATTTATCATATTCTTCGCTTCTTGCAGATAACATAATAACTGGTACTTTAGATATTTTTCTAATTTCTTTTACGGAAGAAAAACCATCTAATTCAGGCATCATTATATCCATTACTATTAAATCAAAATCATTCATTTTAACAAGATCAATAGCCTCTAGACCATTAGATGCTTCGAAAGTATCATAATTTTCTAAATGAGCATATTTACATACCAATTCACGAATATGAGCTTCATCATCAACAATTAATATTTTTCTATTCATAAAATCCTCCTAAATATAGGCATACTACTAACTATATTAATTATTATATCACATTATAATATATTAAATAAAGCGTTAATTCTAAAATTTAACTGAATTTATAGAAAACATTATCTAAAATAACTAAATAATAAGTAATATATCACTATATTTAGTATAATAATCATTATGGAGGTATAAGATATGCAACCACTTGCTTATATAATGAGACCACTTACATTTGAAGATATTGTTGGACAAGATCATTTAGTAGGTAAATCAGGAATTATTACTAAAATGATTGAACATAAAAGATTAACATCTATTATTCTTTATGGTGATCCTGGTTGTGGAAAAACAACTATAGCCGAAGCAACATGTAAATTATCTGGTTTTAAATGGCATAAGTTTAATGCATCAACTGATAAAAAAGAAAATTTAAAACAAATATTAAATGAAGCTTCTTTTGAGGAAAACTCTATAATCATTGTAGATGAAATACATAGAATGAAAAAAGATATACAAGACTTCTTACTTCCATCAGTTGAAGATGGAACACTAACTTTAATAGGTCTTACAACAGTTAATCCATATCATTCAGTAAATCCTGCTATTAGATCAAGATGTTCTATATATAGGTTAAACGATTTAAAAAATGAAGATTTAAGAATTATACTAGATAAAGCATATATCAAAAGTGAATGTAAAAAAATAATTGATGAAGATGTATATGAATACTTAATTAATTCATCTAATAAAGAAATAAGAACACTTATTAATAGCTTTGATGTATTAATTAATGTAATAGATAATAATGAAATACATCTTAATGATGCTATAAAAGCTATTCAAAAAGCAAATATATCAATTGATGCAAATGGTGATTCATATTATGATACATTATCAGGATTACAAAAATCAATAAGAGGATCCGATGTAGATGCAAGTCTTCATTATTTAGCAAAACTTATTGAAGCAGAAGACTATGTAAGTTTAACAAGAAGATTAATGGCTATTGCTTATGAAGATATAGGACTTGCTAATCCAGGAATTGGACCTAGAGTTATGGCAGCATGTGATGCTGCAATACAACTAGGATCTCCAGAAGCAAGACTTCCATTATCAGTTGTAGTTATTGAAATGGCATTATCACCTAAATCTAATTCAGCATATTTAGCTATCGATAAAGCTATATCTGATATTAAAAATGGTAAAAGTGGATCTTTACCTAATCATTTAAAGAACTTACCATCATTTTCAAAAGATCAAGAATCATATAAATATCCACATGATTATCCAAACGCATGGGTAGATCAACAATATTTACCAGATTCAATTAAAGATGCTAAATATTATATACCAAAACCTACTTCCCAATCGGAAATAAGTTTATATAATAGATACAAAGAAATTGAAGGATATAAAAATATAACTAAAGATAATAAAAAATCGAGTGTTAAATAACACTCGAGTTTTTATTATTTTTTGTTTTTTTCCTTGTGAAGAGTTACTTTTTTGCAACGAGGGCAATACTTCTTTACTTCTAATCTATCTGGAGTATTTCTCTTGCTTTTTTGAGTTAGATAGTTTTCTTCACCGCATTCACTACATTTTAATAAAATGTTAATACGCATACAAAACTTCCTCCGTATAATTGATTATATTTTATCAATTAAATAGAGGATATTCAAGAAATTAACAATATTTACTATTCTTCACCAAGTAAAGTAATAGAATCTATTTGAATAATATCACAAGGCATATCAGCAAATGATGGATGTGGCGCAAATGTAGGCATTGATGCAATTTGTAATATTGCTTGATTTGATTCTTCATCAACAGTTTTGCCAAATGCAGCATATTTACCATCTAACCATTCACAATCACCACAACATAAGAAAAATTGATTTGATGCGGAATTAGGATCAGATGTTCTTGCCATTGATATAACACCTAATGTATGTTTTAAATTATTTTCAAATCCATTATCCTTAAATTCACCAGGAATTGTCATTACTGGATCTGCTTCATTTATTTTTTCTCCATCAAATGTATAACCACCTGCTTGAATCATAAAATCTTTTATAACTCTATGAAATATCATTCCATCATAATAATGATTTCTAACAAGTCTTACAAAGTTTTTAACAGTTTTTGGAGCATATGCTTCATCAACCATTAAATTAATTTTTAATCCAAGATTTACAATTATTTCACAATAGTATTTTCTACTCATATTTAATACTCCTAATAATACTTTTTGCTTTAGAATCGAATTCTAAATGATATAAATAATATTCATCAATAAATTTTGATAATTTATTTAATGAATCATTACTAATATTTAATTTTAATAATTCATCTTTTTTTGTAAAATATAATAATTTATATTTATTAGTTAAATCTTTATCTAATAATATTTCATCTGCAACAATACAATCATCACAAACTATACCACCATTTGTAATAGATAAAAATCCTTCAGTTATTTCTTTATTACATATAGAGCAATTATTTAATATAGGATTAACTCCTAATAAATATAATAATTTAATTTCAAATGAATCTATTAGTAATAACGAATTATTTTTATTAATATTATCTAATATAAATAAAACAAATTCATATAATTTATGATAATTATTTACATATTTTGAAAAATATAATAATTTTTCAATAATTATTAAACAAGAATTATATAAATATAAATCATCCTTAATAGATGTATAATTATTTAATATTTTTGACTTAGTAATTGTTTTATATTCAACATTAGTTGAATCAAAAGTAATTAATGTTAAAGGATTAGATATTATTCTTGTTCCACTAGTAAGTTTTTTAGCACCTCTTATGATAAATGATTCTATATGATCACTTGTAAGAATTGTTGCAAGAACTCCTGCTTCTTTATGGGGAACAGTTTTTAATACTAGTCCATCATATTTTAATTTTTGTTCACTATTCATATTTATTTTTTATAGTCATCTAGATTATATCCAAATTCTTTTAAATAATGCTTATTATTACGCCAATCATCTTCTACTTTAACAAATAATTCTAAATATATTTTATTATTTAAGAATTTAGATATATCAAGTCTTGATAATCTACCGATTTCTTTAATCATAGAACCATTTTTACCAATAATTATTTTCTTTTGAGATGGTCTTTCACAAATAATAGTAGCATTTATATTAATTAAATTTGCATTATTTTTATCTGTTTTAAATGAATCGATAGTAACTGCTACACTATGAGGTACTTCTTCTTTAGTTAGAAGAAGTATTTTTTCTCTAATCATTTCCGATACAACAAATCTTTCAGGTAAATCTAATACTTCATCTTCAGTATAATATTTAGGACCTTCTTCTAAATTTGATAAAATTATTTCTTTTAATTTATCAATATTAAAATTATTAGAAGCTGATAAAGTAATACCACCTGTAAAATTATATGCATTTTTATATGATTCAATATTTTCTTTTAAAACAGATTCATCATCTACTTTATCTACTTTGTTTAAAGCAAGTATTACTGGTACTTTAACTTTAGATAATTTATCTATTATAAATTTATCACCATCACCAAGTGGACTGGATACATCTACCATTAAAATAATTACATCAATACCATCAAGTGCAAGATAAGCAAATTCATTCATAACTTCACCTAATTCATTTTGAGCTTTATGAATACCAGGTGTATCAATAAATATTATTTGTTCAGTATCTGTTGTATATATTCCTTGTATCTTATTTCTAGTAGTTTGTGCTTTAGGTGATACTATAGCTAATTTCATTCCTAAAAAATTATTAAGTAATGTTGATTTACCTACATTTGGTCTACCAATAATAGATACAAATCCTGACTTAAAACAAGACATTAGTTATTACCCATATCACTATCTACAAAACAATAAGGAATAAGTTCTTCTAATTTATATTGAACCATATCACCCTTAATATTAAATAGTGTAATTAAACTATCTTTACTCATAAATTCAGCCATTACTTGACGACATGCTCCACAAGGAGATGTAGGTTTAGGAGTATCAGCTACACATACTAATTCTTTTATTTTTCTTGGATCTTTACCAAGACAAATAGAACCATATATAGCATTTCTTTCTGCACATTGTGTTATACCAAATGATGCACATTCGGTATTACATCCTACAACATATGAATCATCATCAAATATAACTACAGCTCCTACTTTAAATTTAGAATAAGGAGCATAGGCATTTAATCTTGCTTTAAGGGCAATATTTAATTTTTCTTCATTAGATAACATAATTGATTACCTCAATATATTTAAATTATTTAATATTTTATCTTGTAAGTTAAACATAACTTCTTCTTCGCTTTTAACCATATGATCATATCCAAATAAATGTAATATACCATGAGTTACTAAAAATGCTAATTCTCTTTTAATAGAATGCTTATATTCTATTGCTTGAGACAATACTTTTTCATATGATATATAAATATCACCTAATTCATATGGAATTGTATCATCACTATATGAATCGATATTAGCAAAACTAATAACATCAGTTGGTCTATCGATATGACGATATGTATTATTTATTTTGTGAATTTCATTATTATCAATAATTATATAACTTACTACATGATCAGTATTTATATTTAAAACAGATATTGTTTCATCTAAGATACTTTTAATCAACAAATTAGTATCAAAATCAAATGAATAAGATTTATTTATTAAATTAAATTTAATCATTATTCATCACCATATCTTTCTAATACTTTAGTAACTAATGGGTGTCTCATAACATCATATTTAGTAAAATGAATATGTTTAATACCTTTAATATCTTCTAATTTTAAAATAGCTTCAAGTAATCCTGAATATGATTTATTTGGTAAATCAACTTGTGATAAATCACCAGTAATAATCATTTTAGAATTAAATCCAAGTCTTGTAATAAACATTTTCATTTGATTTGAAGAAGTATTTTGTGCTTCATCCAAGATAATTACGGCATTATCTAAAGTTCTACCTCTCATATAAGCTAAAGGTGCTACTTCTATAGAACCTTTTTCTAATAATTTATCCATAGATTCTTTGCCTAAAAAATCTTCTAAAGCATCATATATTGGAATTAAATAAGGATCTACTTTTTCTTTTAAATCACCAGGTAAAAATCCTAATTTTTCACCAGCTTCAACAGCTGGTCTAGTTATAATAATCTTTTTTATTTTATTTTTCTTAAGTAAGTTTACAGCATATGCAACAGCTAAATAAGTTTTACCAGTACCAGCAGAACCAGATACAAGTACAATATCATTATCTTTTAATGCTTCTAAATATGTTCTTTGAACTAAAGTTTTTGCATAAACTTTGGTTCCATCAAATTTATTAATAAAAATAGGTTTATCTACATAAAAGTTTTCAATATCTAATAGTGTTTGATCATAATTATTAGATGATTTTAATAAAGAACAAATATGTACTAAATCTCTTAACTCAATTTCTTCTAAATTATTGCTTAATTTTATTAATAAATTAATTAATTTTATTGATAAATCTTTTAAAGCAATATTTGATGTATATAATTCATTAGGAACATGTGATAAAGACATATCTAATTCTTGATTAATTAGATTAATATTTTTATCCATAGCACCGCAACAAAATAATTCTTTTTCTACATTATCAAATTTATAAATTAATTCACTCATAAATATATTCCTATTCTTTTATTATTATATCAAATAATCTCTTTATTATAAAGAAGATAGAAAAATAGTGAATAACAAAATTTGTTATTCACTATTTTTTAAAACAATGTGTTAGGGTCATCATCAGGTAAATTATCTAATACACCAAGTGCACAAAGTTTCGAATATTGAGTTTTATTAATAGATGTTCTTGCTTCAAAATCTTTTTTAGATATAAATTCGTGAACATTTCTTGCTTCAATAATTGATTTTGCAACCGTTTCACCTAAAGAAGAAACAGTTATAAATGGTAAATATATTGATTTTTTATCTTCAGATACAATAAAGTTTAATGCATCACTTTTTACTAAATCTATTTGTTTAAATGAATAGCCTCTTAATACCATTTCTAATGCAAGTGGTAATTCTTTTAATAAAGCTTCTTCATCAGCAGTTAAATCTTTATCTTTTTGTGATTCTTTTGCTCTTAATTCATTTATCTTATTACGTATAGCATTTTTTCCAAGAGCAAATATTTCAGCATCATATCCTTTAGCTCTTACACTAAAATATACTGCATAATAATAAATAGGTTTATATATTTTAAACCATGCAATACGACAGGCATTAATAACGTATGCAGTAGCATGAGCTTTAGGGAATAAATATTTTATTTTATTACATGTCCATAAATACCATTCAGGAATCATATTTGCTTTCATAGCATTAATTTGATCATCTTTTAATGGTTTACCTTTACGAACTGTTTCCATTATTTTAAATGCTGTTGCTGCATCAACTCCATGATTTATTAAATAAATCATAATATCATCACGACATCCAATAACATCTTCAAATTTAACTTCTGGGAAATCTTTATTAGTATGTTTAATTAAGTCTTCAGCATTACCATTCCATACATTTGTACCATGAGATAATCCTGATACTTTAATAATATCATTATATGTAGATGGTTTAATAGTCTCAAGCATTCCTCTTACAAAGTCTGTACCAAATTCAGGGATACCTAGTGTTCCACTAGATAATGGATTTAAATCTTCTCCTTCTATTTTTAATACATCTTTTGATGAGAATAAACTTAAAATATTTTTATCAATTATTGGTAAATCATCAACATCATAGAATGGGAATTCATCTGGATTTTCATGAACTATATCCATTAATCTTTTTAATAGAGTTGGATCATCATGACCTAAAATATCTAATTTTAATAAATTATCTTCAAATGAATGATAATCAAAATGCGTAGTACGCCAATTTTGATTATCTACCTCACTCATGTCTTTAATAGGTGGATACTGAACTGGAGTAACATCATATATTTCAATATTATCAGGAACAACAACTATACCTCCTGGATGTTGACCAGTTGTACGTTTAGATCCTGTTAAGAATAATGCTAACCTTTCCATTTCAGCTTGACGCTTTTCAATATTCAATTTTGAATAATAATCTCTAACAAATGCAAATGCTGTTTTATCAGCTACTTCCGATACAGTTCCAGCACGATAAGAATAATCTTTACCAAACATTTCTTGGACAAACAAATGAGCTTGTGGTTGATATTCACCTGAGAAATTCAAATCAATATCAGGTACTTTTTCTCCAGTAAAACCTAAGAATGTTTCAAATGCAATATTCATACCAATACGTTTCATAGGTGTATTACAATTTGGACAATTTTCTAATGGTAAATCAAAACCATTATTAACAGAATCTAGTATATCTATTAAACGTTTAGGAACGTTGGTTTGAGGATATATTTCTTTTTCTTTATTACTAAATTTAAATGCACTAAAATGACAATTTGGACATAAGTAATGTGGATTTAACGCATTAACTTCGGTAATTTTTAAAAGTGTAGCTGCAAAACTTGATCCAACTGAACCTCTTGATCCAACTAAATATCCATGATCGTTAGAATTTTTAACAAGTAAATGAGAAATATAATATACACTAAAATATCCATGAGATATTATTGCATCTAATTCTTTTTTCTTTCTATCTAAAACATATTGTGGAATATTTTCTCCATACATTTCATGACAAGTTTTATCTGATAAATCAATAATAGCTTGTTTCATAGAAGGAACTCCATATTTACTACAGAAATCATCTCTTGGAACGAATAATTGATCAGGGAATAAATTATATTCTTCTATTTCATCATTTATCTTATTAGTATTATTTACAACAATATCATATACTAAGGAATCATCATTTAAGAATTTAAATTCATCAAGCATTTCAGATGTTGATCTAAAATGACAATCTAAATCATCTTTTTTGCCATCTAATTCATGAGGTCCACCACCATTAGGTCTATTTACAGATAAGTAAATTTTTCTAAATTCACCATCTTCTTTTATTAACTCATGAACATCACCTGTTGCGACAACTAACTTATTATATTTTTTAGCTGTATTAATAATCTTTTTAATAGTTGTTTTAATATTTTCTAATCCATCAGGATCACATGTTTCTTCATATAAGAATGTATAACATGAAAGTGGTTGAACTTCTATATAATCATATTTTTGAATAACACGTTCTAATTCAATATCATCTTTTTCATATGCTGCTCTAAATACATCACCATTAACACAACCAGATCCTATTAATAAACCATCTCGATATTTATTTAATACATCAAGAGTAAGTCTAGCACTCTTATAATAATGATTAGTTTGTGTATCTGATATTAATTTATAGAAATTTTTAAGTCCTTCACGATTTTTAACAATTATATTTAAGTGATTAGGAATTAAATATCTATATATAGTATCTTTATTAATTAATGTATTTAAGTCCTTATAATTATTAATACCTAAATCTAAGATATCGCCAATCATTCTTTGGAAAATATTATTAGTTGTTTTAGCATCATGAATAGCACGATGTTGTTGTTCTATTTCACAATGTAAATATTTTCCACATGATTTTAAATTGAATGTTTTTAATCCTTGTTCTGCATATATACATCTTGCAATCATAATAGTATCAATTGTAGGATAACCATGTTCATATAAATTCAATCTTTTTAATTCATGATAAATAAATCCTGTATCAAATGATGCATTATGGGCTACTAAAATAGAATCTTTAATAAATTCTTTAAATAATGGTAATACATATTCAATATTAGGTGCATCATATACTGTATCATTATATATTTCAGTAAAATTTGCAATATAATCAGAAATAGGTTTTTTAGGTTTTACAAAATAACTAAATGTATCAATTATCATTCCACCTTGAACTTTTACAGCACCTATTTCGATAATTTCATCAAAACTAACTGATAATCCAGTAGTTTCTAAGTCAAATATTACAAATGTTGCTGTAGATAGTTTGATATCTTCATTTGATGATGCTATTTTAACTTTATCTATATCAACAAAATTTGCTTCTACACCAGCAATTGGTTTGATACCATATTCTTTTGCAAGTTTAAAAAACTCAGGTAATACATGACAATTTTCGTGATCAGTAACTGCTAATGCTTTATGACCATATCTACTTGCTTGGGCAACATATTCTTCTACATTCAAAATAGAATCAAGAACACTCATTTTAGTATGAGCATGTAATTCTATACGTTTAATTTCTGCACCATCAAAACGATTTCTTGAACTATCGAGTCCAAGTACAGTAATTTTTGATGCAACAACACTTACACAACGTGAAAAATTATCCCATTCCATCTTGCCTAATACTTTTATGTTTTTTCCAACACATAAATCATTCTTAAAAGATTCTACATTTTCATAATCACTTAAGAATTTTTTTATTAATATTGAATCTTTATAATTAGTCATTACACCAGTAAACAAGCAATATGGTTTATTTTGTTTAGTTTTACCTTCTCTAAAATCACTTTTAATAATAACACCAGTTGTTGCTATTTTAGTTGAACCATTTATTTGTTCAAATTCGGTTACTTCTAATGATGTAAGGGGTATATCTTGAATATCTATTTTTATAATAGAATTCTTTTTATAAAAATCATATTCAGCTTGTTCAGATAATGCTTCGTTATTAGATAATTTATTGTAATATTCTTCATTTCTTTTAGCAGTATTTTTTGTATCAAGAGTTGTAAATTCTTTTTCATGAGTTTCAACAATTGATTCTAAATTATCACTAATAGATGTTTTAAATTTAATATTTATTCCAATATTTAGAAATTTATCATTTAATACATTTAATAATCCTTGTACAACACGTTCTTCTTCATAAGAACCAATATTTATAGTAATCGTTTCAGAAGTATAAAACTTTTTATATTTTAAAAGTATTAAAATATCTGGTTTAACAGTAGCTAAAGCTTCTGTAATATGTGTAAAATATGGTTCTAAATATTCACTATTATATTCTTTTTGTTTATAGGATATTCTAATTTTAGAATTTTTATTAAAATTATTTTTAATAAATTCTTTTAATGCTTTAGTTAACGCATCAAAAACACAATATTCTAATAATTGTGGAAATTCTAAATGAACGACAATTAAATTGTCGTTTATTTCTCTATTTTCTAATAATTCACCATCTTTAATTGATTCAGATACAGGATATTTCATAATATCAAGCATCTTTATCCATTTATCATTATTAGTCATATTGTCCTCCTATAAAATATAAAATAGTGTGTGTTTAATAGTATATCAAATTAATAATAAATCTTCAATACTATATACCTTTGTTGCAAGTTCATTAATAAATTCTTTCTCATGACATGCAAAAATTATTGTTCCTTGGTATTTTTTTAATGCTTTAAGTAAATCTTCTTTTGCAAATTTATCTAAGTGATTAGTTGGTTCATCAAGTATTAATACATTAGATTTAGTCATCATTACTTTACATAATTTAACTTTAGATTGTTCACCACCAGATAGTGTTTTTAATGGTTGTAGTACAACACTTCCTCTTAATCCACATTTTGCAAGATTATCTCTAACTTGTTTTTCATCTAATGAAGGATATAGATTATGTATTTCTTGAAGTGGAGTATAATTTAGATTATCAAAATGATGTTCTTGTTCGAAATATGCAATTTTAGCTCCTTCTACAAATTTATAATTACCACTTATCTTATTTAATTCACCAATTAATGTTTTAAATAGAGTAGTCTTACCTATTCCATTAAAACCAGTTATTGCAATATGATCACCACTTTTTAATTCAAAACTAATAGGTGGTAATAATGATTTTGTATAACCTATTTCTAAATTATCTACACATAAAAATTTATGTGATGCAATAGGTGAATAATTAAAATATAAATTTAAATGAATATCACAAGATTCTGGAGCTTGTAATATTTCCATCTTATCTAATTTCTTTTGTCTACTTTGAGATTGCTTAGCAGTAGATGCTCTTACTCCATTTTTTGCTATATATTCTTTTAATTCTTTTATTTCACGTTGTTGGGATGAATAATCTTTAGAATATTGTTCTAACATAAAAGCTTTTTTCTTTAGATATTCTTGATAATTACCTTTAAAACGAGTAAGTTTACCAAATTCAAGTTCTAAAATTGAATTACATACTTCATTTAAGAAAGATTGATTATGAGATACAATTAGAAAATTACCTTTATATTCTTTTAAATATTTAACAAGCCATTCAACATGTACTGTATCTAAAAAGTTAGTAGGTTCATCTAATATTAATAAATTAGGAGTTTCAAGTAAAAGTTTTGCAAGAATAACTTTTACTTTTTGACCACCAGATAATTTAGATAATAAAGTATCCATACCATAATTAGTGATACCTAAACCTTTTGCAATACGCATTATTTTCGAATCTAATTGATAAAAATCTAAATATTCTAATTTTTCTTGAATTGATGTAGCTTGAATAATGAGTTTTGATTGTTTATCTAAATCATCGATATTTTTAACTTGTTCAAGTAAATCATTCATCTTCTTTTCTTCATCATATAAAGAAGAAAATGCTTCTTTTAAATAATCAAATATAGGAACATTTTTTATAACATTCATATATTGATCTAAATATCCAACTTTTATTTTATTATTAAAATCTATTTTTCCACTATCAGGTAGAATTTTACCACATAAAACATTTATTAAAGTGGTTTTACCAACACCATTATTACCAACAAGACCCATCTTATCACCAGGAAGAATCTTAAATGATGCATCTTTAAATATTGTTTTTTTATCGTATACTAAATTTAAATTATTAACTTCGAGTAACATAATTTTATACCTATATAACTATAAATAGTATATCAAAAAAGTATCTATATTTTTAAGAATGTGAATAAAATAATAAGTTAATTTTAGATAAAGATTAACTATTATGTTATAATGATTATAAATAGTAATAAAGAGGTATCAATTATGGATAAAAAAAATAATAAAAAGAAAGTAAATAGAGAACCTTTTATTAAAACAATAAAGAAAATTGATGGAACAGAAGAAATAGTAGTAAATAAAGCTCCTCAAAAAACACTTTTAGGTAAAATTATAGTTATATTGCTTACAGTATTATTATTTGGTTCTACTATCGCAACACTTATATTCACATTATTACAATTATAAAAATTAACAACCATTTCTTATTAAAAAGAAATGGTTGTTTTATTTTTATATTAAACTATTTAATTCAAAATGATTTGTTCTAGATCGTCTAATAGTTTCAACTCCTACAGCAATAAATTCTGAATTAGATGGTTTTTTTATTACTTGTAAGTTTTCATAATGAAAAACATCATATATTACATCATTATCTAATCTTTGCCATGCAGTTGATATAGCATGACGCATTGCTCTATCTACACATTGAGCATTTGTATTAAAGTCTTCTGCAATAGTTGGATATAGTTTTTTTGTAATATTATTTAAATAATCATTATCTAAATAAACTAGTTCAATTGCTCTAAGTAGATATCTATATCCTTTTACAGATGGTCTAATACTTAGTTCTTCTAAATAATCAATAATTTTTGATTGTAATTCATTATAATTAATTATATTATTCATATTAATTTCTTTCATTTTATTCTCCTTTTAAAATATATAATTAAACCCTTTAATACTATGGAAAGCCTGAATAATACATATTCATCACCACCTTCCAAAAAGAAAAGGATATATTTATTAAAAAAGATCATAAGGATTATACCTTATGATCTTTATCTTTCTAAAAGCATCTTTGCAACATCAATACTCTTAGCTGAGGTATCGAAAGGATTAATCATTGAAGCTAATTTATTTATTCTTTCATCGTATGATAATTCTTTTATTGAAGTAATTGTTTCATTATTAATTACTTCTTTATATACATTTAAATGATTATTTGATTTAGATGCTACAAGGGGAATATGAGTTATTGCTAAAACTTGACATGTTTTACTTAGTGACTCAAGTGATTCAGCGACTTTACTTGCTTGAATTCCGGATAATCCAGTATCAATTTCGTCAAATAATATTATTTGTAGATTTTTTTGTTTATATAAACAATTCTTAAGTGCAAGCATTACTCGTGACATTTCTCCACCAGATGCACACTTAGATAATGGTTTTAATGGTTCTCCTTTATTAAAAGTAATTAAAATATCTAATTTATCTATTCCATTTTTAGTAAAAGATTCTTTATTTAAAGGATTACTTATATCATTAGGGGTAAATACAAATTCTAAATTTACTTTATCTAATAATAATTCTTTTAGATTATTAATTATATCTACTTTTAATTTCTCTGATATTTCTTTTCTTTTATTAGACAAAACATACGAAATATCTTTAAGATTATTAAAACTTAATATTAATTCTTTATAAGATAATTCGATATAATAATCAATATTATCATAATTATTTAATGTATTTAATAAGTTATTTTTATATTCAATTAAAGATGTAATATCTTTTTTATATTTCTTTTCTAAATGATTAATCAAGCTTAATCGATTATTAATATTATCAATCTTTGATTGATCATATTCATTTTTTAATAAATCATGATTTACATATTCAATTAAATCTTTAATGGAATAATATGATTCATTTAATGATGCTAAATAGCTTGAATATTTATTATCAATAGATTCTAATTTTGATACATTATTTATTAATTCATATAAATTATTAACTAAATTATATTCTTTATCAATTGAAGATATATTTGATAATAACTCAAATACTTCTTCATAGTTATTTAATACTTTTATTTCGCTTTCTAATTTTTCTTTTTCTCCAATTACTAATTGAGCATCATTAATTTCATTATATTGATATTTAAGATATTCTAAATTATCACTACTTTTTTTAGATTCATCAACAAGTTTTATGTAATTATTTAGTTTTTCTAAATAAATATTTAGTGATTGTGTATACTTAGCTTTTAATATAATAACTTGTGAATCATCAATAAATGATAAATAATTTAAGGGATTGAATAATCTTAATGTATCATTTTGAACGTGGATATCAAATAACAATAGTGATATTTGATTTGCTAATTGATTAGTAATAGATACATTATTTACTTTTATAAAACTTTTACCATTAGATAAAACTTCTCTTCTAAAAATTAAAATAGTAGTATCAATATCTAAATCATTTAATATATCTATTACATCATTTGATAAATTATCAAATGTTGCTTCTACGATTGCTTTTGATTGACCATATCTAATTATATCTTTCGAAGCTTTAGCCCCACTCAATAAATTTAATGCGTCAAATAGTAAACTTTTACCAGCACCAGTTTCTCCTGTTATACAGGTTAAACCTTCTTTTAAATCTAATTCTAGATTATCAATTAATATAAAGTTTTGGATAAGTAATTTAGAAAGCATATTTAATTACTTACCTTCTTTAATTAATTTTTCTAAATCTATAATATCCATATGATATTTAGATCTTATTTCTTTAACACTACCTTCATCTAAATATGTATCAGGTAGACATAATGTTTTAATTGATAAATTAATATTATTTTTATAACAATAATTAATTATTTTATTACCTAAAGAAAGTGTATCTATAACTTCTTCCCATACATATAAAGTAACTCCTTTATTAGATAGTGTTTTTAATAAGTTGTTATCTATATAAGTAGTTACTGGAGCATATATTACTCCTGTATTAGATAAGGTTAATGCTTCATTAACTAAAGGTCCATATGTTAATACATAATTTTTTGAGTGTTCTTTTAATATATGATAATTATATGTATTATCAAATACTTTATCATTATGAGGAACAACACCCTTAGGATATCTAATTATAACCGGGGATGTTTCATAATTATAGACATATTCAAGCATTGCTTTTGCATCAGCATCACAGTATGGTTGATATATTTTAAATCCCGGTATAGTTTGAATAAATGCTGCATCATAAATACCTTGATGAGTAGATCCATCTCCTGATACAATTCCTGAATGATCTATACAAAATATTACTTTAGTATTAGATCTTGCTATATCATGTAATAATTCATCATATGCTCTTTGTAAGAATGTTGAATACATAAATATTACTGGTTTTAAACCATTTTGTGCCATAGCTGATGCCATAACACAAGCATTTTCTTCAGCAATACCTACATCAATAGATTTCTCAGGGAATTCTTGTTCAAATTTAGCAATACCATTTCCTAAAAACATTGCAGGTGATATGACTCTTAATAAATTATCTTTATCTTTTTTTGCAATATCTATTAATGTATCACACATTACATTACCAAATGATACATATTTATTATTAGCAATACCAGTTTCTTTATTAAATGGTTCAACTGCATGCCAAGATCCAACTTTATCCTCTTCAGAATATTTATATCCTTTTCCTTTAGTAGTTTTAACATGTAAAATAATAGTTTTGGTAGATTGTTTAGCAAATGTTAAATACTTTACTAATTCTGAAATATCATGACCATCTATATTTTCAAAATATTTAAATCCTAAAGCAGTAAATAAATCTGTCTGATAAGAATAATATTGTAAAGCATGTTTTATTCTAATAGGTGTGATTTTTCTTAATAATTTTAGTGATTTTTTAATTCTTATATTATTATATCTTTTTGCTATGGCACCAACATTTTTAGATACACTCATATTATTATCATTTATGATAATAATCATTTTTTCTTCTTTGTGTGATCCCAAATAGTTTAATGCTTCAAAAGCAAGTCCATTAGATATTGATGCATCACCAATAACACATACAACTTCACCAATACTACCAGGATTTGTTTTTTTTGCTTCTAAAAAACCAAGTCCAGCTGATATAGATGTTGATGAATGACCAGCTTCAAATACATCATGAATAGATTCATCTTTTTTAGAAAATCCACTCATTCCATCATATTTTCTTAAAGAGTCAAATATATCTAATCTATCAGTTAAAATTTTATGGGCATATGTTTGATGTGAAACATCAAAAATAATCTTATCAAGTGGTGAATCAAATACTTTATGTAAAGCAATACTTAATTCAACTACTCCTAAATTACTTGATAAATGCCCACCATTAACACTAACAGTATCAATAATTTTGCCTCTTATTTCACTAGCTAAACTTGTTAATTCTTCTTTTGAATAAGTTTTTAAATCACTATACTTATAATCTGTTAATTTCATGGGGTAATTTTCTCCATTTAATTTAATTTAAATTTGTTTCTTGATCATTTGTTACTTTTTTAACTACACATTCTTTTGCTGCGTCAAGTCTTTTTTTACATTCAATAGATAATTCCATTCCTTGTTTATAAGCTTTAACACTATCTTCAAGAGATAAATTACCTGATTCAAGACTTGATACGACAAGTTCTAATTCTTTTAATAGTTCTTCAAAAGATTTATTTTCCATATTATTCTCCTACTAATTATCTTTATTAATTTTTGTAACATTAGCATCAACTATTCCATCACTAAATTTAATCTTAATAGAATCACTTTCATTAAGATGTGATATGCTTGATACTACTTCATTATCTTTGTAAACTATTGAATATCCTTTTTGAATGATATTTAAAGGATTTAAAATAGTACATTTTTCAATAAGATGATTAAACTTAACTTCATAATTGTTAATTATTCCATTTATTAATTCAGGTGAAAGACGAGTATTATAATTATTTAATACTAAATCATAATTAGATACTAATTTATCAAATGATGATGTAATACTTTTTTCATAATTTAATATTTTATCATTTAAATTAGCCATTATTTGATCGGGACTAAGTAATTGTAATCTTTTAGTTAAATTATCATAATTATTAAATGAGTTAGTTAATATTTGTTTCATGGTTAGATTAAGCCTTTTTACAATAGTTAAAACCATTTCATTAACTAATCCTTTTTCTTTTGTAAGAACCATTGCGGCACCAGTTGGAGTTGGTGCTCTAAAGCTACATACAAAATCACAAATTGTATAATCACCTTCATGACCAACTGCTGAAACAGTTGGTATTTTTGATTTAAATAATAATCTTGCTAAATTTTCATCATTAAAAGCATTTAAATCTTCAAATGATCCTCCACCTCTACCAATAATTAGGCAATCTAATTCATCATCAAGATAAGCAAGATTTAATGCTCTTACTAAATCTTTAGGAGCATCTACTCCTTGTACAAGGGATGGGAATAATTTTAATTTTGCAAGTGGAAGTCTTCTATTAAATGTAGATATTATATCATTTATAGCTTCTCCTGTTGGAGCAGTAATAATACCTACACATTTAGGATATTCTGGAAGAGGTAATTTATATTTAGAATCAAATAATCCTTCTTTTGATAATTTATCTTTCAATTCTAAATATGCTTTATATAAAAGACCTAATCCAATCTCTTCCATTGCGGTAACATTAATAGAATATGTACCTCGTTTTTGATATACAGATACTTTTCCTGCAACATGTACTTTTTGACCATCTTGTGGTATAAAAGTTAAACTCATATTAGCAGGATAAAAAAACATAGCAGATATTTCTGATTGAGCATCTTTTAAAGAAAAATAATAATGACTACCACTTTTCTTTACATTAGATAATTCACCTTCAACATATACTTTTTGTAATCCTTGATCTGAATCAAATTTATATGAAATATATCTATTAATTTCCGATACTGATAAAAATTCATTATTTTCCATAGATATATTTACCTATTTTATCTAATACAGCATTATTAAATTTAACTTGTAAATTATCTTCCATATTGGAATAACATTTAGTAATTTCTAATGCTTCATTAATTATAATATTTTTTGCTATACCTAAATATTTCATTTCATATGTTGCAACTCTTAAAATAGCTCTATCAACACAAGATAATCTATCAATTGTATAGTTTGTTAAATTCATACAAATTATTTCATCTATTTCTTTTAATTTATTTGCAACTCCTGTTGCAAGACTTATGAAATAATCTTTATCAAATTCTGCTTGATATTCTTCATCATAATATGAATCTAATATTTCTTCTATTGATGAAGAAATCATATTAGATTCTTTATTATTGATATCTAAATTATATATAGCACAAACAGCTAATATTCTGGCGTTATGACGATTCATAACATTCCTCCAATATAATAATATTATTTTACTACTATTTATTTAATAAATAATTAAATGAAATATTGTAGCAAATCTTGATATTTTTAAACATAATTAGACAATTTATTTCTTTAATAAATAGTCTTTTCCTTTATATATTTCAGGTTCATACATTTCTAAACCCTGATATGATTGTTGACGTAATGCTTCATAAATAGAAATAGCTGCAACATTACTCATATTAAGAGCTCTTATCTTATCTGTCATAGGAAGTCTTATACAAGAATCTAAATTATCTTGTAAGATTTTTTTAGGAATACCTGTTGATTCTTTACCTATAACAAAATAATAATCCATATTATCTTCATTTAATACTAAATCAGATGGTGATTTTAATCCATATCTAGAAAAATAGAATTTTTTACCATTAGGATTCTTTTCTAAAAATTCTTCCCATGATTCATATATAAAGAAATGTACATATGGGATATAATTTACGGCTGAACGTTTAATAAATTTATCATCTAAGGAAAAACCTAAAGGTTTTATTAAATGTAATGTTGTATTTGTACCAGCACATGTTCTCATACAGTTACCTGTATTTTGAGGTATTTCTGGTTCAAATAATACTAAATGATTATGAATCATTTTAATTTGATCCCTCTGTTATAATAAGTTCTTTTAAATTAGGATTAAATTTTTTAGATTTTAACATTTCTATTTCATATTTATATGGTGGAACACTTCTATCAATATCTACAAGTGGGATATAAGGTGTTTCTAATATTTTTGGTATATTAGAAAAACGTTCATCATATAAAAACTTACATATTGTATCAAATCCAATATATCCAAATCCAATATTTTCATGTCTATCTTTATGCGCTCCACATGGATTTTTAGAATCATTTAAATGGATTGCTTTAATATTAGATAAACCAATTACTTTATCTAAATAAGATATAACATTTTTATAATCATTTACAATATCATAACCAGAATCATGAATATGACAAGTATCAATACATACGCCAATTCTAGATTTATCTGTAATATTATCAAGTATAGTTTTTACTTCTTCAAAAGTAATACCTACTTCATTACCTTTACCAGACATTGTTTCTATTAAAATACAAGTATTATCACCTAAAGTATTATTTAATATTTCATTAATACCTTTAGATACTTGTTTAAGAGCAATTGAACGGTCTCCTTCTACAGCTGATCCTGGGTGAAATACTAAATATTTACATCCTATATCCTTTACACCTTTTAATTCTTGAGTAAGAAATGATACTGCAAAATCATATTTTTCAATATCTGTTCTTGCTAAATTAACAATATATGGCGCATGAATAATAACATCTTCTAAATTTATATTATTTATTTTTGCTATATTATGAAATTCTTCTATATGCATCTCAGATGTAAATTTACGTACTGTATTTTGAGGTGCACCAAGATATACCATAAAACATGTTTCATTATATGATAATGCTTCATTTATAGAACCTTCTAACATTAAGGTTCCATTATTTGATACATGAGATCCTAATTTTAACATTATTTATGCTCCTTTCGTGCTTTAGCTTTATAGATTTCTTCTATATGAGCACGTTTTTGTTTTTTAATTTCTTTTTGAATTAATTCATTTCTTTTCTTTTTATAACCCGGTTTAACTTTTTTAGGCATTTTAACTTTTTGATGAACACTTGATTCAATATCTCTTACAAATGAATGATTTGATTTATGTTCTAATTTAGTTTGAATAAGTTCATTATTAGATAATTTTACAAATTTAACAATTAAACCTTTTTCTCTTAATAAATTAACATATCTATCATCATCATATGAATATAATGAGATTGCAATACCAGTTTGATTTGCTCTACCAGTTCTACCACATCTATGAATATAAAATTCAATATCATTAGGTAAATCAAAATTAATTACATGACTAACTCCATCGATATCAATACCACGTGCTGCTATATCTGATGCAACAATATATTTATATTCTAAATTATTAATACGTTTTAACATTGAACTTCTTTCACGATCATTCATATTACCATGAAGTTTTCCTACATGATATCCTTGTTCTGCTAAGAATTGTGATAATTTATCAACAGATTCTTTTGTATTAACGAATATTATTGAAAGATATGGATTAATTACCTTCATTAAATCTAACAATACATTTTCTTTTGCTTTGGCTTTACATTGAAGCATTAAATGAGTAATATTAGAGGTTGTTAAATTTTTTTCTTCTATACAAATAGTTTCAATATTTTGAAAATAATGATTTAAAAAACTTCTTAACCCTTTAGATATTGTTGCAGAAAAAATCATAAATTGAGGATCATTTATAATTTTCCCCATAATATGATCAACTTCAGGAAGTTCTTTTTCTTCAAAAATCATATCAGCTTCATCAATTACAACCATTTTTGCAGTATGAATCTTTAATATATTTTCTTTAAATACTAAATCATGAATTCTACCTATAGTTCCTATTACTATATGTGGAGTTAAATTAGAGAATTTTTGTATATCTTCATCTCTATTTGTACCACCTACTACTTTACATACTCGTATATTATTAGTAGAATGATTTGCTATAAATAAAGCATTATTATAAAGTTGTTCAGCAAGTTCTCTTGTTGGAGATATTATTACACAAAAACATTCATTAATGGATGGATTAAGATTTTGAAATATAGGTAATAAGAATGAATGAGTTTTACCACTACCAGTACAAGATTCAACCATTAAATTATTACCTTTTAATGCTTTAGGAATAACTAAATTTTGAACAGGAGTTGGTGTATAAAAATTTAATTCTTTTAAAGATTTATTAATAAAATCTTTAAAATTATAATTATTAAAATTATTCATAATTTATAACCTTTCCAAATAATTTATCATCTACTAATTCTGTAATTTTTAGATATACAATTTTACCAGATAATAAAATATCACTTTTAAATGAAATATCTAAATAATTAGATGATTTTCCATGATAATATCCATCTTTTATAGATTCACATATTACATCTACTTCTTTATTAATAAATGATTTCATATATGATAATTTCATAATACTAGCATGTTGAGAAATTTCTTTTGCTCGTAATTGTTTAGTTTTCTTATCTAAATGGCCTACCATATCATATGCTTTTGTATTTTTTCTTTTTGAATAAGGGAATACATGCATTTCATAGAAATTAACTTTATCAATAAAATCTAAACATTCATTAAATTCATCTATTGTTTCACCAACAAAACCAGCTAATATATCAGTAGTTAATGCTACATCAGGGTAGATTTCTCTAATCTTTTTAACTATACTTAAATATTCTTCTAATGTATAATGTCTATTCATTCTTTTTAGAACACTATTTGATCCTGCTTGTAGAGGAATATGTAAATGGTGAGCAATACGACTAGAATAATTTTTTAATATATCAAGTAATTCATCTGTTATTTCAGATAATTCAATTGAAGATAATCTTAATCTATATAAAGATGTATTTATCATTACTTTTTCTATTAAAGAAGCAAGACTAATATTATTTAAATCTTTACCATATGTACCAGTATTAATACCAGAAAAGATTACTTCTTTTACACCTTTATTAATAAGTCTATTAATCTCATCAATAATAGCATCACTTGATCTGCTTCTAATAGAACCTCTTGCATAAGGTATACAACAATAACTACAAAAATTATTACATCCATCTTGTATTTTAATAAAAGCTCTTGTATGAGTTTCAAAGTTTTCTACATTCATTTCCTCAAAACAAGGATTTAATCTTGAATCAGTTACATATGATATTTTATTATTATTTTCTAAATATTTAATAAAAGCATCATATACTTGTAGTTTATTTGTAGTACCAAGTACTATATCTGCATCATTTAAAGCTTCTTTATCATTTAATTGAGAGTAACATCCCATACAACATATACAAGCAAAAGGATTATTTCTTCTTGCAAGATGTAACATTTGACGTGATTTTTGATCTGCAACACTAGTTACTGTACATGAATTTAATATAAATAAATCGACATTTTTTTCTGAATTATCTACATATTCTAAACCATGAGATTTTAGATTATTAATTATACCTTCTGATTCATATAGATTTACTTTGCATCCAAGAGTTAATATAGTAAATTTCATATTATTTATCCAAACTTCCTATAACACTCATGACATATATTGGAGCAACTTGTGTTCTAAGTATTCTTGATCCTAAAGTTATACCTATTACTTTATGATTATAAATTTCTGTTAATTCTTTTTTTGAAAATCCTGCTTCTGGGCCTATTATAAATAAGATATTTTTAAAACTATCATTTAAATATATTTCATTAATAGTTTTTAAATCATTATTAGAAGTATCACATACACATACACAATCAAAATTATTTAATGAATTAATTAAATCATTAAAAGTAATTAATGGTAATACATTCATCATTGTTACTCTTTGAGATTGCTCTGATGCTTCTTTAGATATTTTTTCTAATCTTGGTAATTTCTTTAGAAAATCATCTTTAGTAATTTTTACAATAGATTTTTCCATAATTACACTTTGATAAGAAGTACAGCCGAGTTCGGATAAATAATCTATTAATTCTTCCATTTTTTCTTTTCTTACAAGTCCATGAGCAATAGTAACTTTTTTATGTAATTCTTTATTTTCTTCTATTAAAGATTTAATAAATAGTGTACATTTTTCATTATCAATATAAGTTATTTCTGCTAAATAAGCTTGTGTATTATCACTTATAATAACACAATCATTTGTATGCATTCTCATAACATTATTCATATGATAAACATCACTATTAGTTAAAGTAATAGATGTATTTAAAATACATTTTTTATCTACAAAATAGCGTTGCATCAGCATACTCCTTTCATAGCTTCTTCAAGTAATTCTTCAATAGAAACATTTAACACTTTAGCTAGTTTATATAATGTTTCTCCACTACATTTAGAAATTTTATTTTTTCCATTTACTATTTCCGATAATGTAGTATATGGAATACCTGATGCTTTAGAACATTGATAGATCGATAAATTATTTTTCTTTAATAAATCAGCAATCATTTGTTTACTCCTATATTTATTATATTATAACGCTACGGCGTTATAATATCTATTACTTTACAAAAAAAACTAAAGTATATTAATACTTTAGTTTTTAAATTTTATTTTACTTTAATAATAAAACGTAATGTATATTCTTTGTTTGCAGGATACAAATGTTCTTTTAAAGTATTAGGTCCACAACTTCCAGTTCCTATTCCTTGTTGGAAACAAGAAATTGTAACATATGTTCCAGTTCTAACTTCATCTTTTCTATGAAGCATATTAGTTAATTCCTTATCTGAATATGGTTTTATTCCTAATTCAAATAATTTATCTACTGCAACAAATTCTACTTCATTTGTTCCATTTGATAGTTTTACATACTTTGTATGCATTCTATTTCCACTTTCTTGTGGTTTTATATTTGGTTCAACCATATCTAATACTTTTTTATTATTTAACTTAATAATAGAATGATTTTGCATATCTAAATATGATTCTTCATCTTTTCCAAAATATTCTACATTATCAAAACTAGAATCTAGTTTAAATGATTTTGCAAAACGAGGAAGTGTACCATGAACTACTAATGGTTTGATAGTTGATGTGACAAGTATTCCTTCTTCAACAGAAACATATTCATCACTTACTTCAAAAGTACATTTATTAGCTTTTAATATTGATTTAGTAAATATTCGATTATCACTTTGTTCTATAATTTTAAGTTTACAATCTTCTTTATACCAAGGTTTCATTAAATCAAAGATAAAAATAAACTTATCATTATCAGTTTGTGCACGGTATAATAAATTATATTGATCACTTGATGTAAGCTTATATTTCCCAAAAGATATTTCAGGTAATCCATTAATTACTTTAAAATTAGATGGTAATTTATCTATTATATTTATTGTATTATCTGCTTTATACTTTAATACTATTTGTTCTAATGATACATACTTTTTATTAATTAAATCAAATACTTTAAAGTTAATAAATGAATCATTATCATAACTACCAACATTTAATTCAATAGTTTTTCTTGATAATGGATTAATTTCTTCAATTATTTCAAATTTTTTTCCATTAGAAACTTCAATATCGATACGATATGAATTAGCATTTCTAAAATTCATTGTATTAAATAATTCATAGTGATTATCATCTATTTTAGAAACTCTAATTGGTCTGTAGCAAAACTTCATAAGTTTTGCTCCTGTAGAAGGTGTTCTATCTGGATAGAATAATCCATCTACACAGAAGTTTCCATCATGAATCCATTCTCCATGGTCTCCGCCATATGTATACGATCCATCTTTTTCTTTAACTGCATGGTCATTCATTTCCCAGATACATCCACCAATTAAAGAATCATATTTATATATTACATCCCAATAACCATCCATATTACCTGGTCCTACTCCCATTGCATGAGCGTATTCGCATAAGAAATATGGATGATTTAATAAATATTTATAACTTGTTGTTTTATTTCCAATCTTTTCTACTTCTTTTACTGATGGATACATTTGACTAGAAATATCATACATTTTCTTAACTTTTGCACCATGAACAGATTCATAATGAACAGGAATATCTGAAACAGATTTAAAGAAGTTATATTCACAATCAGTACAACATCCTTCTCCTGATTCATTACCTAAACTCCACATAATAATAGGAGTTTTTAACATTTTATTTCTATTATAATGATTTAATGCACGATAATAATAATGAGATTTCCATGATGCATCATTAGATAATCTACTCATATTAAATGGGAATACATTTAATTGACAACCATGTGTTTCAATATCTACTTCCGATACTATATAAATTCCATATAAAGCAGCAAGTTCTAATAATAAAGGATCACAATCATAATGTGATGTACGAATAGTATCAACATTATAATCAAGGCAATTATTAATATCTTTCATTAAATCATCAGGTGACATACAATATCCTGTTACAGGATTTGTATCATGATGATTAACTCCTCTAAATTTTACTTTATTACCATTTAAATAATATACGCTATCAATTATTTTGATATCTTTAAATCCAATGCTTTCTTTAATATATGAATTTTCTGTAATTATTTCAAAATCATATAAATTAGGATATTCTGCATTCCATTCTGATACTTTTAAATCTTTAAAGTTAAACTTGTTTATCCCTAAACATCCATTTATTTCTTTATTAATATTTAATTTATCACATATAATAGATAGATTTGAATCACCATGTAAATATACAGTTAAATCTAAATCATATAAATCATCATGCTTAGATGTTTTATAATCTAAGTCATAAACATCATTCTTATCTTCAATTCTTAATAAAACATCTCTAAAAATACCTGTATTTCTAAACATATCTTGACATTCAAGATATGTTCCATTACACCATCTGTGGACTACACATACAATTTCATTATTACCTTTTACTAAATAGTCTTGTAAATAAAATTCAGAAGTATTATGACTTTCTTCAAAATATCCAACAAATTTACCATTACAATATAATTCACAACAAGATTTAACACCTAAAAATGATATTACATATAATTTAGATAAATCATTTATTTCAATATTTTTTCTATATAATCCAATATAATTATATTCATTTTCTTTTGCTTTAATAAAACCATCCGAAATACTAAAATAATTTGTTACAGGGGTTGTAGTAGGAACAAATGGTTCTTTAAAATTAAACTCATATCGAACATTAACATATTTAGGATATACATAACCATTATATTCAAATACAGATGGAACATCTAATTTATCAAATACAAAATCTTTAGTATCAAATTCATTTGGTAAATCATTAGGATTTAAGAAAAATTTAAAATCCCATTTACCATTTAATACCATTACTTTACTAGATGAATATCTTTTCTTAAGTATATCTACATTTGCTTCTTCTTTATCTTTAAATGGAATAAAATAACTTCTTGCATCTAATGCATTAAGTTTTATGGTATTAAAATCATTATAATAGTTTTGTTGAATGTATTTCATAAATATTCCTCCATATAAATATATCTTATCATATTTTAAAAAAATAGCTTATTTGTAAATAAGCTATTTTTAGTATACTAATAAATAAATATTATCAGATAAAGTAGATAATCCTAAATTATTATAGTGATATACATAAGACAATGTTGTAAGTAAATTATTTTTTAATTGATTATTATCACAATAAAATGAAATTGTTGTATTAGAACCTTTTAAATTAAATTGACTTGCTATATAACCAGAAAATGAATCTAAATTTGATGAAGTTAGACAATAATTATATTCAGTACTGTTATATGTAAAATGCATATTAGAATAATAATTAAGATTAGTATTACATACAAGTGATGTAAATTGTTTTGGATTATATAAAGAATTTAATTTTGTTTCTGTTATTAAGAAATTATCATACGATAATGCTTCAAAAGTATCATTGATTAATGGATTATCACTTGTAACATCTACTACATACCAGTTACCATTATAATATACTTTGTTCCAAGCATGTCCTGCTTTAGTAGTATCTTTGGCATCTCCTGAAACATATACACATTTAATACCTTCAATATTACATAAACAAGTATATGCTAAAGCAAATCCTTGACATACAGCTTTATCTAAACCAGATTGAGATAGTTTTGATTGAATACAACCTTCTACAAAGAATCCAGGTATTTGATTATAATCATCAGGTTTATCAGAATCAGCTAAACTTGATAATGCATAATCATATGCGACATTCATGATTAAATAATCATGAATTTTTCTTAATTTAACATCATCTGAATCAGTTGTATCAACATTATTAATTAATATATTTTTTAATGCAGTATATACTTTTTCTGCTTGAGAATTAGCTACACAATTTGGTTTTACTCCATATTGTAAACAATAGAATAATTGTGTTGATGTAGTAACATTATCTAATGAATACATACTATCATTAATTTTAAAATTAGAAAATGATGATAAACGTGTGGACGAATTAGCATAATTAATTGAATTATATTGATTATATACACCAGCAAGTAATGGATCTGCTAAAGTATTTGTATATTCACAATCTTTAAATTCTATTTTAGTTACTTTATCTCTAAATTTAGTATAAGAATAAGTAAAAGAAAATCTAGTCATTAAGTATTTACAATTATTTTTTAGCATTGTACATACTTCTTCACTTTTTGTAAAATCATATTCAACACTTGATACATTAATAATAACATTTGATGCATTACGTAGTACCATAGCATCAAATATTAATTTTACATCATCAATAGAATTTGCTTTATAAACATAGTTAGTATCACTCTTATAATCAAATGTAAAAGCCGATACATCAAAATCTGTACTTGTTGCAGGAATAGTAACAAATTCTACATAATCACAAACACTACAAGTATGTTTCTTTTCGCCTGCTTCAATAGTAGTTGCTTCTTTTGTTACAGAAAAATCTCCATATGTATGACCCAAAGCTACAATTGGTATTTTAAAATCAGTATTACAATCATTACAATGTAATAATTTATAACCATCATTAATACAGTTTGCTTCTTCAGTTTCTATTAAAGATGAATTTAAATGACTACATAAAGATGTATTTGATTGATCCAAATCATTAACAACATTATATTTTCTAAATAATTCTTTTACACTACAACTTGATAGAGTTAATACTATAAAAAAAGTAAAAATAAGTAATAGTTTACGCATAATTAATAATTCCTTTATATAATAGTATTATACAATATAAAGAAAAATAATAAAATTAATAGACAAATAATATTATTATAAACTATAATATTTTTAGATAGAGGAAAAAATTATGAAAACATGGGAAATTATTTTACTAGTTATTGCAGTAATACTAGTACTTTACATTGCGGGAACACTATATTTTTTTAAATATATATTTAAACCAAGCAAAAAAACACAACCCACAACTAAAAAAGCTATGAGTGGTGTAAAAAGAGTAAATGAAAATGAATGGTATGATAATTGTAAAAAAGAACACTTAACAATTACCTCTTTTGATGGATTAACACTTCATGCAGATTTACTTATAAATAATAATAATTCTCATAATTATTGTATCCTTGTTCATGGATATAAATCACATAGACGTAGTGCTACACTTGAATCTAAAATATTTTATGATGCTGGATGTCATTGTTTACATATCTCTAATAGAAGCCACGATGAATCTGGAGGAAGATTCTTTACCATGGGAGATTTTGAAAGAAAAGATTTAGTTCTATGGACTAAACTTATAGTAGAAAAAGATCCTGAAGCAAAAATAATTCTTTTTGGAAGAAGTATGGGTGCTAACATTGTAATGGAAACAGTCGGTGAAGAATTACCAAATAATGTTATATGTGGTATATCTGAATGTGGATTTACATCTTGCCAAGACCAATTACATTTTATGACTAAAAGATATGTAAAAATAGCTGGAATATTCTTTTTAGGATTAAAGCTATATTGTAAACTATTTAAAAAATTTAGCATTGCACAAAGTGCAATAGATCAATTAAAGAAATGTAAAATACCAATGCTTCTAATGCATTCAACAAAAGATAATTTTGTTCCAGTAGAAATGCTTGATAAAGTAGCAGCTGCATGTGCATCTAAAAAGGAAGTTGTAGTATTCGAAGGACCAGGACATTGTGAAGCATGTGCTGTTCAAACAGAAAAATATAAAGATGTAATTAATGATTTTATTAATAACTATTTCTTTTATAAAACAAAACCTTCAGTTTAAAACTGAAGGTTTTTAATTTATTTTCTAATTAATTCAACTACTGCTTCTACATCTTTTGTTTTTGGATATAAATCAAATGGTTGAATAGATAATATTTTATAATTTTTAGCTAAATGATTTAAATTTTTAGCAAGAGTTGACGTGTTACTTGATACATAGATTAATCTTTTAATATTTACATTTTGTAAAAAATTAATCATTCTTAAATCTAATCCATTCTTAGGTGGATTTAATATTAGTAAATCTGGAACCCATCCATCATGATTATATTTAGATAAGTTTGACACTATTTCTCCATTATAGAAAGTTGCATTATCAATATTATTTAATTTAGCATTATTAATAGCTGATTTAATACATGATTTATTATTATCTAATCCTCTTACTTCTAATGCATTATTAGCTAATAATAAACCAATAGTACCGATTCCACAATATGCATCACAAACAAGTTCATTTTTTGATAGTTTTGCTATATCTAAAATATACTTATACATATTTGTAGCAGATTCTATATTTAAAGTGAAATATGATTCTGGATATATTTCAAATGTTTTATCTAAAATATTTTCTTTTATAGATGAAGATCCTGCTACTAAGAATGTATCAGATCCTAATGTTTCATTTCCTTCTAAATCAGGATTAATAGATACATATACACTTGTAACATAATCTATTTTTGTTAAACCTTTTGCAATATGAATAGTTCTTTCATCATTCTTATATAGAATTAATGTTACTTGACAATCATGTGTATATGAACTTCTTCTAACTATTAAATGTCTTAAGATACCTGTTTTTGATTTTAAATTAAAAGCTATAACTTGAGATTCAGTTAAATATTTTAATATATCTTTTACTGCAAACCTTAAGAATTTATCTTCTACTAAGCAATTATCAATATAAACTAGTTTATTAGTATCAGCTTCATACATTCCTGTTACTAAGTTTTCGCCATCATATCTTACTGGCATTTTAGTTTTAGCACGATATTTTAATTCATTAGGTGAAGATATAATATTTTTAAATACTTTATCATCAAGTGATTGATCATAATAATTATCAAAAGATTCTTTTACAATATTTTGTTTACATTTAAGTTCATATTCATAACTCATATGTTGCATAGAACATCCACCACATAAATTATAATATGGACAAACTGGTTCTACACGATATGAAGATGTTACTTTTATCTTTACTAGTTTTGCGTAAGCATATTTAGGAAATATTTTTGTAATTACACAAACTACATCTTCAGAAGGTAAGGCACCATCAACAAATACACAAAGTCTTTTATAATAGCCAATACCTTCTCCATTTATACCTATTCTTTTTATATTAAGTAGTATTTCTTCTCCTACTTTTAAAATACTGGATCCATCCATTAAATTCACTCTTTCTTTAATGTAAATAAACAATTAGGATAATTTTGACATCCATAAAAATTACCATAATTACCTTTTTTTAATATAAGATTAGCTCCACATACAGGACAAATTAATTTATTTATATTATTTTTCTTATTTTTTACTCTTTTAATATGTTTAAGATTATTTATAAAATTTGATTCATTATTATTTAATAAAATATCATTATATTCATTTAATTCATCTATTGTTAAACAATCATTTTTAAATGATTTTATATACTTTTTTAAAGTAAATATTGATACTATATTTTTAATATCTTTATTCTTAAAATTATTTTTTATAAAACATACTATTCCATAAACATTTATATTATTATTTAATATTTTTTTTATTTTATTAATATGAGTTTCATTTTGTTTTAATGGAGAATAAAACTCATTTTTAATTTTACCATTATTTAAATATTGATAAAACTTTTGTGAGTTTTCATATCCATATATAACACCAGAATAGTTTTTAGTTTCAACAATAAATATTCCTTTTTTTGTTAGTAATATATGGTCTATTTGACATGAATTATTATTCATGTCAAATAAATAATCATTAAATAAATACCCACTATCTTTAATAAATGATTTTAATATAATAGATACTAATTTTTCGCCAACAAAACCTTTAATAGATGGTATTTGATAGATACTAATTAATATAGATAAAATAATGATTATAATAATAATTGTATCCATTATATGAACTCCCTTAAAACTATTAGTATTTTAACATATCAGAACATTTATTTCTAATAGTTAGAATAACCTAAATATTTTACATTGAATTATTTATTTGATAAAATAAAAACAAGAATTAAAGGAGAATTCCTCATGCAGAAAAAGAAAAAAGTATTATCAACTGTAGAACAAGTTGGAGATACAAGCGGTTTTAAAGACGCTCCTGAAGAATTTACAAAAAAAAGAAAATTAGTATTATGGTCTAGTGTTATAGGTCTTGTATTATTAATCTTAGCAGTAATATTTTTATTTACATCACAAAAAAGTGTTACTTTTATATATCGTAATGATGTTCAAAATCAAGAAGCATATACTATAAATATGAAAACTGGTATTTTAGATGAAATACCTGATGATCCAAATAGATCATATTTCACATTTGATGGATGGTTTTTAGATTCTAAATGTTCTAATCCAACAAATGGATTAGATGAAGAAGATTTAAAATCATACAAGTTTTCTAAAATTAAAAATACAACATTATATGCTAAATGGAGTCCTATTGAATATACAATAGAATATGATTTAGTTGGTAATAAAAGTATTTATGCAGCTAAAATTAAAAAAAGTGTAACTAATACTAATGTAACTTCATATATGGTTAAACATGAACCAACTGAAACTGAAATAAATGACTATATAGAAAAAATTAGAACAGTTAATCCAACAAAATATGTTACTAATCCTTTAGCATCAAAATATGTACAAGAAGCAATGACTTTATATAATGATGATTGTATAAAAGGAAGTATAAAATTAAAAAGTTTAGATGGATCAAATGTAAGTGGTGCAAATCTAGAATTTGATCATTGGGAAGATAGTGATGGTAATACAATAGAAAGTATTTCCAAACTTGAACCAAAAAATTATCAATTAAAAGCTATATGGAAATAAATAAGTCGTAAGGAATAATCCTTACGACTTTTATTCTTCTACTTCTGGTATAACAATAGAATCTTTTATTGCATCAGTTAATCCTGATACTTTTAATTTATAACATAGTTTAATTGATTCATAAATAGCACTTGCTTTAGAAGATCCATGTGATTTAACCATTGTTTTATTACATCCAAGAAGTACTGCTCCTGGATAGTTATTATAATCCATCATTTCTTTGATATTCATCATTTCATCTTTTAGAAGTAATGCACCAATCTTAGTTTTAGCATTTTTATAGAAGGCTTTCTTTAATAAACCAAGTAATTCAAGACAAGCACCTTCAGTAGATTTTAATAATACGTTTCCTGCAAATCCATCACATACTACTAAATCATATTCTCCTGATAATAAATCTCTACTTTCCATATTACCAACAAAGTTTAAAGATACATTATTCTTTAATAGTTGGTATGTTTCCTTACGAAGCATATCTCCTTTTTCTTCTTCAGTACCGATATTTAATAACGCTATTCTTGCGTTCATATTATTATATGCTTTTTGTAAATATAAATTACCCATCATAGCAAATTGTTCTAACCATAAAGGATCACAATCAACATTTGCTCCACTATCACATACTGCAACAAATCCTCCTGGAATTGTAGGCATTAATGGACAAAATGCTGGACGTTTAATTCCTTTAATACGACCGATTTTTAAAACAGCACCAGTTAGTAATGCTCCTGTAGAACCTGTTGATACCATACCACCACATTCTGGATCATTTTTCAACATATCAAATGCTTTTACCATAGATGATTCTGTTTTTCTTTTAATTGCAACAGTTGGAATATCTTCACAAGATATTACATCTATTGCATTTAAAATTTCAATTTGATCAATATTATATTTATAATTTGCAAGTAATTCTTTTAATTCATCTTCTTTACCAGATAAAACAATCTTTAAATCGTTATTTTCGTTTACAGCTTTAACTGCTGCTTCAACATTTACGCTTGGTCCTCTATCTCCACCATAGCAATCTACTACTAATTTAACCATATTTTTCTCCTATTTATATTTATCTATTAAGGCTAATTCAACATTTTTAGGTACAAATTTTGAAACATCACCTTTAAATTTAGCTATTTCTTTTACACTACTACTTGATAAGAATGATACTTCATGTGAACTCATTAAGAATATAGTTTCAATATCACTACATAAGCTTTTATTAATAGTAGCCATTTGTAATTCATATTCAAAATCAGAAACCATTCTTAATCCTCTAATAATTGTTTTTGCTTTTACTGATGAAGCAAAATCTACTGTTAATAATTCTGTTTTACATACTTCTATATTTGGATATTCTTTTAAAACTTCTTTTATTAGAGTAATTCTTTCATCTACAGTAAATAAATTATTTTTATTTACGTTAGATGGTATTACTACATAAATTTTATCATATAAGGGATATACTCTTTTAATAATATCTAAATGACCATTTGTTATTGGGTCAAATGTACCTGGATATATTGCAATATTCATAATATTACTCTCTTTCTAATATTAATATTTCTGATGAAGAATATATTTTACATAATTTTATTTTATATCCTATATATTCTTTATTAATTATATCTTCTTTTGGATATTCTGCCATAATATATCCACCAATATTTAACATATTATTTTTATGTATAAATGATATTAATTCATCTATTACTTTTAATTTAAATGGTGGATCTAAAAAAATTATATCAAATTTTTTATTAACAAGTTTTGGTAAAACACTTACATAATCCGCATGAAGGATAGTAGTATTATTTTCATAATGTAGTTTAGAAACATTTTTTTTAATAATATTTATTGCTTCTATATTTTTATCAATAATAATAGCGTGATTTGCTCCTCTACTTAATGATTCTAAACTAAGTGCTCCACTTCCTCCAAATACATCTAATACTTCATATCCTGGAAAGAATTCTCCCATAGAAGAAAATATAGCACCTTTTGTAGCATCTAATGTAGGTCTAGTAATTAAGCCTTCTAATGTTTCTAATTTAGTTCCTCTATTTTTACCGGCAATAATTCGCATATAATAATTCCTTAATATTCTATAACTATATTATCACTTATTTGTAAACTTTTCCAAAAATAAAAAAGTAAGAAAACTTTCTTACTTTTTAAAATTTTGAAATTCTAAGTATATCATCAATAGATTGTAAACTAGATCTTAAATATTCTTTATTACCATCAATTACTAAATCAATTTCTTCAGGTAATAAACAATGATGTATACCACCTTTACCATTCATACTATTTTGATAAGAACCAGTTCCAAGTATTCCTATATATAAATGATCAGTGTTTACGGGTAAATTTATATAACCACTTTTTTCTTGATAAACATCATCGCAATCACATGTTGCACCACCTAAATGAGCTTTAACCATTTCACTATCTAAATGATTTACTGGTTTTATAATCATAGGTTCTCCTAATGCATACATTTCAGGAAGTGCAATTAGTAAGCTTCCATTAATAATATACCAAGGATATTCGTCAGTTCTTTTAACACCAATTACTTGATAAAGATTAACTACTGCATCTTTTTGAGAATATTTACCATTTTCACTAATAATAGATGGTTCAATGCAGTCATTCTTTTTACATAATGATTTTAATGAAGATATAACAAGATTTGTATATTTATCATAATCAAATCCACCTCCAGTAGGAAGTGGTGTTCCACCACCTATATCAAAATATTTGATTGTTGGATATTTTTTTAAAGCTTCAACATATAAATTAAATGTTTTTTCAAAATTTATCATAAACTTATCTTCTTCAAAATCAAATCCTCTTTGATGATAATGAATAGTAGTTAATAATAAATTAGTTTTTGATAAATCATTTAATATATAATTTAAGTCGGATTTTGTTAGACCAAATCTATCATTTTTAGGTTCATCATCATGTTCATTATATTGAGCTTCTAAATGAACTCTTAATCCAACTTCTATTGGTAATTCTGTTTCTTTTAAAATTTCATATTCTGATACAGAATCAATTATATCAATAATTTTATAACCTTCGTTATAACAATTAATAATAGTATCAATATAATCATTTAATTTATAACCATTACATACTAAGTATTTATTCTTATATTCAGGGTGTTTTTCAAATAATTTTTTAGTTAGTAATAAATCATAATAACTAGAAGTTTCAAGTCCATCTGAAACATCAAATGCTGCTTCAATTTCACGGGGACCATAATTTGCCTTATTAGCATTTAAGTAAATAAATTTTCCATTATAGTTATTATTTAAAATAGCTTTATCAAATGATTCTTTTAATGATATTACATGTTCTTTAATAATATCTAAGAAAGTAATTTTAAGTGGTGTGCCATATTTTAATGCTAATTTAGATAAATCGTAATCATTATAATAAATTTTATCTTCTATTTGTTTTATTAATTCTTTCATAATTTATATTCCTTTAGGAGTGAATGATTGTTCCAGAGCAACCTTTTATTGCGTCTAATACTTCATCAATAGATGTAATAACAGCTTTAGATGATGGATTAGATTGAACAAATTTTATTGCTGCTTCAATTTTCGGTTTCATTGAACCTGCTTTAAAATGTCCTTCATTATTATATTTTATAGCATCATTAATTGATATATCATGAAGTATTATTTCATTATCTGTTTTATAATTTAATACTGCATTTGGTACTGCTGTAATAATCATTAATATATCAGCATTAATACTTGATGCAAGTAAGCTTGATGCAAAATCTTTATCAATAACGGCATCTACTCCAATATATTTATTATCCTCTTTTACAACAGGAATACCTCCACCACCACAAGATATAGTAATAATTCCATTATCAGTAAGTTTTTTTATAGCATCTAGTTCTACAATATTTTTTGGAATTGGACTTGCAACTACTCTTCTAAATCCTCGTCCAGCATCTTCTTTCATTGTAAAGGGAAGTTTTGATGCTTCTTCTTTTGTATAAAATGATCCAATTGGTTTTGTTGGATTTAAAAATGCTGGATCATTTTTATCTACTTCTATTTGTGTATTAATAGATACTACTGTTTTATTTATACCTAAATTTAATAATTCTTGTTTTATAGCATTTTGTAAGTGATATCCAATATATCCTTCACTCATAGCACCACATTCTGGAAATGGCATAAAATATACTTTATCATTTATTTTATTTCCTTCTGTAAATGCTAGATTAATTAATCCTACTTGTGGTCCATTACCATGAGTTATTAATACATCATGACCTTCTTTTATAATCAATGCTATATGTTTTGCTGTTTTTACAGCATTTTCATATTGAATAGATGGTACATCACCTAAAGCATTACCACCAAGAGCAATTACTATTTTCATTATTCATTTACCAATGAAGCATACATACAAGCTTTAATTGTATGTAATCTATTTTCTGCTTCATCAAACACTTTGGATTTATTACTTTCAAATACTTCTTCAGTAACTTCTAAGCCATTTAATCCAAATTTTTCATATACTTCCATTCCAACTTTAGTTTCTAAATTATGAAAAGATGGAAGACAATGCATAAATATAGCAGTATCTTTTGCATAACCCATTACTTTAGAATTAACTTGATAAGGAGTTAATAATTTTATTCTTTCAGCCCATACATCATCTGGTTCTCCCATAGATACCCAGACATCTGTAACAATAATATCTGCATCTTTACAAGCTATTTCTACATTTTCTTCTAAAGTAACACTTCCACCAGATAATTTTGCAGCTTCAATAGATTTATCTACTAAATCAGATGCAGGCCATAATTCTTTTGGAGCACATGCAACAAAATTCATACCAACCTTTGCTGCTCCTATCATTAAACTATTACCCATATTATATCTTGCATCCCCTAAATAACACATTTTAAGTCCTTTTAAATATCCATAGTGTTCTTTAATAGTTAATAAATCTGCAAGTATTTGAGTTGGATGATATTTTTCAGTTAATCCATTCCATACTGGAACATTAGAATATTCTGCAAGGCATTCAACTGTTTCTTGTTTAAAACCACGATATTCAATACCATCATACATTCTACCAAGAACTCTTGCAGTATCTTTAATAGATTCTTTTTTACCCATTTGAGATCCTGTTGGTCCTAAATATGTTGAATGCATTCCAAGATCAGCAGCTGCTACTTCAAATGCACATCTAGTACGTGTTGAGTCTTTTTCAAATAATAATACAATATTTTTTCCTTTTAGAACATCATGTTTAATTCCATTTTTCTTTTCGTCTTTTAATTTTGCAGATAAATCTAATAAATATAGTATTTCTTCTTCTGTATAATCAAGTAATGTTAGTAAATTTCTTTTATATAAGTTCATATTTTTATTTCCTTTATTATTTATAAATCTATTCTTTCTAGTGGCATACACATACATCTTGGTCCACCTCTACCACGAGATAATTCACTTGATGGAATAGTATGTACTTTAATTTTATTTTCTTCT
This sequence comes from Caryophanales bacterium UBA1737, assembly GCA_002315915.1. Classification (GTDB taxonomy): domain Bacteria; phylum Bacillota_I; class Bacilli_A; order ML615J-28; family CAG-313; genus UBA1737. The sequence goes on from DCIB01000001.1 coordinate 49,210, forward strand.
AATATTTTATTTGTAATATCATTTCTTTCATATGCAATAACCTCTCCTGGGGCTATACATATAGTATTAGATCCATCACTCCATTGTTCTCTTGCTGATGCAACATCATCAAGTCCTCCACAAGGTATTAATGTAACTTTTTTATTTAATTCTTTTTCTAATACTTTATCTAATGAATCATTTAATTTATCAACATGTAATTTATTAATTAAATTTGAATCTTTTGTTACTTCATATATTTCTAATACTTTTAAACATTCATTATGAATAGTAAATTTATCATAATCTACTTGTGTAAATATAGTATCTAAATGCATAAAAGAACGCATTTTAGGAATAGATAAGATTAATATCTTATCATATTTAGTATCAAAATTAAAAAATAAATTTTTAGCTAACTTCTCAATAGCAAGACTTGATGTTCTTTGACTATTACCTATTAGTAATGTTTTATCAGATAATACAAGTATATCTCCACCTTCTATTGATAATTCATAATCTCTATTATAAAATAGTTTATTATTTTTATATATAGGATGATATTTAAAGATATATTTACCATATATAGTTTCTCTACATCTAGTTTTTGAATACATTTTGTTTAATACTATACCATCATTAACTACGACAAATGGATCTCTTGTAAAATATAAGTTAGGCATTGGATTAGTTACAAATGGATTATCATCAACTAAATCAGTTAAAGTTAAATGAGATGTTTCTGGTAAATCAATTTTTTTAATACCAGACATTGTTTTTTTAACTAAAGTTTTAGTATCTAAAATATTCATTAAATAATTTTTAACTACTTCTCCAAGTGTCTCAGAATAAATTGGAGCATCTTTAATAAATTCATCAATAAATTCTATTTTTGCAGCTGGATTATTATCTAATGCTTCAGTAACTAAATCCGTTAAATATACAACTTTTACTCCATTATCGATAAATGCTTTAGCAAACGCTTGATGTTCTTTAATTGCTAGTGGTAACCATGGAATATCATCAAATAATAATTCTCCTAAGTATGTTGGAATTAAATTTAATAATTCTTCTCCTGGTTCATGAAGTAATACAGTTTTTAATTTTCCGATTTCTGAATTAATATTATATACACTCATATTAACTTACCTCAAAAATAAATCTATTTTATTATAGCAAATATTATTATTTTGATAAATAAAAGTAATAAGAAAAAAGTAGGAGTATGTTGGGTACCCAATAAATTGGA
>DCIB01000015.1:0-54502 GCA_002315915.1 Caryophanales bacterium UBA1737
TCCAATTTATTGGGTACCCAACATTACATACCCTTTTTTAATCTTTTATTCTTTACTATTTTTATAAATATATAAACAGCTACAACTAATACTAACAATACTACACTTATGATGATTATTGCTCCTAGAAAATTATATTGTTCAAATGATGAATAATAATTTGTCATATCTAAGCCAGATAATGTTAATAATTCAATGTCTTTATAGTTGTCAGGAACACTTACTTGAATAGATGCATTAGTTAGTTTACCACTTGTTGTATTCAAACTGCACTTAGTTAAAATACTACTATCTGTTGCTTTATAAGTACATAATGTCTCATTATATAAATTATTGTTATCATTGAATAACACATCAATAATTAATGTTTGATTTTTAGATAAACTAATTGTTTTATCTGTTGTATTATATACTATAAAACTATTTTTAATTTCATTATTTTCATATATATAGTATTTAAAATACATAAATGTTTTATGATAATCAGTTATATCTAAGTCAATTTTGAAGTTTTCTATATCAATAGTTCTTTGAATATTAATAATTGGTAAGTTTTTAACTGTTTTAACAGTAACATTTTTGTATATATCAAAACAATTATTTACGCCATCTTTAGTATAATTAATAACTTCTATATAGTAATTTTTAATAGATGGAGATGATTCTCCATAAAAGTTTATTGTTAATACGAAATTATCATATGTAAAATCATCATATAAAGCTTGATTGATAATTAATCCAGTAACTAAAATATTACTATCTAAATTAATTTTATATTCAACTTTTTCTAAAACATTAGTTGTAATGAAATTATCTAAAGTGTAATTATTTTCTTGCTTATAATAATTATCAACTATAAAAATATGATAATTTTTTTCATTTCCTTGCACATCAAAAATAGTTATGTCATATTCACCTACTGTATTTAATACAGTACCGTAATAAACAACTTCATCATTAATATAACATCGTCCAAAAAATTGTAATACGAACCCCACTTTATATATACCATTATCAATAAAATTAGTATATCTTTCAATAGATAAAGGAGCTGTTTCTTTTATAATTCTTCCGTTTTTTGATGTTGCGGTAAAATTTATTTGATAGTTTCCAGGCATATTGCTTTCTAAGTATGGAGTAGTTGGATTTGATGTATCTATTTTGAATTCTAATTCTTCAAAATAAGACTCTGCTTTAAAGTGATTGTCTAAAGGCGTGTTATAACTTTCATATGATAGAATAGTTTTCTCTTGTTCTATTACTTCATATTCTGTTAAATAATATAATGTACCATTAGATTTATTTGAAACATAATATAATAATTCTCCATTTACAATTTTTAAATCTATAATATTACCTATAACACTTGATTCATAAACTTTTTTAGAATTTAAACTATCATTTTCAATAATTTTTAATGAACTATTTATGTCTGCTATTAGTAAATTTTTGTTATTTTTAAAATTTGGCAAAATGATATATTTATTTAGGTCATTATTGTATACATTTTTACTTATTAAATTTAAATTGCTATCTAATTTAAAATATAATATATTATTTTGAGTATTAAGAAGTAAATGTATAGATGAGTTAGAAACATTTAATGATGAAATCTTTTCATTAGATGTTCCTTCATCAAAATAAATAGTATTAATTATATCTAGATCACTATCAATTTTTACTATAATACTTAAAAACTCATTGCTAGTTCCATTATTATAAAATTCTGAATTTAAACTTATTGCACTTTTATATCCAGAAACATATAAATGATTATTACATATATCAATTAAATTAAATTCTTCGTAACTTTCTCCACCATAAGTAGTATCTTTTTGTAATGTTAAATTATCTTTATAATAACCAATATATGCATCATCATCCTTTTTGCCTACTATTACTAATGTATTATTAAATATATTAATATCTAATACATTTATATCTATAAATTCTTTTCCATTAACTAAAGCATTACTGAAATTATAACTATATATATAATAATTATTATTATAATTTACAAGTAGGAATGCATAATTATTGTTATATACACTCTTAATTAATGTTCCATCTGTTATAAAATGTTTTTTAACTTTATCATAAATATATATTTTTTCATTTCTTTCAAATGAAAAATAATTTTTATTAATAATTGATACATTATCTGTTAAGTCATTATAATTCATGACAACATCTTCATTAATTACTTCTTTTGCAAAAACATTAGATTTATTTAATGATATAAAACAAGAAAATAATATTAAAAACAAAATAAACTTTCTCATATTTTTTTCTTACCTACCATAAATAATAATATTCCTGATAATGAAGTAGAAGCAACAGGTATCATTAAATACCATAATTTAGAATTATAGTTTTCTTGATTTAAGTTTTCGATAGTTTGAATATTGTTTATACTAATCTTACTTATATCTTTGGATGTATTTGTAATTGTGTAGTTAATATTTGTATCATATAAATTATCAACTAAGTTATATGATAAATCTTTAATTTCAATTCTATATGTTAAATCATCTACATTATTACCTTTTAATGTAATTTTATAATCACCTATTTCATTAAATATATAATTACTATCTACTTCTAAATCATTAACATATATTTTAGAGTTAGATGTAGGTTTATAACCTTTAGAATATACATTATAATTTGCAATATCGGTTAAAATATCTGTTAAATATAAATCAGTATAATACAACTCATAATCAAATAAATCAAATTTTACATATACTTCATATAAACCATATTCTAATTTAATATTATCTGTATTAATATTGGATGGATTTAATGTACTTTCTTCATCTATATTCAATATATTATTATCTACTTTTATATCATGAAATAAAATTTCATCAATACTTAATCCATTTTGAACATGAAATGAGTCTCTTGTATTAATTAATTTCTTATTACTTAAAGAATATAAAGTATTAATAATAGTATATGAATCATTATTTATATTTATAATATTTAAATTAGATGTATTTATATCTTCGTATCCAATATAAAAGTAATCACTATTGTCTAAAGTTATAAAATTAGTTATATTTTTTATATCATAAGTATTATTACTTATTAAATTTAATGAATCATCAAATGTAAATACTTTTAAATTATTACTATTAGATCCAATTATATGAATTAAATTATTTCTATATAATACATCAAAATATTGATATGTATTATCAAAATCAATATCAACATTTTTATATGATAAATCACTATTTACAAGTGATAATTCATAATTATTGTTATCATTGTATGATTTTAATACAACTATTTTATTATTATAAATACATGAACCAATATAATTATCAACTCCTTCTTGTGTAAGTGGTAATATTTCATATCTTGTATAATCGCTATCAGTTTTAATCACAACAATATCAAAATCATCAGTTTCATATATTAAACCAACAGCTGCACCATCAAGGCCACATAAAAAGTAATAAGACTTATCATTTTTATACATATTATAAACAAATTGATTTTTTTCACTAAGTCTTATTTGTTTATATGTTAGTTCTAAATTACTATTAAATGATACATAAAATATATTATGACCAAAAGATACAATTTCTCTTTCTCCACCAACTAATAATAAATCATTTTGACTTTCATAATACATACAAGTTGAATTTTGTGGATGCGTAAAGTAATTAAAAATATCACTAAAGATTACACTATCTTCTTTTACAAGACACAACATATTATCATATCTATTTACTTGTAATAAATAAACAATTCCTCCAAAGCATTTACAACTATTTAAGATTTCATATTCTGTATTAATTAAACTAGTTTTAGTTTCAAATACATTATTTAAATCATCTTTTGTAACTTTTGGAATAACTATTACTTGTCTAGTATATAATTTTGATTCTTTATCCTTATAAGTGATACTATAAAGACCAGTTTTTGTTCTATCTAAATTTGATTCTGTAATGGTATATCCATCAATTTCAAGTGGTACACTACTATTTAATTCTATTAAACAATCTTTTATTATCTTATCTTCAGCATAGACATTTTTTATATTAAAAGATAACATTAATATAAATATTAATAAAAATAATCCTATTTTTCTCATATATTTATCCTTTCATATATATAATTATAAAAAAATGAGAAATTACTTTTGTGAAAAAAAGATGTTAATCATAAGATTAACATCTTTTTTCTATATGTAGTTTAATGCTATTTAATACTTTTTTAAATCCTTCATAATCTTTTAAAGATGGTAATTGATATATTTCAACACCTTTTGTTTCTAAGGATTTAGAATTATCCATAATAAGGATTGCTTTTGTTGATTTATTATTAATAAAGAAATCATCTGGTAATGATATTAAAGCATTAATATGTCCTTTTTCAAATAACATCTTCTTAAATAAATCGTTTCCTTTTTGATCAAAAAAATCAGTATCTATCAAATATATATAAGAAACATCTTTTTTTATATTTAATAAATGTTCAATTACTAAATATGGGAAATATGTAACTTTATTATCATATAAATATGAAGAATAATTTTCATTATTATAATCATATGTAGCAAGATCAGATATAACTAAATCACATTCTGATGGTATAAAAGATAAACAATCATCAAAATGAAGTTCTGTATCTATTTCTAACATATTTGCTTTCATAGTAGATACTCTTGCAAGTAATTCATGTGATTCAAAACCTACTAAAGAGATTTGTTTATTTAAGTTAATAGCTAAATAATAAGCAAGATTTCCAACACCAAAATTTGGGTCAAATAAAACTAATTCTTCTTTACTATCTATTAGATAGGTAGATATTATTTGAATTAATGATGCTATTGCATCAGGTGTTATTATATCATATGAAAATGATACATCTTTAAATCCTTTAATATCTAATAATAATAATGCTCTTCTAACATCTTCTTGATTAATTCCTTCATTATCAGATATTTCTTTTAATTCATCTAATAATAAATTTATTTTTTTAAGTTCTTTTTCATCTATTATTTCTAAACCTTCACCTGTTAAAAAATAATTACATATAGATATTAAGCATTCATAGAAATTTGAATGAAGAGTTTCAGTCAAATAATTAGATGCACCTGTATTTTCATGTTCAGGAGCTGTTGCTTCAAAATATATAAGTGATGCTTCTTCTAAAACATCAACTATTTTATTAATTATAGAATCACTCATATTTTTCTCCTTCTAATATCTTTAAAGTTACTTTAATCGCATCTGTTGCACTAGTTACTATACCACCTGAATGTCCAGATCCTTCTCCAACTGCATAAACTCCTTTAATAGATGTCTCTAATAAATCATTTCTAGATATTCTAATAGGAGATGATGTTCTAGTTTCTATAGCTGTAAGTATTGCATCAGTGTTTTTAAAAAAAGATAGTTTACTAGATATCTTTATAATACCTTCTTTTAATGATTCATTTATAAAACTTGGTAATATATCATTTAAATTAGATACTTTATATTCACTTCTTATACTTGGTATAATACTTTTTAATTTATTTGTATTGATATTATTTAAATAATCGTATAATGTTTGTACTAAAACTTTACCATTTTCTTTATTATACGCAGTAGTTTCTAATTCTTTAATAAAAAATAAACCATCTAATACACTATTTTTATAGTAATCTTCAACTCTAACATCACATAATATAGCCGAATTTGCATTAACATTATTTCTTAATCTATTACTCATACCATTAACAACTAATCTACCATTAATTGATGAAGAATTAACTACTTCTCCTCCTGGACACATGCAAAAAGTATACACAGATCGATTATTATCTAAATGAACTACTTGTTTATATATAGATGGTGGTAATAATTTATAATTACCATGATAATTTGCTTTATCGACATCCTTTTGTGGATGTTCAATTCTTAATCCTACTGCAAAATTCTTTGGTTCCATATCCATATGGATACTATTTAAGTATTCATATGTATCATAACTAGAATGCCCTGTTGCAAGAATTAAGTAATCATAATGAAGTTTATCAATTATTTTAGAATCAAAATATGCATAATTATTAGAAAATGATATTAGTTTAGTTTCAAAATAATACTTTGTTCCAATACTTTCTAAATATATTCTGATATTTACTAATACTTTTCTTAAAATATCTGAACCTACATGAGGATGTGATTCATATAATATATCACTAGGAGCACCAAATTCTACTAATTTTTCTAAGATAAACCTATTATATGAATTATTACTACCAGTATATAGTTTTCCATCAGAAAAAGTACCAGCACCACCTTCGCCAAAGCATATATTTGATGTTTCATTTAAATGATTGTTATTAAAGAAATCTTCTACATCTAAAATTCTATCTTCTACTCTTTTACCCATTTCTATAATAGAAACTCTAAATTTACACATAGAAAACAGTAATGCGCTAAATAATCCTGCAGGTCCGCTTCCAACTATAACTATATCTTTTAAATTATATTTTTCTTTTAATGAATTATTAATTGTTTCATCTTTATTATAAATAGAAACATTATTTTTTGATAAAGTAAGATATTCTTCAGATAATGTACTAAATAAAAAACTTAACACTAATCTAAAATTACCATGTCTATTATCTAAACTTTTTTTATATAATGTAAGATTATCAATTTTATTAATCTTTAAAGTTTCTCTAATATAACATTCTCCAAAATTCATTATCTCATCAAATGTTGGATAATTTTTATTTGGATCAAATTTATATATAACTTCTTTTATTTGCAGCATTTTATCAAACTCTTTGCAGCAACTAATGCAGAACTAATAGCAAACCCCATATTATATCCACCACAGTTACCATTTATATCTAATATTTCACCTACAAAATACATATTTGGATATTTTTTAGATTCAAAATTATTATTTATTTCATCTAAACATATTCCACCACATGTAATATGAGCATTATCATATCCATATAAAGATGTATTATTAAATTCTACATGTTTAATTAATTCACTTAAATCATCAATATGCTTAAATTTAACATCTTTATTAGATAAAGATGGTTTTATATTTAATTTCTTTAATAAATACATCGTTAATTCTTTTGGAATATAAGTGCATAGTGATTCTGGTAAAGTTTGATCTATAAATGACATCATGGAATTTCCAATTATACCTTTAATTTGAGTTAAATCATGAAACGGATCAAAATCAAATACAAGTTTTAAATTATCTTTATCAAACCTATTAGCAGCATTCATAACTGGAATTCCACTAAAACCATCTTTTTTAACTTGTACTTCTCCAAATTCTGAATACAATAATTCGTCATTATTATATAATGAAACATTAGAATTAATTCTTAAACCACTAATAATAGATAGATCTTCTCCCACTTTAATACCCACAAGACCTGGATGAGTGTTAGTATATTTTATATTTAATCTATCTAAGATGTTAAATGTATTACATTTAACATCTTTTGTTTCAACATAAGATCCAGTTGATAGTACTACATATTTTGATTTAATAATACCTTTAGATGTATCTATTAAATATATATCATTATCTTTTTTAATATCTTTAACATAACATGAGGTAATTACTTCTACATTTTCATTATTTAAATTATATCTTAAAAAATCAAGAAATGAACTTGCTTTAAAAGAAGCTGGATACATTCTATTTTCTTCAGATACAGTATAAGTTAATCCTAAAAAATCTAAATCATTTAATGTATTATCTATACTTTGAATAGTTTTTAAATTATCAATAAATTCAGGGTGATTATATTTATTACTTTCTAATTTATAATTAAAAAAATTACATTTACCATTACCAGTTTGAAGTATTTTTTGACCAATTCTATCATTTCCTTCTAAAATAGTGCAAGAAACTCCTCTTTTAGCAAGATAGCTTCCTAAAATAAGTCCAGATACTCCACCACCAATAATTGTAATATTTTTTAGATCATTCATAAGTATACCTCTTATAATATATATTATTATAACAATGAAATAGATATTTTTCCAAATATCAGTAAGTATCAAATATAAATAGTATAATATAAATATGAAAAACAATTTACCTATTAATTTAATAAATAATTATCAAAATAGAAATACTTTGCCTAATAAAAGATGTATACATTATCCTACATGTAGCTGGTATTCCAAAGAATGTTATAATAAATTTAATTTTTTAACTGCTTCTTTAAAAACATTTATTAGGGTTTTGTTTTGTAATAGATTAAATCCTAATATAGTTGATTTGCCTTTAAAAAATAAAGAAAAAAGTTTATTAAAGAAAAAATCAAAAAGTGTTATTCCTTATTTATTATATATACAAGATAAATATCCGTTATCTTGTTTAGATGATTATATTAAATTTATTTATCAAAGAAACTTTGGACCAAGTCATTATAATATAAATAAAGATGATTTAATTAATAATCTAAATCAAGAATTATGTAATTCAAATAAAACAACTGATTATATAGAAAGACTTGGAAATGGTTATAGTAGATATTATTATTCTACAAAAACTAATATCTATAAATTAGTTGAATGTTTTATACAATCACAAACTAATAATCAAGATAATACTAATAATTTTTTATATGAATTAAATGAATTAATTAAATTGATAAAATATAGAAAAATAAATTTAAATTATTATGTATCATATATTGATATGATAAATTATTTAAATAATGGAATAAGACAGCTACATCATACTAATAGATATAAATATAATTATAATCCACAATATCTAATAATTAAAGATGAATTAATTAAAAATATAAAATAAGAGGTATATATATGAATAATAGATTTTTAGAATTCTTTTATAATATTAAAAACTGGTTAAGAAACTTTTTTGATCCAACAAGATGTAATAAAATATTTGAAATACATTACTTTATAAGATTAATTACTGCTGTAATACTGTTCTTCTCATTTTTTAATATATTTAATACCTATGTACAATTATCTGGTACATCAAGCGGTCAAACATATTCATTATATTGGATAGGAATTGGTAGAAACGCTACCGCAACACTTTCTACTTCTACAAATAGTTTTGGAGATTTAATAAACAATTTTTATATTTCTCATGTTGATGCTGTTTGTCAAGCATCTACGTCGCAATTACCAAGTTGCCAATTGGTATTAATTATATTACCAATTATTATGTCATTTATATTTGGGGTTGGTAATTATGTATTAAGATTCTTTATTAAAGATTTTAAAATTATTAATTTTCTAGACTATATCTGTGGCGGAATGATTTTAATATCAGGATTACTTATGCTATTTGCTCCAATAGAAGCTAAAAATATAATAAATAGTTTTATGATAACAAATGATACTCCATCATTTATTTTTACAAAATGTACTATATATATTGGAACAACATCTAAAACAAGTGTTTCAACAGCTTTATGGTATTTAATTTTTGGTGGATTAACAATTGGATTAAATTTTATTGAATCAAAAATATTATTTAATCCATATAAATAATTAAAAAGAACTAACTTACGTTAGTTCTTATATTTTATTTTGGAGCAGGTAACCAGAATCGAACTGGCATCTTCGCCATGGCAAGGCGGTATAATAGCCGTTATACTATACCTGCATTTAATAACACTAGTATTATAGCAATTATTCACAATAGAATCAAGTATATTGCTAAAGCTAGTGTTATTTTTTTAATTATTCTTCTGGTATATAATCAACATTATAATAAACATCTTGAACATCATCATCTTCATCTAATAAACTCATTAAACGAGCAAATTGTTCTTCTTCTTTGTCTGATGCAAATTCAACCATGTTTTCATTATCCCATGTAGTTTTATCTACTATAAAATCTAAATCAGATTTTATATCAACTAATGCTTGACGAACTTTTGTATAATCAGCAAATGCTGCTTCAATAGTTACAATATCTTCAGAAGTTTCTTCATCTTTTTCAGTATATGTATCTAATGGTTCACAATCAGCTTCAAGTAATCCCATAACTGCATCTTCTTCTGCTAATCCTTTAAAAGAAAATAATGCAATATGTTTAAATTGATAAGCAACAGAACCACTTGATGCAAGATGACCACCACATTTAGCAAGAGCTACTTTAACAGCAGTTTGTGTACGATTGTGGTTATCAGTTAAGCATTCAATAATTAGTTGTGTTTGACCAGGGCCAAATCCTTCAAGTAATAATTCAGAATAAGAAGTTTGATCAGCACCTTTTGCTTTATCAATAGCACGTTTAATTACATCAGCTGTAACTTGTTCTTTTTTAGCACGATCAATAATTCTTTTTAGGTTGATATTCATATCAGGGTCAGGAACACCACCTTTAGCAGCCATATAAATAAGGCGGCTCCATTTATTATTTAGTTTTGATTTTGCAGCTGCAGTTTTTGCCATAGATGCTGCACGAACTTCATGTGCTCTACCCATAATAATCTCCTTTAAATTTATTTTACCTAATTATTATATCACTTTTATGGTATTAATAATAGTTATTTGTTTTAACTATATTATTACATATCGGAAGAATTTAAAATATTGTAATTTATTTTTTATATCATTAGTAAATACTTTTAGTTGTCCACAAAATGATGATAACTGAAATTTCATATAATAATAAATAAAAAATCGAAATGATACATCATTTCGAGTTTTTTAGCATTCAATTTTCCAAAAATAACATTTTCTTTGAATAAAATAACATAATTCATTGAATCCACATTCCTTAAAAATAGGATAATATGTTTCAAATCCCTCATGATACTTTTTATATTCATGTGCATCGCTTGATAAAGTTACTTTTTTTCCGCCTAAAGATTTATATAATTCTAATAAATCTCTTGTGTGTTTTGTACCTAATACATTTTGAACTTTTAAATTGATTTCTAAAGCTTTATCTTTTTCAATAACTTTTTTCATTATTTGTTTAATTATATCAATATCTTTAAAGAAATCATATTTATTATCAATTAGATAAGCAGTCTTATATCCATAATCAAGATGACTTAATACATCAAAATTATCAAAATTAGTAACTGCTTCAAGCATTTGTTCATAATACATTTTCATTGTGTTATCAATACCATTTTGAATATACATTTTTTCAAAATAATATTCTACCTTACCACTATCATGTATTGATAAGTTAATAATATCAAAATTTTCTTTATTAGATTCTTCTAAAATACGATTAAAATAATCTTTTCTATAGCCTAGTTCAACTCCAAGTAGAACTTGTGGACCGTTTTTAAGTTTAGATAAAACTTTTTTTTGTTTATCAAAATCAACTAACCAATCTCTTTTAGTATATGAACAATCTAAATCAAAATGATCAGTTAAAACAAAATAACTACATCCTAAGCGTTTTGCTTTTGCATAATATCTTTTAATCGATGCATTTGAATCTAAAGAAAAGTAACTATGACAATGTTGATCATGAATAATCATTAGTTATTTGCCATCCTTCTTGCGTCAAATTTCTTTCTTTCGGCTGTATCTAATATAACTTTTCTAAGTCTTATATGCATAGGAGTTATTTCTACTAGCTCATCATCATCAATAAAACCCAAATAATTCTCTAATGATAGAATTTTAGGAGCTTTTAATACTACTGTTGAATCCTTTGTTGAACTTCTTTGATTAGTCATTTGTTTTTGACGAGTAACATTAACAGATAAATCTTCTTCTCTATTACATGTTCCTACAATCATTCCTTCATATACTTCATCACCTGGATTAATTAATAATTCGCCTCTATCTTCAATACCACCTATTGCATATGCTGTTGCAACACCGGTATTATAAGATACTAAAACATATCCTCTTCTTCTTGTATCAAAGTTATCTATTTCTTTATCATATCTAATAAATGTATGATTTAAAATTCCATAACCATGAGTTATATTAATAAATTCACTACTAAAGCCAATTAAACCACGTGATGGTACTTCGTAATGAAGTCTTGTTTGGGAATCTTTAGAATCCATTTGAAGTAAAGTAGAATGTCTTGTACCTAATTTTTCTATAATTGAACCAACATATTCATCTGGAACATCAATTACAACATCTTCAATAGGTTCACACATTATACCATCTATTTCTTTCAATATGACTTTTGGTTTAGATACTTGGAATTCATATCCTTCTCTACGTAAATTCTCGATTAATATTGATAAATGAAGTTCTCCTCTACCTGATACTATCCATTCTTCTTTATTAGAAACACGCTCTACTTTTAATGAAACATCACGTTGTGTTTCTTTAAATAAACGTTCTTCTATTTTACGTGCAGTAAGTAAGGATCCATCTCTTCCAACAAAAGGACTAGAATTTGTTCCAAAATTCATCTGAACTGTAGGTTCTGAAACATGAATTAATGGAAGTGGATCTTCTTTTCCAATTTCACATACAGTTTCACCAACATATATATCAGGTAAACCTGCAAGTCCAATTATTTCACCAGCATAAGCAGTATCTACTTCATTTCTTTTTAATCCTACAAAATTAAATAATTTACCAATTCTAAATTGTTTAATAGATCCATCTGTTCTAACACAAGATACCATTTGATTTAAATGTATTTCACCTTGTTTTACACGGCCTATACCAATTCTACCTACATAATCATTATAATCAAGTAATGCTGGTTGAAATTGTAATGGGGAATTAATATCATTAGCAGCATCCGGAATTTCAGATAATATCATATCAAGTAAAGGGGTCATTCCTTTTTCTTGAGTAAAAGGATCATCAGATAAACTAGATGTACCATTAACAGCTGATGTATATACTACTTTAAACTCTAATTGATCATCATCTGCACCTAAATCAATGAATAAATCTAATACTTCATCAATAACTGTAGCAGGTCTTGCGGAAGGTTTATCTATCTTATTAATAACAACTACTGCCTTATGATGAAATTCTAATGCTTTTTTTAGAACAAATCTTGTTTGAGGCATAGTACCTTCATATGCATCAACAACTAGTACCACTCCATCAACCATACCCATAATACGTTCTACTTCACCAGAAAAATCAGCATGTCCAGGAGTATCTAATATATTAATTTTATAATCTTTATAATATACTCCAGTTGGTTTAGCAAGAATGGTAATACCACGTTCTCTTTCTATATCATTGGAATCCATTACACAAGTATCAACTACTTCATTATCTCTAAATGTTTGAGTAGATTTTAATAAACTATCAACAAGAGTTGTTTTTCCATGGTCAACATGAGCTATTATTGCGATATTCTTAATTTTCATAATGTATATCTCTTTTCTTTTATATCCTTATTTATTTTACATAATTTTAATCATTTTTTCTTTTATATTACAATTAAAAAAGTGTAACATTGAATGTTACACTTTTTATAAGTATATATTATTTAAATAATTTCTTCTTTTGACACATACAAGTTACTGCATAAATAATGAATGCACCAATACTAAATCCTATTATATAAGTTAATAAAAATACAAGATATCCAAATATATTTGATCCCGCATTTAATGATACATATATATCACCTAATATTGGTAATGTAGATACAAAGTGACTACTAATATAGAATAAATTGAAATAACTACCATTAGTAAAACTTGTATAATATTCTATTTCATTTAATCCTACTGCAATAACACATATAATTATGAAAGTTATTATACCGTTTAAAAAATAAGATAAATTAATTCTATTTCTATAAAACACTATAGAATAAGCCCCAATAATTACTTGTGATCCATGGTGAAGCATTGTTTGAACGTTTATTAATCCATAACCACAGAATGCTTGAACAGGATACGCAAAAACTGTAGTTCCTGCAAACATAACCCAAAAAGCTGCAAAAGATATAAGTGAATCTCTAAATTTAGAATCTTTCAATAAAGCGATTAAAGGGAATATATATAATGGCATACTACAGAATTGGAAAGGGAAGATATACCATGGATATGACCATGTAGCAACACCATTATCTACTGATAAACTAAAAACAAATTGTTTAATAATTTCAAAAATAAAAATTATTATCCACCATACAAATACAGTATTACGATAAAATTTATCACTTGCATTCTTTTTAAAGATACATAAGTATAATGTTACAGCAATAATTATAATTGTCATTAATATATGAAACCACCCAAAATATGATGGAATTTGTTCATCTGGAATAATATATCCAAGTGCTTCGATTATTTTTTCAAATGTATTCATTTATAAAATCTCCTCTAAATACATTTAAATTATATAATATATAATAATGCATAAAAAGAAAGTCATATCTCCAGTTTAGAGATATGACTTTCTACTTAAAATAGAATTAAATTTGTGTGATTTTATATAATTCACTACCCATATACATACATTTAAATTTATATGTATTATCGCTTGATACTATTGTATCTATTTCTCCGCTATATTTATTAAAATATAGCTGTAAATTATTAAATGATGAAGTATACATTTTATTTAAATCACCACATATATAATCAAAATAAAATACTATTTCTTTATTTTTGGTATACATAGAATACAATTGATCATCAAAATAATCAAAATAAAATTCATATTTTTGATTTTCTTCGGTTAATTTATATAATTTATCACTTAAATATTGAACATTAAATACAAGCATATACTATTCTCCTATTTTGAATTGATCTTTACCAATCTTTATTACAAACAATATTGTTGAAGATAATATTATATCAATTGCAAGTTCTACAAAAAAATTTAAATATACTGCTGTTAATATAACTATCATTCCACCTTGAAATACACTTTTAAAAAATATAGAAGATCCTATTACAAATATAGATGTATTTATTAATGGACATACAATACTTGCTAGAATAACAGCTAATGTAAAAGATTTTTTATATATTAATCTAAATACAAATGATGTAATTATTCCTGCAGCAATTGATTTCAACATAACTACCAATATTGTGCCAAAAAAACTTGCCGCAAAATATATAGAAGTAGCTGAATCAAGTAGTATTACTGTTGCATTAACTATTCCTAAAAATGTTCCACCTTTATATCCATATAATATACTACCTATAACTAAAGGTACTAGTGTTAAGTTTAATGATAAATTACCTGGTAATTTAGGTAGATAACTAGCGGTTAATTGTAATACTATCATTAATGCTGCAAGAAAGGATAATCCTACAATTTCTTTTATTAATTTATGATTTTTCATAAATTAAAACTCCATTCTGAAAAAAGCAAATTTATTAGGTATTTCAATAACAGTTTTAAATCCAACTTTTTTATAAAAGTAGTATCCTGGTGTTCCAACTGATACACCCATAACAGCTAATGAATGTTCATTATTAGCTTTTAATGTATCTATTAAACTATTAATTAATCTTTTTCCAATACCCATTTTTTGATAATCATCAAGAATATCAATATGTAGATGAGTAAAATGTTTTCTTAATATAAATAAAGATAACATATAAGTTTTAAATGAAGGAATTTCTTCTTTTCTCAATTCTTTCATTTTAGGAAAAAATTCATTTTTCATTGTTCTAATATAGTGTTTATAGTCATTTGCACATAATATATAACCTATTGGATGATCATTTTCATCAACTGCTACACTTATTAATTCACTTTTATATGTTGTAAAATAATCTAACCAAACAAGTGTTACAAGTTTTAATCCAACTTTAGATGAAGAATAATTAGGGTTAGCAGTTTCTCTACATATAGAAGCTAAATATTCATAATCATCTTTTTTATATTTTCTAATTTTAATATCCATATAAATAACCTATTCTTTGCATAAATTAAGTTTAGATCTTTTTGTTGCTAGCATATTTACTATAAATAAACATATACAATATGTAATTAATACATATGGAGTTATTTTAAATGTAGTAGATGTTGCAACATATCCATATGTAAGTTGTGTTAAGAACCCTATAAAGTATGCTCCACCCATATGATATCCAGTAATATCTGGTGAATATTTCTTTCCAAATCTTTCAGGTACCATATGTATAACATTAGGAAATACAGGTCCAAATCCAAATCCTATTAGCAATAATCCAAATATTGATATTTTATCAAGTGGTAATAATAATAGTATAATACCAATAAATGCAATACATATACCACTTATTACTAAATATTTATCTTTTATTTTAGATGAAGCTAATCCAGAAACAATTCTACCAGCCATAATACCACCATAATAAAGAGATACCCACATTGAAGCTTCTGATGGATTCATAGAATATGTATTAACAAGAAAACTTGCTCCCCATGTTCCAAGTAAAAATTCCATTCCACAATAAAATCCAAGTGATAACACTCCAAATATTACACCTTTAATCTTAAATATTTCATAGAAATTCTTTTCTTTTTCATTAGAAGAACTTTCTTCAATAATATTTAATGCAGTTTCTTTTTCTATTCTTCTAAAATTCTTTAAAGAAAAAATAGCAATAATTAATATAATAGATTGTATAACAGCAACAACTCTATATCCAATTCTCCACATGCCTTCACCATTTAAAAAATAAGACATAATTATAGGACTAATAGTAACACCTATTCCCCAAAAAGCATGTAAGAAATTCATATGTATTGTTTTATAATGAAGTGATACAAAATTATTTAAACCAGAATCAATTGCACCTGCTCCCCATCCTAGAATAATAGCAAATATCATCATTAAATAAATATTATTTGAAAATGATATACCAACTATACCTACAATTGTTAGAAATATAGATATTACAGTAACATATGAAGTGCCAAATTTTCTTATTAATTTTCCAGCAACAAAAGATACTCCACCAGTACAACATCCAATAATAATACTATATATTGACGCAAAACTTTCAGGAACATTTAATTCTAAATGTAATACAGGCCATGCAACTCCAAATAATGAATCTGGTAAACCAAGAGATATAAAAATAATATAGATTACAACTAATAGTGATATCATAATAACTCTCTTTCTTATTAGTTATTATATCATAAATATAATTGATTTTTAGTTTAAAAAACATACACCAATGGTGTATGTTATTTATTTTTATAAGGTGTAATTATTGGTTCAATACTTGGATTTTTCTTTCTATCAAAATAATTTTTAGTGATAGTAATTAATGTTCCAGATAATACTATTAAACCTATTAAGTTAGGAATAGCCATTAATGCATTTGCCATATCTTGAATTACCCATACAAAATCTGCACCAATTTCATTTTTATTAAAATAAGTTACAAAAGACATTCCTATTAATATTAATATAAATAAAATATTAAATATTAATTTGGATAATTCTTCATTCTTTTTGAATATATATTGAAAACTTTTTTGTCCATATACTGCCCATGCAAGTATTGTTGAAAAAGCAAATAATGGTAATATTATACTATATGCAATAGTACCTAACGTACCAAGTGGTGCTGCAAATGCTTCCATTGCAACTTCTGCTCCACCTTTATTGCCAAATTCTACTCCACTAGTTAAGATTAATAAAGCAGTTAGAGTACAAATAATAAATGATACTAAGAATACTTCAACAATTCCCCATAAAGCTTGTTTAACTGGTTCTTTTGTAGAAGATGTAGCATGCGCAATAGCACTAGAACCAAGTCCTGCTTCATTACTAAATACTCCTCTAGAGAATCCATATTGCATAGCTTTTCCAATACCAAATCCAGCAACACCACCCAAAGCAGATTTAAAATTAAAAGCTTCTTTAAATATTGAAGCAAATGCTTCAGGAATAGCATTAGCATTTATTAATACAAGTACAATTGCAGTAATTATAAACAATACTGCCATAAATGGAACTAATATAGATGCAACTTTTCCAATACGTTTGATACCACCAATAATAACAAGACCTGCGAGTATAGCAATAATAATAGCAATATAATATGTAGGAATCGTATTATTTAGTGCTGAAGCCCAAGTAGTTTGAATAGTATCTGCTTGAACAGAACCCATTCCTATTGCAGCAATAGCTGTTGCTCCTGCAAAAAAATAGCTTAATACTTTACTTAAAGTTTGATTTTTTATTCCATGTCTTAAATAATAAATTGGTCCACCAGAGTATTCACCATTAGAGTCAATTTTTCTAAAATATAATCCTAAAGCAATTTCCGCATATTTAGTAATACATCCAAAAAAAGCAGATACCCACATCCAAAATACTGCACCTGGCCCTCCAGATATTATAGCAGTAGTAACACCAACTATATTTCCAGTGCCAATAGTACCAGATACGGCTGTAGAAAATGCTTCAAAAGGTGATATATTTGATCCATCATCAACTTTTTCTTTTTTTACTATTTGTTTATATGATTCACCAAATGTATTTTTAAAAGCATATCCAATTTTTCTTATTTGTAATGCTTTTGTTTTGATAGTTAAGAATAAACCAGTAAATAGTATTAGAGCAATCATTGGTATACCCCATAATACATATTCATCAATCCATTCTAATGTTTTTAAAAAATCAGCCATAAATTCACCAGTTATATATTAGTCTTTAATATTTTACCATATTTTATAAAATAAAACACTCAAACGTATAATGTATAAGAAAACCTGTATTATGTTTTCATAATACAGGTTCAAATTAATCTATTTTTCTTAAAGTAAAATCTTTTTCAGTAATATTTAAATTAAATGTATCCATTTTATATACAGTAAAGTTATCATCTAATACAGTAGTTACATAATCATCAAAACCATCAATTTTAACAAAAACACAATTCTTTTTATCAGATAATTTATCTTCATCATATGCTTTTGCTAATACGCTATTAGGTTTAATATTTCTATCAATCTTATTTTCTTTAGCATATTGTTTTGAATAACCTACTGTTAATCCTTCATAATTAAGATTGAATTCATATTTTCCATTTTCTATATTAAGTAATGGATAAACAAGGTTCTTATTACCTAATCTAATTATTGTATTTTTAGCATCAGATATAACATTTACTATTGCTTTATTACAAAGAACAGTTTCTTTAACATTAATTTTTTTGTTTTCATTATCAAACACATTAATGTTTTGAAGTGGAATATAAACATCTACAAATGAATTATTTGCTAATTCTTTAGTAGATCTAAATACAAAATAACCTTCATTACCATCTATTAATGAATAGTATGTATATGAATCATTACCTTTTATCGAAAAGTCAATTTTGACATTTAATTTTATTGAATTTTCTATCTTTTCTAATTTAGCAGAACTTGTCAATGATTCAATATAATAAACATTGTTTAATTTAGATTTAATAATATGTGAGATTAATGTACTATTATCTTCTACTAATTCATTACCCACAAACAATTTATTATTTTTAACATTAGCTACAATCTTATTATTTTTAGGAACTCCGATTATAGTTTGGTTATTATCAATATCAAAACCATGTATTTTATCTACATCAAATTTCAATTTTATAGAATCTTTTATTTGTAAATCATAATTTGTTGGTATTTTAGCAACAATAAAATCTTCTAATCCATCAACTTTACAATATAGTATTGTTTCACTGCCTAAATGTTCTATTTCATCAATAACAGCTGATACTCCTTCATTAGATAAAGATATATTCTCTGGTCTAATACCACATAAAATATCTTTATCAATATAATCATTGGATATTAATTGCTTAGATTTACGTGTTGATAATTCAACTTTTTGATTAGACCCAAACGAAATTATTAAATTTTCTTTAGATTTTAAGATATGTGACTTAAAAATATTCATTTGAGGAGAACCTAAGAATGTTGCTACAAAGACATTACATGGTTGTTCATATAGAGTTGCAGGTGTATCTACTTGTTGAATTAATCCATCTTTCATAACAACAATTCTATCACCCATCGTCATTGCTTCAGTTTGATCATGTGTAACATAGATAAATGTTGTTTGTAGACGTTTTTGTAGTTTTGTTATTTCAACACGCATGGCTACTCTTAATTTAGCGTCTAAGTTTGATAATGGTTCATCAAGTAAGAATACACTAGGTTCTCTAACTATAGCTCTTCCTAATGCAACACGTTGACGTTGTCCACCTGATAGTGCTTTAGGTTTTCTGTTTAATAAGTCTTCGATACCTAATATTTTAGCTGCTTCTTTAACTCTTCTTTCGATTTCTTCTTTAGGTGTTCTTCTTAATTTTAATCCAAAAGCCATATTTTGAAATACAGTCATATGTGGATATAAAGCATAACTTTGGAATACCATTGCAATATTACGGTCTTTTGGTTCTACATCATTTACTCTAGAACCATTCATTAATAAATCACCACTAGTAATTTCTTCTAAACCTGCAATCATTCTAAGTGTAGTAGATTTACCACAACCAGAAGGTCCAACAAATACAATGAATTCTTTATCATTAATATCTAAATTAAAATCACTAACAGCTCTTACTCCGCCATCATAGACCTTATATATATTTTTTAATTGAATTTTAGACATATTCTAATCTTCTTTCTTTTCTATTCTTAATCCCTTATTAACATATTCAGGATAATTATCTAAATTAATATACATATCAAATATTGTATGAGACCTTAATGTCATAAATAATATTGATATACCATCTAAACAAATACCAAATAATAATACACATATTAGATAAGAATAATTTATATAAATTGTAATTATTATTGGTAAAACAATTCTTAATACAAAATAAAGTATATTTATAAATAAATCAGCTATGAAAAAAATTGATGCATTCTTATATGAATCTTTCATTTTAAGTTCATAAAAATTATTAAGACTCATGACATATTCAGATGTAACAACTAAAAACATACAAATTATTATACAAATACCAATTCCTATACCTCTTGCAAAAACATCTGTAGTTTTTAGCAAGAAAAATAATGAACCAATAATACCTATAAAAAAGCCTAAACCTTGTATAAAACCAGTTAATAAACCACATTTTATATTTTGTTTAAAAACTAAGTTAAATACCTCGGATAAAAACCCAGCCTCATTATGAACTCTTTTTTTCATTACACCAAATAAAGTAGATCTACCTAAGTTTCTTATCATAAAACAAGGTAATTGAACAATTGATGTAACAAATATTAAAGGTATTATTTCAGAAATATCACTACTTCCTAAATTCATTAGAATTGTTATGGAAATAAATATTATTGTATATAGCGGAATAGAAAATAATAAATCAATAATACTTATATCAACTATTAAAGAAAAATCTTCTTTAATAATTAGATTAAATAATTCTTTTCTTGTCTTTGGTAAAGCAGCATCAGTGGATGCAGCCTTAAAACGTTTCATAAATAGTTTCATTATTTAACAATCCATTCCATTAGCTTAGAAACATTATTAGTCATATCTTGATAATTAACACTATTTTGACAAACAAATAATATGTATTCACTATTATCAAATGTAAAATAATTATCTAATTTATCTTTAATAGCATCATTTAGTATTAAACCATATACAATACTATCTTGAGTATATGTATCTAAACCATAATAATTTGTCAATTCTTCATAGCATGTATAACAAGCTGTATGATCTGCAACATCTTTAGGTATTATAGCAATATCACATTTATTAAAACATACTAAATCATATTTTGATTCAAATATTTTATCATTAGGATTACTTTGAACAATTTCTATACTTCTTATATTATTATCATTTAATTCATCTTTTATAACATCAGTTATAGAATAATCATTTACATCTCCTGCATAAAATATATATATAGATTCATAATTTTTAGGATAATGTAACATGTTAAATGCAAAATACCACATTAAAATAACTAATAAAGAAATTATTATAGATATTTTCAAAGTATCATTATTCTTTCTCATTTTTTATTTAAGTTCTACTATTAAATTACTTAATGATTTAATAGTATATTTTTTATTTTCTACTAAGTAAAGAGGATTTTCTTTTAAATTATATAAATCACGTTCATTATTAGAAGAATCTATAAATTTAAGTTTTCTAACTATTACACCATCATTATCAAATTCTGAAATACATGATTTATAAGTAAGTTCTTCTGTAAATACATCAGAATTACTTGCTAATGAAAAATATAATCTTCTTTTTTTAAGATAATATATTTTATCTCTAATAATATATACCATTAAAAATACATAAATAATAGTTAAAAATGCATTTATAAGTAAATTAATAGTGTAATCATTATTAGATATAAACAAAACTGACAATGTTAGCGCAATATATATTAAAGTTGAATAAAACATTATTTTAGAATATTTTTGAATATCAAATTCATTATTATCTACAATTTTACTTATATCAACAGTTAATTTTCTTTTAGATTCAATAACATCAACAATCTTTTTATGAAGTAATTCATTACCTAAATCATTAAAATGTAATTTGTCATCACATAACATATCAAAATTATAATCATTATCTTTATAATAAATATCTTTAGTTGATATATAATCACAATAATAATGTTTATCAGCAAAATTCTTTTCCCACTTATTTAAAGATTGTACATAATCATAATATTCTTTACGTGCAAAAGATGATTTAGTTCCAACAATGATAATTCTTCCATTAGGATATTCTTTATGATACTTATCAAATATTGTTTTATAACAATATATTGTTTCTTTTAATGAATATCCACAAACAGGTTCATTATCACCATTATAAAAAACTAATATATCTGGATTAAACTTATTAACTATTCTTTCATAATGAAATAAAGCTTCATCAGAAGTAGAACCACCAAATCCAGCATTTATCGCGTTATAATCTTTAAAATCATCTTCAATTTTTACATAATGAGCAAATGTTGAACTACCTAAAAATAAAGTACAATGTTTAGGTGGTATTTTTTTGTCGATTCTTTCTAATTCTTCATAAAAACGCCACATGTCAATTCGATGTTTAATCATTATCTTTGAAATACTCCTTTTCAAAATCTATAAGATTTTGTTTTACATAATTACCCCAAATTAAATATCCAGCTTGAGACATATGAAGTCCATCTGTCTTAAAGTACGCCCATGAAGGATTTCCATCTGATTTAAGTAATAAACTTCCAGCATTAATCAAATTCATATATGGTTTATTTTGCGCATATTGTGTAACTATTTGGTTTGCAGTATCAATATGAGATTTATAACTCATATACCCAGGTACATAATTAATCATAACAAATTGAATAATAGTATTAGGAAGTGTTTCATGTATATGATCAAACATCGTACATAGTTGATTTCCAGTAGTAGTGCCCGAATCACCATTATTAATAATATTATTAATACCTAAATAATAAACAACAGTTTTTGGATTATTTGGATAAACTAATCTATTATTCATTATTCCATCCCAATCAGAAACAATTGTTCCACCAATACCAATATTATATGTAACAAATTCTGATAAATCTTCGGTAGATGTTGTCCAGTTTTCCATTGAACTTGATCCGCATAATAATGTAGCATAGTCATTATATGTTGCTGAATCATATTTTGTTGCTTTTGTTTCATAATAAGAATTACGAGTAATAGTATAATATGCTCTAGTAACTGTTATTTCTATACTACTATTATTTGAATTATATGAATAAGTAATAGTTATTTTAGATAAAGTATCATCATATGTAGCACTAACTATAGTTCCTTGTTTCTTTTTATAATTAATATATGATAAAACATTAGTTTTATGAAGAGTTAATTTGTTAATAGCATTAATAGGTAAAGAAACACTATTATTATTAATTTCACTATTCATTACTCCATAAACATTTATTGGATTAGATAAATTATTATTAATGGTTTCAGTAAATGATAATTCTACTTCATCATAAGAATTGTCTTCTAAATCTTGATTATTTCTTGTATATCCAGCATATAATGTAATACTTCTATTAATAGGAGTAGAAAAATTAAATGCTTCTTTCATATTTTTATCTAAATACCATCCAGAAAAATCATACCCAGCAACTGTTGGAGATGTTGTTGGTGCTACTGCACATTCACCTTTCGTAACAGTTTGACTTGTAAATAAAATGTTAGTACCAATTGCTTCAAAATTACTTTCTAAAGATACAGCACTTTCCTTATTATCCATAAATCTTACAGTACAGCTATTTTGACTACTAGCATATACAATAGTAAATGTTGCTAATATACATATAATAAATGAAAATGATAATATTAATAATTTTTTCATATTATAAATTTCCTTTCATTAAATGTTCAATAAATTCATCATAGCAACATGTTGCAACACAAACAAATTTATCAGCTGTACCATAATACCAATACATTGTATTATCTTTAACTACTAAACTACATGGGAATACACATCCATCATAGAATCCTTGTAATTCATAATCATGTTCGCACCATAAAATAGGGTTTTTAGTTATCGCAATAATCTTATTTGGATTATTGTGATCAACAATAAATGCTCCTACTCTATATTGATTATCAATACTAGATACTCCATGATATGTTATTAAATATCCATATTTAGTATCTATTACATTAGTACTTGCACCTACCTTTATACTTTCCCAATCTTTTGAGCCTGTATAAAGTAATATAGGCTTTCCCCATTCCATTAAATCATTTGAATAACTTATCCAAATAGAAGGTGTTTTACAAGGATACCCTTCACCACACCATTCCATTGGACGTGATAATTTACAAAATCTATTTCCAACATGATCAAAAAAGATAATATCATCTCTATCATCTAATCTTGAATCACTAATTCTACCTAGTTTTTTCCAATTTATTAAATCACGAGATACTGCTAAGTGAGTAACACTATTATTATTTATTAAAAATGTTGGTCCATATTCAGGCTTAAAACCAAAATATTTTTTATCTTCTCTCCAATATTGTCCTGGTGGAAATGTTCTTGATGCATAAGTTAAATAATAATAACTTCCAAGTTTAAATAATCTTGGATCTTCACAACATCCACTATCAGCATTATTAGGAGTAGGTGCTAATACAGGTGAATCAAAACATCTTGTAAAATTAAATCCGTCTTTACTTGTGGCAAGACCAAGGTAAATAAAGTGTTCTGCATCATTTCCTGCAGCACGATATATCATTTTAAATTCTTTTGTATCTTCATCATAAATAACAGCTGGGTTTAAAACAACTAGGTTTTCCCAGCTGTTATTTTTATTAGGTTTTAATATTGGATTATTTTCATATTTAATCAACTTCATTGTTATTACCTCGTAAGTGCTTCTTGACTTAATGCAGTATAACTAGGAGTTAAAGACAATTGAATATTATCAATATAAATATTACTTAAATTATAATCATCATAATTGACTATACCAATAGTTATTTTATTCATTTCATATACTTTAGTTTTTGAAATAACATGATCACTTGTTGAATCCTGAATAGTAAAATTTTCAAAACCAATAGTATATCTAGTCCATGTACTAGAGACATCATTTAATGCATAACGATATTTTAATATTGTTCCATTAAAATCTAAGAAATAATTAATATAAACTGTAGCTTTATCATCACCCTTAATATCTAATATTAAAGCTTTTGCTTGAACACTTGTATCAACAACAAAGTTCTTTCCATAAGAAACACTAGTAGAATTTCCTTTATATTGTAATTTGATACATTGATCGTTATTATCAGTTACTAATTCAATATTAGAATAGTCATAAGCAGCTTGAGTATAGGATTCTAATATTGATTCAGAAGTATATGATTCAAAGTCATCAATAACAGCAATATTCGTATTTGATATTGAAGGTTTAACTCTTGTAGTGCAATCATCTATAGTAGTGATACTAGATTTTTCAAGCATAATATTATCAAAATATACTGGATTTGATGATGTATATTGTGGTTTTCCTTTTCCTTGAGTATCTAAATAATAGAATTGTAATCCAAAACTAATACCACGAATATTTTTACTATTTAAAGGAGTCGCAGAATATACACTATATCCTTCATCTAATTCAAAATCAGTAAAGGCAATATCATATCTTGTCCAAGTTTTTTCTAGTGAATCAATTACATATGTATAAGTTTCACCTTTAGTAACATATATAGTAACAATTAATTTAGCTGTACAATCACCTAAATGATTAAATTCATTAGCTATAGCAGTGATCTTTTTAATAGAAGCATCCATTACATCAAACTTTAAAGAAGTAAATCCTTCTACTCCATCACTAAATTGTAATCCATAAACTGCTGGATACATATCTGATTTATAAGTGAATACACCACTTTTTCCAGTAGATGAAGGTGTATATTGTTTATTAATATTCATTGATTCATCTTTATTAACACTACTTAATTGCCAATTATAATAAAGTTCTACACCGGTATCATATTCTTCAAAGTTTTCAATTAAACCATCTTGTGAAATTGTATTGATATATAAATCATCAATTTCGTCTGTCATAGTTCCAACA
Organism: Caryophanales bacterium UBA1737; assembly: GCA_002315915.1. GTDB lineage: Bacteria > Bacillota_I > Bacilli_A > ML615J-28 > CAG-313 > UBA1737. Next base: position 26,507 of record DCIB01000015.1, read on the forward strand.
CTTAAATCTTCATAAGTTACACTGCCTTGACCCCAAGCATTTTCAATACCAAATTGAATTTGCTTAATGTAATAGAATTGTCTAGATCCATCACCATTTGCTTCAGATAGCGTAAATGAAGTAAATGGAATAATTAATTCCCCATCAACTAAGGTTGAACAATCTTGTTTATATACCCATCTGTCAGAATCTTGTTCTATTATTCTTAATAATATTCTTTGAGTATTACTACCAGTATGAGTAATTTTAACTTTAAAGCAATCACTATTAATAATCATTTTTTCAACAGGAATCTTAACAAATCCATATCCATTAATATTTCCTGCATAATTCATTGTAAATGTTGAACCATCTTGAGATACTGTTGTAGTAAATGTATAATTATCATTAACAAACTTTGAACTATCATAATCATTGAAGTTAAAATCTTGAATGAATAAATCTTTGTAATCGTCATAATGAATAGCTTTTAAGTTACTTACAAGACATACTCCATCACCAAATGTTTGTTCAAATACAAGTTCAACAGCTTTTATATAGTTATAATCAAAATTTTCGTTAACTATTGGAGTATTTCCATTAGTACGTAAAGCAAAATCAGAAAATTTTATAATGATTACTTGTTGTGCGTTAGTTGCAAGTTTTATAGGTGCTTGATAATATTCATTATCTTCATCAATAACACGTAAATATACATTAGCATCTTGACCATTATAATAGAAGTTAAAATAGAAAGCATCTACTCCATACATTTCTGTTTCTTGTGTATGTGTTACAACCATCCATCCATCACTAGATGTAATTCCTTGATTAGTTTGAGTAGAATCAAAATCTATTTGTAGGGAGTTTTTGCCTATATTAAAGAAATCATTTTTATCAATTGATACTTTACATTGTGAACCATCTTTATGAACTTGCCATTCATCAGCATAATCAATAGCAAATTCTATTTCTCCATAATCTGGACTCTTTAAATAGAATGATCTATATTCATCAGTTGATTTCAATGTATGTTCATCATTTACAGCAGTAACTCGCCAATAATAAGAACATTCTTTAGTTTTTAAGTATGTATCTAGGGTATAAGTTGTACCTTTAATACTAGTTTTCTTAATATATGTTGATGCATAAATAGAAAAACTTGTATCACTACATATTTCTAAAGTATATGTTTTTGCATTAGTTGATGATTCCCAACTAAATGTAGGAATATCTTTAACAACTTCGCTTCCATTAGCTGGACTTAGTAAATTAAATGATGTTAAATCACCTTTTGTTTTATTAAAGTTTAAAGAAATTGTTTCTCCAGTTGGTGCTTCATATGGAATTTCTTGTTCTTGATCTTCTTTCTCACATGATATTAGTGGAAGTACTAATAAAATAGATAAAATAAATAAAAATAATTTTTTCATGTTATTCACCTATCTTATTACTGCTTAAAATAACCACTGCACCTGTTGGTATTTCAAGTTCATAAATACTATTTATTGATGTATTATATTCATAATTAGGTAAAATTTTACCATTAGTATCAAGTAAAAGTTCTCCTTCTTTATAAATATAAACATATGTTTTTTCATTATTTGTAACTGTTTCTTGTAAACATACCTTAGCTGTTATTTTAGATTGGTTATGGTTAACAATAACTATTGCTCCATTAGATTTATCTTGTGTAGTTGTTCCAATACAAGTTAGAGTTGTATGTTTAGAATCAAAATACATTGTATTATGACGTTTTAATATATTTGTAAGCATTACACTACTATAATACCAAGGACGATATTCTTGATCTTTAATAGTAGCACCTGTATATGTAGAAAACATTCCCCATTCCTTAGGAGTAGTTCCTGTTGCGTTATACATATAATGCATACCATCATCTAAATCCCAATAACATACTCCATCTAAACCTGCTTGAATAGCTTGTAAAGTATAATCTGCCATTCTATATCCATAGTTATAATTTTGAATATATAAATTACAGTCAGTAGCAGCATCTTTACCATCATATAGACCTGCTTCCCAAATATAAAATTTCTTATTCACAACATTTTTATCGTTTTCTTTTATTCCTTTATATAATTGAGACAAATATGAATAAAAGTTTCTTTTTGATATATCAATATTGGATATATAGAAGTGACATCCATAGTTATTTAAAATCGATTTTAAATTTATAGATATATTTTTTAAATAATCAAGTGCAACTTTTCCAAATCCAGTTGTATCGCCACCAACAATATCAATGTTATTTAAACCAATAGAATCAATTTTAGTTCTTACTTGACGTACTCCTTGTTCCCATTTAGCATATGTATTATAAGCCATTTTACTAGAACCAACATTACCTGTGTAGTTTGGTTCATTTGTATTTACAAAATATTTAATACAAGTAAATCCTTTGATATTAACTAAATAATCAAGAACATCAGCAGTCATTTTTGCCCATCTGATATCACTAGAACAGTCTTGTATCATTCCCCAAGTATCAACACTTGTATCAGCGTTACCTATAACATTCCAGAATCCAAATGCAACAATAATATCATTATTTTGGCAATATTCTAAAACATCACAACAATCTTCCATATGAACAGATGTAAAATCATATTTCCAAGTATCATCATTTTTATCTGTAGTACCCTTTTTATCTAGATCATAACAAATCCAATCAAGGTTAAACATACATCTAACAATACTAGGTTTTAAATAATCTACAGCATTAGTTATTCTTGTCCATGCATCAGGGACTATTTTTTTAGTATCTTCATATGTCCCCCATTCAACACCAAGTCCGCCAAAATCATTATTAACAATATTTGACGTATTAAAACAGATGATACCATTATCATCTGTTTTGTCGTCTTGTTCGTCATTACATGAACATGAAGAAGAAATCATCATAATAAGTCCTAATGCTAAAATAATATTAGCAATTCTTTTCATTTTTATTTACCTAATTTTTGATTAATTTCATTTAATGTATTAGTCCAAACATTAATTACAGTATTAGTCCGAACATTAGTTACAAAAGCACTAACATATTTAGAAGATTCTTCATATCCTTTTTTCATATAACAATACTTTTGTACATTATCATTGGCTTTTTCTAATAAATCACCACTGTATCTAGCTTTTGATGGAGTATACATCCAATCAATACCATCTGGTTCTTTAATTATGCGTAATTCATTTGCAAGTAAAGCTGTATCCATATCAGTTTTCCATGCTTTTAATACAGCATATGCACCTTGATTTACAAGAGGATCTGTATCGTTCATATCATAGCCAAGTGTAGCCATATATCTTATGCATTTAACTCCATTAGGTTTTAATACATAATTTCCGTTTTTATCTACATCCCAGCCATCTACACTTAAATTAACTTCTCCATCAATCATAGTATAATCATAGTCTTCAAAACCATAAGTGGCCATCATTGTTCCTTCATCAGTTAATGTCCATTCAATCATATCTAAGATTTTTTCCATCTTAGTATCGCTAATATTTCCATTAAAGAATGTAGCACTAAACCAGTTCTCAGTTCCTTCTAAAGCGTATTTTCCATCCGGACCTTTAACTTTCATGATAGCAGTAGCATCATCTAATAAATTATTTCTTACACTAAATGAAGTATTAGTAAGAAGCATCTTTTCTCTAATTTCTGTATAGTTAGCTAAAGATAAGTTTTCATAGAATACTCCAACTCTATTTCCAATATATGCATCACGCATATTACCAGAAGTTAATGAATATTGACTAATTCCATAATACTTATCATAATCCTCACCGCCTGAACTCATTTGTTTAGCGATTTCTAGACCAGTTAAATATTCAGTTGTGGTATAGTTATTTACAACTTTACCATTACTATCTAAAGCAAAGATATGTGGATATTGTTTATAAAAATTAATAATTGATGGGTATCCCCATTCAACATCACCTAAAGCGGCGAATCCAGTTTTATCTTTACAATCAGTATAGAAAGATTTTAATAATTCTTTAAATTGTTCCCATGTATATTCATCATTTTCTTGATATACACCTATACGCTTAGCCCAATCTCTTCTATATACATATGTAAAATTAGAATAAGACGTTGTATACTCATCAATGTTTTTCATTAAAGGAATACAATATAATTTACCATTTATCTTCATTGCATCTATATTAGTACAATTATTAATTAATTCTTTTAAATGAGGCCACTTATCTAAATTATCAGGAAGCGCTTTAATTACACCACCTTCAGCCCAATATTTATAAGAGTTTTCAAAATTATAACTATCTAAGCTATAATGGAATACATCAGTTAAGTTATTAGAATTTGTAGAATTTGCAGGTCCCGTAACTTGTTCATCCCAAGTATTCCAAGTATATGTACTTGGAGTAATTTTAACTTGAAATTTATTTTCTATGTATTCTGTATATGCATCAGTTCCATCCCACGAATTAAAATATAAATTACGTAATGATATTTTTAATTTTCCATCAGCATCATATTCATCATCGTCATCATTACATGAACAACTATTAGCAATTAATCCTAAAGAAATTATGCATAATAAAACAAATAATTTTTTAATTAATTTCATATAAACCTCCATCAGCCCTTAACAGCGCCGACAACTAATCCTTTTACAAAATATTTTTGTACAAAAGGATAAAAACACATCATTGGTAAAATTGTAACAAGAGTAACAGCCATAGTTAAACCTTGACCATATGTTTTTAATCCACCCGGAACTTCTATTGAACTACTAGCTGTAGCTATAATATTTCTTAATACAAGTTGAAGTGGTTGATATTTAGCTGTTACAATAAATAACATTCCATTATACCAAGAGTTCCAGTTACCAACTGCAAAGAATAATCCAACAGTTGCAAGCATTGGTAAACTCATTGGTAAATAAACTTTTAAGAATATTTGTACATCATTAGCACCATCAATTTTGGCACTTTCTTCCATTTCTACTGGTAATGATGCAAAATAATTTCTCATTAATAACATATTATATGTATCAATTGCACCAGGTATAATCATTACCCATAAAGAATCATATAAGCCAATAGATTCTATTAATTTAAAATAAGGTACTAATCCACCCCCAAAGAACATTGTTACAATAATCATGTTCATAACAAAATTCTTACCAAGCCATTTTGATCTACTTAATGCATAACCTGTAATAACAGTAAATATTAATTGATAAGTAGTTCCAACTACAAGTAACATTAATGTTACTTTAAATCCATCTATAAGTTGAGCATTTTCAAATACAGCTAAATAATTATCGAATACTATAGATTTTGGCCAAATTAAGAATTTTGTATTATAGTATACTTCTTCTGGACTAATAGATATTAGGAACGCATTATAGAATGGATATATTATTAATAATGCATAAATTAATAATATAGCAAATAATATCCAATCTAATTTTCCAACTTTTCTATCAAATGTAGATCCACGAGGTGTAAGTGGTAATTTTTTAATGCTTAATTTTTTCATTAAATAACACCTCTTTCACCACAAAGTTTTGCTATTCTATCAACAGTAATAACTAATACAAAACTAATAACTGATTTAAATAATCCAATAGCGGTACCTACACCTGCTCGCATACCACTTCTAAAAGTCATACGATAAATATATGTATCTAATATATCTGATACATCATATACCATTGGATTATATAGGTTAAAGATTTGATCAAAACCAGCACTTAATATTCCACCAACACTTAATATTAATAAAAGTATTGCGGTAGATCTAATACCAGGTAAAGTAATGTTAGCAATCTTTTGTAAACGTGTAGCACCATCTATATCAGCTGCTTCATATAATTCAGGAGATATTCCTGCCATTGTAGCAAGATATATAATGCTACTCCAACCAGCTTCTTTCCACACATCTGTGGTAAATAAAAGTCCTAAGAAGAAATTACCTTTGGCCAAGAATTCTATCTTTTCTCCACCACACATTTCAATAATAGCATTAACAGCACCATCTGATGCAAATAAATTTAATAGAAATCCAGATACTATTACCCAGCTTAAAAAGTGTGGAAATGTAACTATTATTTGTACACCTTTTTTAAATCTATTAAGTCTAATTTCATTTAATATTAACGCAACAATTATTGCAGATACAAAACTTATTAATATTTTTGCTCCACCAATAATTAAAGTATTCTTAAATACATTCCAGAATTCACTAGAATCATCCCATAAAAATGAGAAATTTTGAAAATTATTAAAAGCACTACCCCAAATTCCTTTTTTAGGATAATAATCTTTAAAAGCCATTAATATACCATACATGGGTAAATAATTAAATATAAAATAAAAGATTATTGCAGGAATTATCATTAAAATCAAAAATTTAGATTTACTAAATTTTTGTTTTAAATTATGTGATGCTTTTTTTCTATCACATATTAATACTTGACGCATAACTATACTTCACTATTCTTAATAATAAAATCAACTATTTTATCAACAGTAGTAAATGCTAGTGATATATAAGTATCTGCTGATCCATAGTATATTGCAATTCTATTTGTAGCACTATCACATAGTGCAGTACAAGGAAATACTACATTTGGAACAAATCCATTTGTTTCATAATCTTCTTCAGGAGTAAGTAAATATTCTTTTGCACGATATAATACTTTAGATGGATCATCTTTATCTAAAATTACTCCACCTATGCTATATACAAGTCCATTACAAGTAGTAGTAACCCCATGATAAAACATAAGCCATCCTACACTTGTTTCAATAGGAGGAGTTCCAGGTCCAATTTTAGTACCTTGCCACCAATCTCCGCCTTTTCTCATTACAAGTTTATGTTTGCCCCAATATTCTAAATCTTTAGAACTTGATATAAATATATCTCCAAAAGGAGTATGACCAGCATCACTTGGTCTAGAAAGTAGATAATATTCATTATTTATCTTTCGAGGAAATAGAACACCATTTCTATTAAATGGTAAAAATGGATGATCAAGCATTTCAAAAGTAGTAAAATCTTTTGTTTTTGCTATACCAATAGTAGGTTGCCATTCAAAACCATCACACCATGTAATAAAATATTCATCATCTATTTTTACTAAACGTGGATCATATGCATATGCAAGATTATATGGTTTTCCATTTTTTATAAATTCTATTTTCGTAGGATTGATATCAAAATTAATACCATCTTTTGAATAGCCTAAATAAAGGAAAGGAACAGTTGTTTTTGTATCTCCTCTAAATACGCCAATAAATCCATCTTTGTAAGGTAACACTCCAGAATTAAAAACTCTAGAAATACCTTCAAATGGATTTCTTTTTATTATTGGATTTAAAGAATATCTCCAAATTATATCCTTTTCATTTTTAGGCTCTTCGAAAGGCAAATAATTAATACTATCACAATAAACTTTAATCATAGTTTATTCCTTCTTTCATAATAATTATAGTTTTAGGTTAGGTTGCCCTAACCTAAAACTAATTTTTAAAATTAAATGCAGCAAATAATTTTATTATTAGTAAGCAATAACAAAATCATCTAGATAGCCATAAGCTGACCCATTTGCAACTTTAACAGTGATTGTTACACTAGCAATCTCTTTAGCATTAATTGTGTGAGCATAAGTAGTATATGCTTTAGACGAATCAAATGCAAGATCAACAAAAGTATTTGCATCACCATCTAAATAAATTTTTTCACCTGAAGTAGTTGTTACCGAAATTTTTAATTTAATAGTTCCAGAATTAGCGAAATAGTTAGCAATTTTTAAACTAAAGCTATTAGCTGTTCCAATTTCTGAATTACTCAAATTATAAGTATAATTTCTAGTATTTGTATCTACATAAATATTTACATTATTGTTTCCATCAACGTTTCTAACATTCATATTTCCTGTAAAATTAGTCCAACCGCTATTACCATAATATTGTTTTGTCCATTGAGAGTTATTATATGCAAAACCAGAAGTTAAATCGTTAAAGTCAAGATTTACATTTGCAGCACATACTACAGTTACACCTTGCATACCAGATACTTGTGGAATATTTGAAGTTACAGTATCAATCTTAATTTGACGACCATTAGCTTTATAACTTGCATTAATAGTACCTAAAGTATCACTTGTTAATGTAATTCCTGTTCCAGATTCTACATAGTTAAATACCATTTGACTATCTACTGTAACAGTTTTAACTTCTGGATCTCTATTAAATACAAAATAATGTTTATTCGATTGAGAATCAGTAAATGCATAATTATCTTTTTTATCATTTAAAATCATTTTTTCTGATGTATCAGCTGCAGTTTTCAAGAATTTTAAATCATTCATATAAACTGTAGATTTTACACCATTTGGAGTATAACCACTATAAATGAAATTAATAGTATCAAAGCATCCAATTACATATTTTGGATCATTAATTCCTAAAGCAGCTGCTGCAGCTTGGAAATCAATTGATCCATCAATAACTTTCCAATTTGATATATCAGACATTGATATTGTATATGTAGTTAAACTAGATGATAAAGTAATAGCTTTATATGTAACATAATATCCGCTAACTGAATTAGCTAATTGAACTTTTAGTGTAGTTATATCGTTGCCTTGTGCATTGAAACTTATTGCTTTATAAGCATCCATTGTATCATAAGATAGTGAATATCTAAATACAATGGTATTATCCCATAAGCCAAATTTTAATGCTTTATAGTTATCTGTTGTATAAATTCCTAAAGTAGCACCACAATCTTTCCAACCATTATCATATTTGTTAATAGTCCAATCATCACCTAAGTCTAAAGTTGATTTTACTTCAAGATCATAAATAGGAAAATCAGCATTAGGTTCATTACCAAATAATGATTTTGAAATAGCTATACTTTCTTTAGTTATTTCATGAGTTCTATCATCATCAGAAAACCATTGACCACATTCAGAACATTCATAATGCTCTTGATATCCATCTTTTAATACACTAGGTCTAGTATAGCCAACTTTTTCAATATGGCCAACATGATTGCATAAAACAGTTACTTGTTCATATCCACATACTGTACAAGTTTTAGTAGATGAACCATCAGCATCGGCAGTAGCAGCTACTACAACAGCTTCACCGAATGTATGAGCTGCTTTATTTTCAACTTCATCACAGTCTTTTACTGTACATACATGCCAATGTTCATTAGCATCTTTAGTCCATTCAGAACTAAACTCATGTTTATGTGTACATCCAGTTGCAAAGAAAAATACTGCAATAAAACATGTGAATAAAGTTATTTTTAAAATAATTTTTTTCATAAACATTTATTCTCCTTTCAAAATAATTTAGTAATTTAATCACTAAATCAATGTTTATAATTAAAATACATATATATTTTATAAAAAAAAAAAAAAAATCAAGATAACTTATAAATTATCTTGAGTTTTTCTTGATTAATAAATTTTAATACAAAATATAAAAATTTTTAATTAAAATTATAATTAATCTAGTTCAAATTATTACTTAATAGGAAGCCAAATTTGAGTATGATAATTATCATCTGATTTTTCGCCATTAACACAATCATACCACTCAATATTGCCTTCATCTCTTATCTCAATATCATTAGTATTTGGTAGCCATTCTTTAAATATTAAAGTATTTAGTTCTTGTAATTTTTCAGGACACTTTCCATAACAATCAAATATAGCCCATTTACCTTGTTTAAATGTATAAACAATCATACCTTCTGGAATAACCCCACCTGTATATTTACCAGCAATTAAATATTTAAATTTTGATTCTTTACAATCTATACATACACCGTATTCACCTATACAGTTATCCATTATTGCTTGTTCATATTCATTTTCAGCAGGTAATCCTTGATATATATGTGGGTAACAATACTTTTCACATATTTCATCCCAAAATAAAGGAATTTTTTGATATGCATCTTTCATATCAAATTCTTTAACAAAACCAATTAATTTAAAATCAAACATATTAGTAATTTTATAATCTAACTTTTGCATAGCTCCTCCTATTAGATTTAAATCTATTTTTAAAGGATAAAATATTTTAATATTATTAATGGTTGCTTTAGAAGGATTAATACCATGAAATCTTTTAAAGGCCTTCGAAAAAGATTCAGGCGTTAAATAACCATATTTATATGCAACACTAATAATTTTAGATCCATTAATTATATCAAGCGAAGCTTGATATAATTTTCTATTTCTAATATATTCATATAAAGTATATCCAGTAAATATTTGAAAACCCATTTGTAAATAGTATAAAGATACATAACATTCTTTAGATATATCTTCTAACTTAATATCATCTTCTAAATGAGATTCAATATACTGTATTGCTTTATTAATACATTCTAACCAATTCATATAATATCCTTTACAATATATTATTTCATAATGAATTTAATAAATCATGTCTTAAAAAATATAGTTTTGTCCAAATATATTATTTATTTTAAATTTAATATCTTTTTAATTAAATTGGATAATTTAATTGATGCATCCTTATGTGTTAATACTCCTGGATGATTCACTGATCCTATATCTATGGGAGTAAATTTACATACATAAATATCATCATTAATATTTTCCAAAGATTTTATTGTATTATCTATATCTTCTCTTATTTTGCACATTCCATAGCATAAAATTATAGGTATATTTTGATTATATTCATCCAATTGATTAATCAATTTAATATATGAATTCTTAAAACTATCAATATTTCCCTTATTATTATTAATACCTGCTGAATCATTAGTTCCTAAATAAATAACTATTATATCAGGATTATAAATATGATTATATTTAATTTTTGATGTAAATGAATAATAATCAAAATAATCTTTCATAAGAATATCTGCATACATTGGTAAATCCAAACTAATTCCAGAATATGAATGTGTAGATAATTTTGCTTCTAAGATAGATGCAGTTAAATATGGAAATGCATAAGAAGAATCTTCATTAAAAGAAGATATTTCATTATCATGACCTAATACTCCAAATCCACAAGTTAAGCTATCTCCAAAAAATTCTATTTTTATATTATTTTTATTACTATCATACTTTATTAATTTATTACAATTAATTTCATTTATATAAATCCTAGAATATTGATCTTCTAATAATTTAATAAATTGTAATGAATGTTTATTATTTTCTAAGTTATTACATAAATTAATACTAATAAATTCATTTGTATTGGGTAAAGTTATTTTAGTTTTTATATTATCAACTATTAATAAAACTTTGTTTTCTCCAATAGAACAGTTTGCTTTAAAAGTAATATTAAAAGATGTTCCTTCAAATATACAAGAAAAACCAGTATTAGAATTATCAAACACATATGCATTATCTAAAATATATACTCTTCCATCAAGTGATAGAAAATCATTTTTAATATCTATAATATTCATATATTAAACCTTTATAAATTCTATAATATTATTATAATAACTTAATATTATTTTTTAGATATATTTGTAAATATTTTTCTAAAACTAATAATTTAATATTATTTTATTAAACATTTATTATATAAAAAAGCTTTAATATAATCATTTTTATTTTCATAATAGTCTATTAAGTGTTTTTTAAATTCAGAAACTAATTCAGCAGGTATAACTATTAATCCCATTCCTTTACTTATTAAATAATGATTTGCAAATATAACAGCTGTTCGTTTATTTCCATCTAAAAATAGCTGTTTTTTCATGACATACAACAATAATTCAATTGCAGTATCATATGAATCTTTTTTATTTAATAATAAATTTAATTCTTCTTTAACCATTGATTCATATGGCATTGGAGGAATATAACATGTCCCTCCAATAGATACTGGAGTAGTTCTTATTTTTCCAGCTGTATATGAAAAACCACTTTCAACAAGTTCATTAATTTGGCATAATATTACATAATTAGTTGAATAACTTATTATTCCCTTCGATAAAATGAATTCCCAAGCATGTTTTAAATTGACTACTTTGGATATATCACTTAATGACATATTCTTTACTTTACCGCCATTAATTATCGTTTCAGTATCTGAATAAGTAGTAGCAACTCCTTCTAGTTTAGCTTGTTTATAAATCAAATCAACTAAATTTCTTCTAGCGATATCAATATTAATTTTTACTTTATCAGATAATTCAGAAGAAGTGTATTGTAAGAAACCTAATTCTTTTTTAATTTGTTTTAATCTTTTTTTATATTCTTTTATTAAGTTATTATTTTGTAAAATAAGATTATATAGTTGATCACTATATTCTCCTACATACTTAGAGATTAATATTCCATCATTTCTAAAATGTACATAAATATATTTTTTCTCTTTATTTTCTCTAACCTCAATAGATCCATAAATCAATTTTTCTATACTTGATTGTAGTAATTCTTGTTCATATAATAATTTTGCAATATTATCCATATTAAATAACCTCTAAAACAATTTAATTATCATTTATATAATAGCATTTAAAAGAAAAATGTGAAACATTTTACATAATTTTGTTTCACATTTATATTCTTAAAAATTATAAAATATATTACACATTGTTGGTAGTCCGTACGGGATTCGGACCCGTGAATGTCGCCTTGAGAGGGCGATGAGTTAAGCCACTTCTCCAACGGACCATATATACTAGGTTATTTTAATAACCTAGTTTTTTAATAATTAAATTAAATCTTCTTTGTACTTCTTCTTTACCTAGAATCTTTAATACCCAATATGGATTAGGAGTATTTTTTCTAATAGACATAGATACTCTAATTATCTCAGATATATCAGCAATACTACCTTTATATGCTTCTTTATTCTTTTTATATTCTTTCATGTTATCACAGAAACCACATTTAACTGTTATTTCTTTAAGATGATTAAACCAGTCTTCTTCTGGTAAATCAATGCCTAAATCATCTTTATATGTATTAATAACATTAACAACATCACTCTTATTTAATAATTCATTAAATGGTAATACATCACAACTATCTAATAATTCATCATATTTATCTTTATAGAAAAACTTAATTAAAGGATATATATCAGAAAATTTTTCATAATCTTTTCTTGGATTATCTTTTTCTCTTTCAATATTAATTATGTTTTTAAAATAATCAACATCTTTATTAATTATTTCAAATAAATCATTATCATATTGTTTTGCAAAAACAAGAGCACGTAAAGTAAATTCATCTTTATTAAGTCTTGATAAACGTTCTTTACATATATTATTAATTTTAGCAAGATCAAATAAAGCCCCATCTAGTGTCATCTTATCAAATGATAAATTAAAATCAAATATATTAGAATTCATATTTTGAAGACGCCATTCTTCAAAATTTGAATTTGCAATAGTAAGTAAGTATTCTAATATACCTTCAGTAGGATATCCTAATTCTAAAAAGTAAGATACTGCAGCTTCAGGGTCTTTTCTTTTAGATAATTTTCTTCTATTACCATCTTCTTGTTTCATTATAACAGGTAAATGAGCATAAAGTGGTGCAGTCCATCCCATTGTATTAAATAATTCTAGATGTATAGGTAAACTAGGAAGCCATTCTTCACCACGTGTAACATGAGTTGTTCTCATAAAATGATCATCACATAAATGTGCAAAGTGATATGTAGGAAGTCCATCACTTTTAAATATAACTATATGTTGATCATTTTCAGATAATTCTAAATCCCCTCTTATTAAATCATGAACTTTAATTTTATTTAAAGAATTACCTCTTGATTTAAATCTAATAACATAAGGTATTCCTTGTTCTATTTTTGATATAGCATCACTTGGTGATAATTTAGAACATTTAGCATGTTCTCCGTAATACCCTATATTTAATTTATTTTTTTCTTGATATTCTCTTAAAGAACTTAATTCTTCTGGAGTACAAAAACAAGGATAAGCTAAACCTCTTTTAATTAAATCTTTTATTACTATTTTATATATATTTGCTCTATCAGATTGTCTATATGGAGCATAATTTCCTTTTTCAGGATTACCTTCACCCATAAATCCTTCATCAGGATTAATACCAAATATATCTAATTGAGTAAGTAAATCGATATCACTACCCTTAATCTCTCTTTTTGTATCAGTATCTTCTAATCTAAATATAAATACTCCATTAGATTGCTTAGCCATTTTCCAAGAAATTAATGATGTAAATAAACTTCCAGTATGTAAGAAACCAGTTGGACTAGGAGCAAATCTTGTAACACATGCACCATCTGGTAAATTTCTTATAGGATATCTTTTTTCTAAATCATCAATAGTTTCTAATATATCTGGAAATATAATATCTGCTAATCTTTCATAATCATTCATAATATCACCTATTTATTTAGTCTATATAATACTAATAATCCATCTAATAATAGATTATCATCTAATATAACTTTATGTTTTAAATATTTATTAATATGTTTAGATAATCCACCTGTTAAAATAATACTAGGATTATTTAATTCTTTATCTTTAATAATACGATCAATCATACCATCTATCATGCAAGCAGTACCAATTATTACACCACTTCCCAAACAAGATGATGTATCATCACCCACAACACTTAATTCTTCTTTAAAAGAATTATTATCTAATAATTCAGCCTTATTTATTAAACTATTTAAGCTAGTATTAACACCAGGTGCAATACTACCACCAATAAATTCTTTATTATCATTAACCACTAATATTTTAGTTGCAGTACCTAAATCAATTATAATAATGGGAGTATTATATTTGTTTACTGCGGATACGCAGTCAACAAATAAATCAGATCCAAGTGTTAATGGTTCTTTTATTTTAATACTTATATTAGATTTCATTGTATTAGATACAAAAATCGGTTCTAAATTATAACATTCTTTTAAAATTTTAGTTATTTCATCATTAACTGATGGTACAACTGATGAAATAATAATATCTGTAATACTATTAAAGTTTGTTAATTTTATATAATCATCAATATTATGAGTATTAATTCTAATTATAGGATTATTATTTAAATCATCGATAACTCCACATACTATTGAAGTATTTCCAATATCAATTCCAAGTATCATATTTATATATCTCTTTTTCTAATATATTCTATCAAATATATATCTTTATTTCAATTTAGAAGAAAGAACCTATATAGATTATTAAATAATAATTTCCTATTTATATTTAATATTTTATATATTTTTTATTTAAATATTTCAAAATATTATACTTGATAAAACATACATATATGATATAATATAATAGATTTGGAGGTGTCTTTTTATGGATGATGAAAAAGACGTGTCCTTAAGCCTAGCGGACTTATGGAAAGTATTTAAAAACAACATAATAATCATTATTGCCGCAACAATATTTTGTAGTGTAATAGCATTTATATTTGCTGAATTTGTTGTAAAACCAACATATACTGCAACATCTACAATGTATGTTAGAAGTGAATCTAGTACAATTACATTATCAGATTTATCAACTGCAGCTGCACTTACTAATGACTATGAAGTAATTATTAAAAGTAAAGGTACTTTAATTCTAGCTTTAGAGAAACTTAAAAATGATCTACCTGATTTATATACTCTAAGCGATGATTATAGCTTGACAATTGTTAATAAATGTACATATACTCTTACACAGCTTAAAGAGATGATTAGCATAGCTAATCCATCAAATTCACGTATGTTACAAATAACAGTTACTTCAGTTGATGCAAGATTTTCTGCTGATTTTGCTAATGCATTACTTGATAAAACTACTAATAGAGTAATAGAAATAATAGATGTATCTATTCCATATTTAGTAGAATCTGCTGAACCTAACTATACCGCAACATCTCCTAATAAAACATTATATTTATTAATAGGAGCATTAATTGGTTTATTTGGTACATATGGAGTATGTTTCTTAATCTATATATTAAAATCAAGCTTTGATAATGAAGATGATGTAACAAGAGTTCTTGGTATTGATACACTTGGTGTAATATCAGATGGTGAAGATCTAGAACAAAATTCTCAAATTTCTGCAAAGAATACAGGAGTTACAAAATGAAAAATGTAGTTTTAGATAAATGGTTAAAAATTAATTCAACAATGAACGAAGAAATGAAAGCATTATATTCAAATCTTTGTTTTACAAATCCAGAATGTAAATCAATAGGACTTATTTCAAGCGGTGAAAATGAAGGAAAAACATTCCTTGCGTTAGAACTAATGAAACAATTCTCAAATGATGATAAAACAGTATGTTTACTAGATTGTGATTTAAGAAAATCAAAAATTCATAGAAGATATACAACACAATTTGATGAAAGACCACAAGGTGTTTCAGAATATTTACAAGGTGCCGCATCTTTAGATGATATCTTATATAAAACAGATTTAAAAGGTGCAGATATTATATTTGCTGGTAAAACAACTAGAAATGGTGTTAACTTATTCAATAAGAAAAACTTTACAGATCTAATGACATACCTAAAATCAAAATATGATATGGTTATAGTTGATTTACCTCCAATTAACTTAGTTATTGATGGAGCAATAGCTGCATCAAAAACAGATGGAGTATTATTTGTAATAAATAGTGCAGTTACTAATCAAAGAAATGCAGTACTTGCCAAAAAACAACTTGAACGTTGTAAAGTAAAAATACTAGGTGCTGTATTAAACTTTGTAAAGAAAAGTGGTGGATCATACTACTATCATGGTTATTATTCATCATATTATCAATCAACAACTAAAAAACATAAACATTAAAAAGAGCAGTTCATATTGAACTGCTCTTTCTTATTTTCTTTTTAAACTATAATAATTCTTTTTACCACGTCTTAATATTATGCTATTACCAATTGTATCATTTAATGTTAATTTATAATAAGTATCTTTTATAGGTTCACCATTTACAGATACAGCACCACTAGATATAAATTCTCTAGCTTCTCTTTTTGATTTTGCTGCATTAACTAATATTAATGCATCTTCTAACATTATTTCATTATCAAATTCACATGATGGTAAATCATCAAATGCCATATCTAATTCTTCTTTAGTTAGATTCTTAATATCTCCACTAAATAAAGATTTAGATATCTTTAATGCTTCATTGTATGCATCATTTCCATGGATTAAAATTGTCATTTCTTTAGCAAGTGCTTTTTGTGCTTCTCTTAAATGAGGTGCTTCATTAAATGATTTTTCTAAATGAGTTATTTCATCTAATGATAAGAATGTAAATTGTTTTAATTCTTTTATTACATCTGCATCTGGTGTATTTAACCAAAATTGATAAAATGCATATGGTGAAGTTTTAGTTTTATCAAGCCAAATAGTACCTGATTCACTCTTTCCAAACTTAGTACCATCGCTTTTCATAAATAGCGGAGCTGTAAATCCACCAGCCCAAACATCATTACCATGACGTTTTCTAATTAATTCTAAACCAGATGTAATATTACCCCATTGATCTTGACCACCAATTTGTAGTGTACAATTATTATGAGTGTATAAGTGTTCAAAATCTGCAGCTTGTAATATTTGATAAGAGAATTCTGTATAAGATATTCCTGATTCTAAACGAGATTTAACTGTTTCTTTATTTAACATATAATTAATATTAAATAATTTACCATAATCCCTTAGGAAACTTATAAGGTCAATTTTACCGATCCAATCATTATTATTTACCATATCACATTTAAATAAACTACTAACTTGTTTATATAAACATTCAGCATTATGATCTAATTGTTCTTTTGATAACATTTTACGTTCTGCAGTTGGTTTAGGATCTCCAATAAATCCTGTTGCCCCTCCAATTAATAAAATGGGATGATGTCCTGCTTTTTCAAATCTTTTCGCAAGTAAAAATACAAGCAAATGTCCAACATGCAAAGAATCACCTGTAGGATCAGTTCCTAAATAAAATGTTAATCCTCCATTATTTATTTTTTCAATAACAGAATCATCTGTAATGTTATATACAAGTCCTCTAGCTTGTAATTCTTCATAAAAAGTCATATTTTATACCTCTATATATTAAATTAATTAAAAAAGTCCTTAAAAATATTAACAATAAATGTTAATTTTTTAAGGACGAATATTTTATACCCGCGGTACCACCTTAATTCAAGAATATTAATTCTTGCTCTTTGATAGTTATGTAAAGTAATTAATACTTTATGATATAATTCATCTATTTAACTTGATGTTTGTTACACCTATCAAACATTCTCTATATTACCATTAAATAAATTACTTAGTAGAATTTCTCCATATAATGCTAGAATCAATAAAATTCTTAGTTTCTATTTCTATTTCTTCATCCTCTTCTACACTCATCATTTCTGATAAGATATCCATTGCTTTTTCACCTAATGCATAAATAGGTGTTTCTACACATGTTAAAGAAGGATATGACAATTCTGCATATTTAGTATTTTGGAATCCTATAACTTGCATTTTATCAGGAACAGATATTCCTAAACTTCTTGCAACATTAATTAGAGATACTGCCATAGAATCTCTAACAACAATTGCAACATCAGGAATATCTTCTTTTAATAAATCCTTATATGTTTCTTGATGTATTTCTATTTTACCAGATACAGGTTTAACTATTGGAGTAAGATTATTATCAAGCATTGCTTGGGTATAACCCTTTACTTTTAAACCATTTGCAACATAATTTTTAGTAGCAGTGATCATCCAAATTTTTTTATTACCACGTTTAATCATTTCGGTAGTAATATCATATGCTGCTTTATAATAATCAAGCGATACATAAGGAACTGTTTCGTCTTCTACAACAGCATTAGTTACTACTACTGGAACTGGAGTTTTCTTTATAAGATTAATATTTTCTTGTGTTAATTCATCATTTATATATAATATACCATCAACAATAGTAGACATTATTGTTGACCAATATGCTTCTTCATCAATATAAGAAGTAGATCCAGGTTTATTAACAAATAATCTTAATAAATATCCTCTAGATTTAGCACAATCAGAAATACCATCAACAAGACCTGCTATACTACTACGAGTAAGTTCTGGAACTATTACTGCAACAGTTTTAGATTTAGATATTGCTAAACTTTTAGCATTTAAGTTTGGTGTATAGCCTCTATCTCTGATAGCTTTTTCAACTCTAGCACGTGTTTCAGGCTTCACTTTTTCAGGATGATTTGTTACACGCGATACAGTTGCTAAACTAACATGGGCAATAGCTGCTATTTGCATAATTGTTGTTTGATTACTCAAACGATCGAATTTCATCTTCACTATTAATCACCAACTTTCCTTAATTATTATAGCAAATATACATATTATATTCCAATGAAATGAAAACGCTTTTGTTTTCATTTCATAAATATCGAAATAAAAAAGATAGCAAATAATGCTATCTTTTTACTATTCATCGATTAACGGCGTTCTTCAATACGTGCTTCTTTTGCAGAAAGATTACGTACATAATTAATCTTTGCACGACGAACGATACCATGACGAACAACTTCAATTTTGGCAACTAATGGGCTATGAATAGCAAATGTTCTTTCAACACCAACACCAGAAGAGATTTTACGAACTGTATATGTTTCGCTTATTCCACCACCTTGACGACCCATTACTAAGCCTTCAAAGATTTGGATTCTTTCTTTGTCGCCTTCTTTGATTCTTACGTGAACTTTTACAGTGTCACCTGGACGAAATTCTGGAATATCATTTTTAAGATATTCTTTTTCAACCGCATCAAGTAATTGTTGACTCATATTTTACACTCCTTATCATCCAATGTTCATTCATACCATCATCTCAAAGGTATCAGCGGACC
The DNA here is from genome assembly GCA_002315915.1 of Caryophanales bacterium UBA1737. Taxonomy (GTDB): domain Bacteria; phylum Bacillota_I; class Bacilli_A; order ML615J-28; family CAG-313; genus UBA1737. The sequence continues at coordinate 46,386 of DCIB01000015.1, forward strand.
ACTGTGTATATAGTATTTTCATACCTTTAATATTTTAACATATATATATTGTTTTATCTATTTATAAGCATACAAGAAATTGCTATGTTAATGATTTATCTATTGTAAAAATTTTAGATATTAATAAACTTAAATAATCAATTAGTTTTAAAATATATTTAAATATAAAACTTAATAAATAGCTTGTAACTAAAGCCATAATTATAGATTGAATATATATAAGAGTTGATACATATAATATTGTTGATAATCTAGGAAATATATAATACATATAAAATGTATGTGTAAGCCACATAAATGTAGAATGCGTGCCTATATGAGCTATTAATTTAAATACTTTTGAATCGTTATTGAATAATATACATAATGAATAAATAAAGGGAACTATAATAAATTTATCTATTAAACTATAGCCAGCTTCGCTTGCATAAATAATTCTAAGAATAATTGTTCCAATTAGTAGGAATATAGAGATTAATTTTTGATATTTAATATCAATATATTTATTAATAAATTCAAAAATATTTAATCTTGCAATAATAAATCCTTCAATAACAATAATTAAATATACATCATATCCATTTAATAACCTATAATGTCTAACTATATATTCAATTATAAATATTGTAATTATCTTAAAAATAATATGAGAATACAAATGCTTATAACCTTTAGTAAATAAAGTATTAATTAAAGGCAATATAAAACATATACCAAAATAGAACTTTACATACCACCACTCTCCATTAATTGAAGAACTCTTTCCTAAAATGTGATTTAATATTAAATCCAATGAAAAAGTTTTATTTTTAAATAGATAATATAGTGGTAAGAAAACAGCTAAAACAAGACTTAGTTTTAACATTAGTTTTAATATTCTAATAATTATATTCTTATATGATAATAACAAATTCAAAAAAGGGTTATGATCAACATTAGATTTTAATGTTTTAGCTGTGCCATATCCTGTCAAAAAGGCAAATATAGCAACACATATTTTGCTAAACCATGCCACTTTACGTTCTATGGATATATTTTTTATAAAAAAGAATATATTATCTAATAATGAAAAATACTCATATTGAATTCTTTCAGGAATACAATATAGGTGGTGATATAACATAAATAAAATAGCTATACCATATAGAAAATTAGATTGATTCTTAGTTATGCCGCTTTCCATAAAAATAAACGCCTTTAATTAATATATACCTTAATTATAACTTTATTTTTTATTTATTAATAAATATTGTATAATACTTTTATAAGGAGATTCATATGGAATATATATTTTTAATTACATTTTTTATATTTACATCTATTCATTTATATGCAAGTTATAAAAAAATAGATACCTTAAGAAACTTTTCAAAAGGTTTTATATTATTTTCACTACTTGCATATTATATAATAGCTTGTGATAATCCTAGCTGGATTGTAATATTTGCGATAATAACATCATGGTTAGGTGATTTATTTTTAATACCAAAAGGTGTTAAATGGTTTACTATTGGTGGAATATTTTTCTGGATATCTCATTTCTTATTTATTTTTGGATATATTGAACATACTTATGATTTATCAAATGTTCCATTCTATTACTACATAATATTTGGAGTTGTTTTTGCATCAATAGTTGTATTTAATTTTACTAAATTAAAACCACACTTACCAAAAGCATTATTTTATCCTATGTTTTTATATTTATTAACAAATGGTGCAATGAATTGTTTCGGAATATTTAGAATGATATCTGAAGTAAGACTAGGTACTATTCTAACCGCGATAGGTGCTTTAGGATTCTTTATATCTGATAATGTATTATTCCATGTAAGATTTAATAAAAATTCTAAAATTACAAATCATTTTTTAGTAATGCTTACATATTCGGTTGGCGAATTACTTATGATCTTAGGTTTAGTTTTGTAACTAAACCTTTTTTTGTAGTAAACTAATTTATTATGTTATAATAATACAAAGGGAACATAAATATGGGATTTTTCAAAGTTGATTTTTCACAAATCGCATTAGGTGGATTTGTATTATTTGCGTTATTTTTAACTATTGTTTTTATTTTATTTAATAAACTTAATTACAATAAAAAATTAGATACAATGATAAGACTTGTTATAGGAACAATGTACATTTTTTATTTAGTCGGTAGATTAGATTATATATATAGTGTATCCGGAGATTATAATTGTAGAACAATTCAATTAGCACTTCCAGTCGGTAACATTTCTCCTTGCACATTTTCTTTTATTTTAATAAGTTCTTTTTTGCCTAAAAAATTACAATATCCAATAAATTGTTTTTTATCATACATATCTTTAGCATTCTTTGTTGCAACAATAGGTATATGTTTTGAAGTTATAAATTCTGATTGTGGTTATGTTATGTTAAGTGAATTATTTGATACACTAGCTCATTTATTAACATTTATTCTTGGAATATATCTGGCTAAAACTAATCAAATAGACTTTAATAAGAAATCGTTTATTACAGCAACAATATATATTTACTCTATAGTATTCATTATCAGCATCATTAATTTAATATTCAAAACAAATTATTTTGGATTAGGATTTTATGGAAATCACGAAATATATGGAATGCATTTAACTGATAATTCTATTTTAAATTTTTTAATTTATATTGTTGGACTTTTTATTTTAATGTTAACTAATTATTTTATTATTAAAATTACAAAAAAGAAATAATAATTACGATTTGTATCTATTAATACACGTATCAATTAAAAACCAATAGCTTTTAAAAAATAAGCTATTGGTTTTTAATTTATTTTATTTCATTATTTAAAAATTTATCATGTATATATAAACATTTATTAATAATATTATTGCATATAATATTATCTAGATTAAAATCACTTATGATTTTCTTTAAATCAGATATTGATGGATTCCCATTTCTATATAAACTCATTTCATGTTCAAGTTTATTTGGGGTAAATGTAATATCATAAAAAGGTGATAGGTGATAGGTTTTATCAGATTCATTATATATGAAAGAAAAATTTCTGCCATGATCATCTTTATTATTGAATATAATATTAAAACACATTATTTTATATGCTTCATATAAATCTGATTCACCACAAAATCTTTTAATAACTTGAAATAATAAAGTATAATCCAAATTTGGTATAGTATGTGAGGTTTCTAATAAAGATGATAATGAAACAACATGGATTTTTTTATTATCAACATAGTCAAACCTTTTAGCTGCAAAATATCCTTTATTTATTTTTGATGGTAATAAACAAAAATCATTTACATTAATATCACAAAGTTTTGCACACATATTTGCTATATATTCATTATAGCCAGGATTGATTCCATCTTGTTTACATGGAAATTTTACAATCCATAACTCATTTCTATAATAATAATTTACTTTAGGTCTTGCTCCTCCGCTACTACCACCATACTTATATATTAAATCTAAATCATAATCACCTAATTCATCATAAAAATTAATTGATTGAGTACATAATAAATCCAGATTTTGTATTTTATTAATTAATTCTTTAGAACAAGGAACATACCTTAAAGCTCCAATTGAATAAGGTGTTGTTAAAGATAATTTCGTTAAAGGAGAAAGATTTTTATAATCATAACCATTTTCCTTTAATTTTTTTATTGTTAATAATTTTCCCCAACCATATGGTAAAGAATCATAAAATACACCAAAAAGTCCTTCTAGGTTGCGATTATTCACTTTAAATGTTTTATTAACTAATGGTAAAGATATAGGTGATATTGAAAATCCGTTATTTAACCATTCTGTATCATATTTAAAATAAACATTATTTGATGACGATTCTTTTAAATATCCTACATATATATCATTATAATATACATCTAATTTTATAATGTCTTTTCTTATTATCATATTACATCTCTACATATTCTTCATTAAATAAAGATTTAAAATCTTCTAAGCATTCTAATTTATCAGCAAGATTTAATAAAGCAGATAGCGATATTTCACCAGTTTGTTCAAACCTTTTAATAGATCCATATGAAACACCAGTAAGTTTAGCTAATTCTTTTTGACTAATATGTCTTTCTTTACGTCTTATCACAAATTTCGTCATTAAATCGTGTTTAGCATGTTCAATAGTATATATATCACAAAACTCACTTAAATCAACAATTCTTTCAAATTTCATAATATTGCTCCTAAATTACTAATATTTTATCACTTTTTTGATATTTTATCAATAATTGATAATATTTTAGCAATTTAGATATTACTTTATATCTTTATTATCTTTAATATATAATTCCATCTTATATTGAATATTCATTATTTCTTCTTCAAAATTATACAATAAAGGAGTATATCTTTCATCAACTTCTTTTCTTATATTAGAAATCTTTAAAGAATATTCTTCTGATAACTTATTATCGCTTAAATTAAAATCAGTTAATAAGTATGTTCTAAATAATAAATATCTTAATTCACCAGTTAAGAACTCATTTTCTAAAGTACGAATGATTAATTCACCGTTATGAGTTAAATTATATGCATCATCAATAAACTTATTTAATCCTAATTTATTTTTAACCGCATTATCTAATAGATTTATTAGCATTATAAATCCAGTTATATTATCTTTATCAGATAATAACCATTTATCATCTTCAATTGTAAAGTTAGGATATAATAATCCTGTAGTATAATATTGAAAAGATATTCTTTTTTTAAAATCTTTAATGAATTCTTCATCAGCACCATTAAATTTCTTAACTGATTCTTTATAAAGTTTATTTAATTCTTTTTTGTTATAATAATATTTTAAAAAATAACCTTGTGATACTTTTTTAATTAATGTAGATAAGTATATTGTAATAACTGTTGAAATAACAAATGTTAATATAGTTCCTATATCTTGAAATGCTAGTAAAAATAATGAGAATGATACAGCTGTCACAAAAAATATCATCCATAACATTAAAACAAGTATACGATCTTTTTTATTTGGAAAATTATCCATATAACTCCTTTTTATTAAATAATAGTGTCAGTTTTAGTATTGACACTATTATCTATTTAGTTTTTATGTTTTTTATCTTTTATTAATTTAATTCCTAGTGGAATCATATATATAATAAATGAGAATGCAATAAGAGTAACTAAATATAATACTAGATATAATGGATATCCTATTGCATTTTTAATATTTTGTAATAAATCCATTTCTAAATTAAAATGGTTTGATAGATTCCATAATTGTATATATTTACCAGTCGCTTTAAATAAGTGATCATTAAAGAATAATGCTAAACCAAAAGTTACAAACATTACAGGTAATGCTTTTAAGAAATGTTTAAAGCTAAGTTCTTTATTAAACCATAATATACACACAAACGATGTAAAGAATTGTAAACCATGATGAGCCATAGTATGAAAATTAATATAAAGAACATTACAATAACTTCCAGGTATTAAAAAGAACAACACCCCCCCCAGTAGGATATATGTTACTGTTGGAGCTACAAAATATTGTCGAACTTTATAATTTTTGATAAATATAATGAAAGGTAAAATATAGAATGGTAAAGAACATAATTGAAATGGAAAATAAGACATTGGATAATTAAATGTAGGGATACCATTATTCATTGAAAATGATCCAGATATTTCTTTTAACGCTTCAAGTATTATAAGTAATATCCAACATACAAGTATAGTTCTTTTAAAGAAATTTTCATTTTTTGCTTTCTTTGAAATTAAACCGTAAACTATACATAAAACAACTAAACCTATAATCCATGCAATATGATATGGACCGTATAGTGCTGGTTTATCTACATAACTCTTAAGCCATAATAAAAAATCATATATAAATTGCATAATTAACTCCTTATCATTAATATTACTATTTAATAATATTATATCATATATATAACTTATATATTAATATTTTTAATAATTTGAATAAATTATAAATTAATACTAAATAAGTAACATTATATATATTTATATGGTATAACATATATAGAGGTATTTAATATGAAATATTTAAAAATTAAATTATTAATATTGATATTATCTATATCAATTATATTTACGGGGTGTTCTTGTAGCAAAAAAGAAATAGTATATTTAGAAATGAGTAGTGAAACAATTAATTCATTAGATGTTTTAGTCCCTTTAAACTTAGAAAACAGTAAAAGTTACTTAACTGAAGAAGGATTTGAATATTACGAAAATTATTTACCAACAAGAACAGGTATTCAAGAATTACCGAATGTAGAAACAACAAATACTATTACAAAAAAAGAATATGGTAATAATAATTTATATTATTTAACTAAAAATAACAATTATGATTCAATAGTATTATATATACATGGTGGAGCATATATTGGCGAAATAGTAGATTTACATGTAAAATTTTGTGATCAATTAGTTGATGCGTTAAATGCTAAAGTATGTATGCCTCTATATCCTCTTGCGCCACAAGCAACTTTTGATGAAGCATATGAATTTATGGATGAAGTATATAACGATTTACTAAAAGAAAATAAGAGAATATATATTATGGGTGATTCTGCTGGAGGCGGTTTTGCTTTAGCTTATACAGAATATTTAAAAGCAAATAATAGGAAAACTCCTAATAAAATGGTATTAATATCACCTTGGGTAGATGTTACAATGACAAATGAACAAATAAAAGTCTATGAACAAGCAGATATATCTCTTGCTCCGTATGGTGCAATAGAGGCCGGTAAGATGTGGGCAGGAACAACAGATAGAACAGATTATAGAATTAGTCCAATATATGGTAATCTAGATGGTCTTCCTGATACACTAATGTTTGTTGGAAATCATGAAATAGTATATCCAGATGATATGAAACTATATGATAATTTAACAAATACTAATATTAAAGTAATAATCGGTGAGGGATTTTGGCACGTATATCCTTTATATGATATAAAAGAACAATCATATTGTATTAACGCAATTAAATCATTTATTAAGTGAGTATATAAAAGTGTGATGATATTAATCATCACACTTGCTTTTAATTAAAAAGATATATACTATTATTTTGATTTTATAAGTTCTTTTGTATGGCCAATAATCGTTGCTGGTAATTCACAAATAAATGCAACTAATAGCAAGTAAATAAAATAAAAATAACCAAATTGATCATAACCATTATTTTTGCTTATTGTAAATAAAATAATCATTCCTGGTATCATTGCTAAGTAGCCAATTTGATACCATTTATTGTCTTTTACTTTATCTCTTAATTTACCAATTCCTATACATGCTAAATAAACTATAGTTACTAGTATAACGCCTAATAAAACTAAGAATGCATCATATACAACAATACCTTTTGCATATATTGGTTCTAAAAAATCCCAACCATCAGGAAAATATAATGAGCAATAATTTTGTTTAAATATATGAACTGCGGGAATAACGATAGCACCATATATAATAAAGCATAATGGGGCTTGATATAATTTCTTTATATCAAATTTATAAGTTCTAAGCCCAAGAGCTATTCCCCAATATAATAATACAATTAAATGAAACAATGTAGTAGAATTAATTACTCCCGTTTCATAAACGTTTGTTGCTGTGCCACCAAAAACCATTCCTGGATATACTATAACTAAAGCTACAATAAAAGTCGACCAAATAAATGCCATATTATCAAAGAAAAGTGATAACTTTTTATTGTTCATGAATATTAATTGGAATAAGCACCAAAATACAAAGAATGAACAAAAATGAAAAGGAAAAGCCCAATAATCTAATTCAGCGGTTTCTCCAGTCAAAAAACTAAAATAGTGTTGAGTATAAAACCCAGTTAAATTTTTAATTTGTTTAGAAATTTCTAAAACAACAAGTATACCTCCTATTATGTATAGAGGTATTCTTTTAATTTTTTCGCTTTTATTCTTCAACAAAAATACAACTAGTACACTAATTGCAATAATTATTGAAAAGGATAAAGTAAAAATATTTTGATAAGACTCACTATATTGAAGTGGTCCATTGTCTACTGTCAAAAACATAATTGTCTCCTATTAATTTGAATTATACTCAAAAAAAAAAAAAAAAAA
>DCIB01000015.1:54513-54679 GCA_002315915.1 Caryophanales bacterium UBA1737
AAAAACAAGAAATTAAATAATGTTTGCACCTGCACCAAACACAACAATTTTGAAATTCAAGAATCTAACAGTAAATTAATACTAGAAAAATAGACTCTATTTACGAAATTATTTTATACATAAATTAAAAAGATATCCTTGTGAAGGGTACCCCTAAAGTTGGACT
>DCIB01000011.1 GCA_002315915.1 Caryophanales bacterium UBA1737
ACTTATATTACATAGCACTAAAAAATAAGAATTTTGAACTATATTAAGTTCAAAATTCTTTTTATTTTGTTTTTCCAAATGCAATTTTAGAATCCTGTGTTTTATATACAACATCTTCTAAATTAATATGTAAATCATCAGCTATTATTTTTGCAACAAGAGGCATACAAAATGATCCTTGACACCTACCCATTCCAGGTCGACATCTTTTCTTTATAGAATCGATTGTATGTACAGGTATAACTGAATGAAGGCAATCTAACATTTCACCCTTAGATACTTCTTCACATCTACATACTATTTCGCCATAATTAGGGTTTTCTTTAATTAACTTATTTCGATCTTCATCTGATAATTCTTTTAATACAGGAGTAGATTTTCTTATAGGGTTAAATGATTCATTAATTTTAACATCAACACCTGTTGATGCTAAATAATCTTTAATCCAAATAGCCATATCTTCCGCAATAGCAGGAGCTGCGGTTATTCCAGGAGATTGAATTCCAGCTGCTTCAAATATATTTTTTGTTCTAATACCTTGTCTTACAACAAAGTCTTCTTCATAAGTTGGTGCTCTTAATCCAGTAAAATAGGCTATTACATCATTTTTATTTATAAGAGGTTGAACTTCTTTTTGTACTTCTATTATTTTGTCAATAACTTCTTTAGTTGTAGAATGATTTTCTCTATCATATACTTCATCAGCATTAGGTCCAACTAGCATATTTCCATCAACAGAATGAATTAAGCCTACACCTTTTGAATGGGAATGCAAATTATTAATTGTTGCTTTAATAAAAGCAAATGGTTTATGAGTAAGTGATGCAATTTGAGAAGGAGATAAAGTAAATGGTGTTTTACCCATTGATGATGCTGCCATCCATCCTACTTTTTTATCAAATATAATATCAGTACCTGTTCTTGCATGAATAGAAAATGTTCTGTCATCAGCCATATTAGCTATCATATCTGAAAATATTCCTGCTGCATTTACTACTACTTTTGGTATAATTGTGCCTCTATTAGTTAAGACTTTAATAATTTTATTATCTTTTAATTCCATAGAAGTAACAGCAGTATTTAAAGAAACATATGCCCCATTTTCTACAGCATTTTCTGCCATAGCAAAAGTCATTCTATGTGGACAAGTAATACCACCAGTTCCCATCCATAATCCTCCTTTAGCCCAATCTGGTACAGATGGTTCTATTTTTCTTAATTCATCTCTTGATAGTATTTTTAATAATCCAATTCCTTTTTTCTTACCAGTTGAAGCTACACATCTTAATATAAACTTTTCAAAATATGTTCTTGCAAAAGTTGATTGTCCTTTTCTTTCAAAAGGAACATCTAAATCTTTACAAAGACCTTCATACATATTATTCCCTCTAACACAATATTTTAATTTATTAGAATGTGTAGAGAAATTTATTCCAACGTGAACAACTCCACCATTTCTTGATGATTGTGCACATGCTAAATCATGACCTTTTTCAACTAATAATGTATTTAATTTATATTTAGATAATTCTCTTAATATTGAAGCTCCTACAATACCACCACCGATAACTAATACATCTACTTCTTTATTATCAAGTGATATATCGCTAAAAGAAGGAATCTTCATATAAAGTTCTTTTCCACGAACTTTTATATCATTGATTAAGCCTAAATACTTTTTCTTATCAAGCGATAGTTTAGCAGCTTTTACAGATAATTTATAATCATCAACTTCACCAGTTAATACTAAACAATTATCTATATTTACTTCTGCTTTTAAACTTGGATCAATTAAAGATAATTGTTTATTTAACTTTAATAAATTCATATTAACAATACTTCTTAATTAATTCTCTAATTTGTTTATTTAATACTTGATGTTCAAATTCAATACCCCAACTACGACGTATTATTAAAGCAATAATTCTTACCTTATCTACTTCAATTTTATCTACAGGCATCAATTTTTCATAACCTTTATAATATTGTTTACCAATCATTCCTCTAATCATACCAAATATTGCGTTAACAAATTTAGATTTTTCAGGGAATAGTTCAGCATCTTTAAATAAGAAATTCATCATAGCATATTCTACATATCTAGATCCTCTTCCAGCAGTCATCCAGTCAATAACAAATAATTCCTTTTTATCATTTACTAATACATTACCAGTATGTAAATCTAAATGAATTATAGTATCTTCTTCTGGAATAGTTAAGATATATTTTTTCATAGAATCTTTTTCTTCTTTAGAAAAATCATTAAATTCATCTTGATCAAGAGCTTTAATTGCTACATTTCTAATATCTTCTAAATTATGATCTTTTGCATTATGTACTAACGCATGACATTTTGCTAAATCATATCCAGCTTTAAAAATATATCCAGGATCTTTTCCAGGCATATCATTTTGAGATACACCATCAACATAGTCCATTACAAAACCAAATCGACCATCTTTTTCAATCTTTTCATATACTTTTACTGGAGTACAACCATTTTTAGATGCTATTACAGTATTTTTATATTCTTTTTCTGCATCACTTCTTGGATAATCTTCAAAGAATAATTTCATTACTTTATTATCATCTAATTTAAAAATTTCAGCACTTCTGCCTCTTGCAAAATTATTTGCCATAATATAATTCTCCTTATTTTATATATACTTATAATATATCATTTTTTATTATTCTAAACAACTTTATCATTAAATAATATATAGCCCACTTAGTTATTACCTAAGAGGGCTATATATTATTTTCTTCTATTCCAATTTCTTTTTTTATTTATTTCATTATGAGCATAGTATTGTTCTAAAGATGCTTCAGTAAATGCTTGTTCATCATAATTTTCTTCATGAGCAGGCATATTTTTTTGTATATCATTTATTCTATCTATTAATATTTGAACATCGGATTTTCTTTTGCCATTTTCATCTATAATACTAACATTTGATACTTCATCTATATTATTAGAATAAGTTTTAGCAAGAAGTAATGATAAATTAGCAAGAAGTGGACCAAATATTTCATTTAAAATAACTACACATATTGTAATTGAAGTAAGTGCACTTGCAGAATCAGTACTTAATGAACGCATTCCAAGAGCAGCTAGACCTAGTGTTACTCCTCCTTGTGGCATTAAAGCAAGTCCTAAATACTTCTTTATATCTTTATCTTGTTTAGATGCCATACTTCCAAGTAAGCTTCCAGTGTATTTACCTATATCTCTTATTAAGAATATAAACAATGCTATTACAAATAATGGAAGTGTACCTACTGAATTAGTACTAAATAAACTATTTATATTTAAATCAATACCACTTTTAACAAAGAATAATAGATATATTGGTGGTGCAAAGTAACTTAGCTGACTAAATAGTTTTTCATCATTAGTTATATTAATATACATTAAACCAATTGCCATACATCCAAGAAGTGGAGATACATTTAGTAATGCACATATTCCACAAAATAAGAATAATACCGCAATAACAATAATTAATCTATTATCAGTAGTTCTTGTTTCTGGCATTAATAATTTTAATATAAAACCAAATACTAATCCTAATAATAATATTCCTATATTTATTAATAATGGAAGTAATACATCCATAAAATTAATACTAGTTTCAATACCTACTAAAGATGATGCAATACTAAATACAAATAATGATAATATATCATCAAAAGCTATAACTAAAAGTAAAGTATTAACAAAATTACCCTTAGCTTTCTTTTGTCTAATAGTCATAACAGTAGTAGCAGGTCCTGTTGCCCCACTAATAGATGCTAATATAATAGATAATCCTAATTCTAAATTAAATATAAAATAAGTTAAGATAAATACAAGTATAAATACTACTAATACATTTATTAATGAAATTAATATTACTTTTAAGCCTAATTCTTTAAATACTTTGATTCTAAAAAATTCCCCCATATTGAATGCTATAAAAGCAAGAGCAATATCAGATAAGAAATCCATTCCATTTACAACATCAGTTGTTACTATATTTAAACAAAAAGGTCCTATAATAATTCCTATAACAATATAAGCAGTAACATTAGGGAGTTTTAATTTTTTAGTAACACGAGTTGCTAAAAAGCCTAAAAATAACATTAATGCAATAGTTATAATTATTTTAGCAGTATCAGTCATATTATCATATAGATTTAAGAACATAACATATGCCTCATCTTTAATATTTATTATATTTTATTATAACAAAACTTTATAAAAAAAGAAAGTATTAAAAAATCTTGAGTATTTACTCAAGATTTTTTAATAATTATTCAGTTTTATTTGTAAACTTTGTTATTGCTTCATAAGTAGAATGAGTAATATCTATTACATCACCATCACCAAATTGAACTTTATCAACAATATTACAATTACCATCTGTTTTTAAATATGTTGCAAAATAATTAATGATTTCTTCTTTAGTAGCAGTTGCAACATTAATTCTTTCAATATAAGAATCACCATCTATATGGAATACACCATCTACTTCATCAGAATGGTCTAATAAATTTAGATTATAAATACTCCATGAATCATTCCACCATCCGTCAACTACTTTTTTATATGTCCAAGTTGTCCATGAATAATGACGATCACTAAATAGTTTTAATCCTTTTTCCCATACTTCAGGATCATCAAAGAATGTAAATTCACCTTGGAATACAGGAACTTCATAATCACAGAACATATTAAACATATCTTCATATGCAAAGAATAATGTCCAATTAAATTGTGAGAAATTATACCAATGATATGAATAACATACATTAGTCCATCCATAATCAGCAGGATCAGGTAGTGCTAAGAAACTCCAACATCCTTCTAAACATATTACATGGGGATCATTATTAGCTCTTAATGCATCATATACTTTATCCATTACATCCCATACTTTTTTATCGCCACTATATGTTACATCAATTGGTTCATTAAATATATCATACATTGCAATTAATTTAGATAATTCTGCATTTTCAGATTTCGAATAATGTTCAGAAACAAATTTCCATAAATCTACTATTGCATTAACATATTCTTGATTATCCCAAAATTTAATATAATTACAAGCAGCTCTACCAGATGCATATTCAGTTACACCACTATGTTCATAACCATTATGTGACCCAGGTGTTGTATGTAAATCAAATACTACGTATACTCCACCAACATCTTTACACCATGTAAGAATTTGATCCATATATTTAAATGCTTCAGCTTCATCTTTTCTTGTTAAATTATCATTTAGAAGCATTCTATATCCAAACGGAACTCTTATACAGTTAAGTCCTAAATCTTTTACATTTTGTACATCATCTTCACACAACCAATTAGTATAATAAGCTTCTAATATATCTTCAATATCTTGTTCGCTAAAATTATTAGGATTAGCCTCTAATGCAGCTAAGAACTCATCTTGAGATACAGTTTCACTACCAGTTTCATCTACATATTCAGGTTGATCAGGTTCATTAGCTTTATAACTAGTTTCAAAAATAGTATATGGCATTAGCCATCCTTCAGTAACAAAATAAGCACCAAAGTTTGTACCATTTAGAATAATTTCATCACCGTTAGCATCATATAAACCTCTACCATAAGCTTGAATATAACCAGTATCATTATCATGATGCGCTTCTACTTCTACTTTATATGAAGTACTGTATATTACTATTACCGCAACAAATATTAAAAAGGCACCAACAATTGATCCTAATACAATACCAATTATTTTAAATACTTTTTTCATAATATATCCTTTCTATTTATATATACTTATATTATAGAATAATATTATTTCAAAAAAAAGTTATTATTTAATAAATTTTAATTAAAAAGAACAAACTTCTTAAAGAAGTTTGTTCTAATAATTAACTGTTTATATTTAATGATGCAATTAATTCATCCACATTTGTATATATTGAATTATTAAAATAAATTGAATATTCTAAAGTTTTTGTTCCTTGTAAATCTGGTTCAGTCCAAGATTCATAACCGAAATATGTTGGATAATATACATTTAATGTTGAAGATGTTGAAGATGTGAAAGTAATATCAAGTAATGATAACTCGATATATTTTACATTATTATTACCAACCTTAATTGATATATCAGCTGATATAGATGTTTTTGTATGATTTTGTTTTAACGCATAATAACATGTAATTTTATTAGTTGTAGTATTAATAGAATCATAATCAATTATTATGTAATCATAGATAGATTTAGATGGATTATTAATTGAACCATCATTAAATGATGCAACTGCAAGACCTTTTAGTTTAGCCATAATAAATGGTCGATTATTTTCAAAAGAAGTATTTAATTCTTCATTAATAATATCAAGGCTTGCAGTATCTGATATTTTTTTATATTCAACATATTGATACATTATTTCATGAGTTACTAATGAATTTGGATCTTGATGTGGAATAGTATAAGATAGAGTTTTATTTACTCTATCAAAACCCATTTTAGGTTCATCTAAACATCCTACTTCTTTTTCCCATAAATATTTATGAGTAACAAGGTCACTCATTTCTATTGCTTTAAACAAAGTCTCATCTTCATCGTCTGCTATAAAAGTAGAATAAATATAACTGAATGTAGCATTTGGAGTGTTCTTATCTTTATAAACATAATAACCGTATCCATCAGCATCAACAGTAAAATAAGCTACAGCTTCAATTGTTCCCTTGTAATCATACGGCTCATCATCATCATCTTTTTTTTCAATTTTTTCTAGTTTATATGTACCAACTATTTCTTCTTTTGTTCCAGCTTCTGATTGGTAACAAGTGCAACTAGAAATAAATGCTAAAAAGATTACTAATGGGCTAATCAATAAAAATAATTTTTTTACCATAAAACTTTCCTTTCAATAAATATTTATTGACACTTATATTATACTATGAATATAAAATACATGTAAAGTGTTTAGTTAATATTAAAATATTAATAAATTTAAATATTTTTGTATAATATAAGTATGAAAAACAAAGTTAAAAAGATAATTATTTTAAAAACATTCTTAATTTTATTTATAAGTTTTCTTATATACACAGCATGTTTTTTCTTTATAAAGACTACACCAGCTATATTAGATGAAATAACTCCAACAAGTATTAGTTCTAATTTCATTTTTGATGAAGCAAATAAACCTACTAATGCATGTCATGCATCTACAATTACTTATTTTAAAGGTAATCTTTATTCCGCATGGTTTGGTGGAACTGAGGAAGGTAATCCAGATGTTTCCATATATTTATCACAATATAATGGATCAATATGGGATACACCTATTGATATGAGTAATATTGATGATATTGCTCATTACAATCCAGTTTTATATAGTGATGATAATAAAATATATCTATACTATAAAATAGGAGAAAGTCCAAGGCATTGGATAACTTACTTAAGAGAAAGTACAGATGGAATTAATTGGACAGAAGAAAAACAATTAGTAGAAAATGATTATTTGGGAAGAGGACCTGTTAAAAATAAACCAATTAAATTATCTAATGGGACTGTTATTTGTGGTGCATCTACTGAATATAGTTATCGTTTTCCAAAAGTATTTATCGATTCAACAACTGATATGATAAATTATAATAAGTCCTTTGATGTTCCATGTAGTATATATTTAGAAATATTACAGCCATCTTTAGTTGAACTAAATAATGGAAAAATATTAATGTACCTAAGAACTAATAGGGAACGTATTTATGTATCTGAATCCAAAAATTTTGGTAAATCCTGGTCTATAGCAAAATCAACTAATCTTTTAAATAATAATAGTGGTATAGATGTTGCTAAAAACTCAGA
The DNA here is from genome assembly GCA_002315915.1 of Caryophanales bacterium UBA1737. Lineage (GTDB taxonomy): Bacteria > Bacillota_I > Bacilli_A > ML615J-28 > CAG-313 > UBA1737. The sequence continues at coordinate 7,851 of DCIB01000011.1, forward strand.
TGGAGTATTAGCATTAGTACATAATCCAGTAGGAGAAGATTGGGGAGATAGAACTCCTTTAATTGTTGCGTTATCATATGATTATGGAAAAAGTTATACTAAAAAGATTACTTTAGAAACAAATCCAGGAGAATATTCTTATCCTAGTATTATTTCTATTGATAATACATTCTATATAACATACACTTATAATAGAAAACAAATAAAATATGTTGAGTTAGTAATATAATAATTATATGTAAATCAAAAGTGTGATAATTCATAATTATCACACTTTTTAATACTTACTTTATTAATTCATTATATATAGAATTAATTGCTTTTTCAAAATCTGAATTTTTAACACCAACAATAATACTAATTTCAGAAGTATTTTGTGATATCAATTTTATATTTATTTCATTATTACCTAAAATTGAAAATATTTTAGCACTAATACCAGGTTTATATACCATATTACGTCCTACTACAGCTATTAATGCGATATCATTATCTATTTTAATATCTTCAATTTCTTGGTTTTCTTTTAAAGTAGCTATAATATCATATAAATTTTTATTTACTTTATCTTCTTCTACTACAACACTAAATGAATCAATTGATGTTGGAATAGATTCAATAGGAACGTTAAACTTTTTTAATACTTTTAATACAAATTCAATAATTGATAATTTATCAGAACTTTTATTTTTTTGAATATTTATCGAAACAAAAGATTTCTTACCTGATATACCAGTAATTATATTACCTTTATCAGATACATTATTACTAATAATAGTACCTTCTTCAAATGGATTTTTAGTTTCTAAAATATGAAGTGGTATATTTACATCTTGAATTGGAAATATTGCATCTTCATGAATAACACTTGCACCCATATAAGATAATTCTCTTAATTCATTATATGTAATTTCTTTAATTAATTTAGGATTATTAACTATTTTAGGACTTGCTATATAAAAACCAGGAACATCTGTAAAGTTTTCATATTTTATAGCATTAATTCCTTTTGCTATAATACTTCCAGTAATATCAGATCCACCTCGACTAAATAATTTAATATTACCATCTGGATATGATCCATAAAATCCTGGAATAACAACCTTTTTTGATCCATCAATTTTGTTTGATATCACTGAATATGTTTTTTCATAATTTACTTTTCCATTATAATCAAATACTATTAAATCTTTAGCATCTATAAAATCAAAACCTAAATATTCACTAAGCATTAATGCTGTTAAATATTCACCTCGGCTTACAACATAATCTTCACCTTGTTTTAGGTTATCAATAATATATTCAAATTCTTTATTTAAATCTATTTTTAAACCTAAATCATTTTTAATTTGAAAATATTTATCTTTAATTAAATTTAGAACATTTTCATAATTGACTTTATATTTTACATGAGCATAGAATAAATATAATAAATCAGTAATTTTATTATCATCATTAAATGATTTTCCTATGGCACTTGTAACAATGATTCTTCTGTTATCATCACTATCACAAATATTTTTAATTTGTTTAAAACAATCTGCATTTGCAACAGATGAACCTCCAAATTTAGATACAATTATCATATTATATTTACTCCATATCTTTCATTATTTTAAGCATTATTTGTACTGCATTACTTGCAGCACCTTTTCTTACATTATCTGCTACTGTATAAAAAATTAATCCATTATCACATGATAAATCTTTTCTCATTCTTCCAACATATACAAAATCATTACCAGTTGCAATAGTACTAACTGGATAACCATGATTTTTAATATCATCAATTACTTTAATTCCTGCTTGATTATATAATGCATTTAAAGCACTATCAATATTAACTTCTTTTTCAAATTCAGCTTGAATTACTACTCCATGACTTGTTTCTACTGGAACTCTTATACATGTTGCAGCAATAGGAATATCTTTATGTAATATTTTCTTAGTTTCATTAACCATTTTTATTTCTTCTTTAGTATAGTGATTTTCTAAGAAAGAATCAATTTCTGGAATACATGTTTTACTTATATCATAAGGGTAAAATGAAGATGGTTTTCCTTCTTTAGTATTCTTTAAATCATTAATTCCTTTCATTCCACTACCAGCAACTGCTTGATATGTAGTATATGTTACTCTTTTTATATTAAATTCTTTATCTAGATAATATAATGGTAAAACAGATTGAATAGTAGAACAGTTAGGATTTGCAATTAAGTTATTATTACCTTTAAAATCGTTAAAGTTTATTTCAGGTACTATTAAAGGACAATTATCATCCATTCTCCAATAAGATGAATTATCAATAACTATTGCACCTTGATCTCTAAATTTAGGTGCATATTCTTTAGAAATACTTGCACCAGCACTAAATAATGCAAAATCTACATTATTAAATATTGCATTAGCTAAATCATGAACCATATAATCTTTACCTAAATAATTAATAATTTTACCTTCGCTATTACTACTTGCATATAAATATAAATTATTTACTTCAATATTATATTCTTGCATTACTTTTATAAATGTAGAACCAACTAATCCTGTTGCTCCAATTATTGCAATATTATATTTTTTCATATAACTTATCCTCTAAAAATTCTTGCTGAAAAATAGTTATTATATTTTTCTATATTATTTACTTTAATTATCTTTTTATCTTCTTCTATATATACTAAATATTCATTATCATTCATATTATCTATATAATTAACTTGATTATTTAAGTTTAAATATTTATATCCATTATTATTTAAAATATAATACATATCAGATATTATGGCAGAAGATGTAGGAAAATCTCCTGCTCCTTTACCTATAAACGATAATAATCCAGTATTATCACCATTAAGTACAATACAGTTATATTCATTATGAATATTAGATAATAAATTATCTTTTTTAATACAAATAGGTTCAACATTTAATAAAACATTATTATTTTTATTAATTGATTCACAAATATATTTAATAATATAACCATCTTTATTAAATGAATCTATTACTTCTTTAGTAATTTTAGTAATTCCTTTATGATTTACTTTAGAAACATTAATAAAAGTATGATAAGCAATATCTGATAAAATGGATATTTTTCTTACCATATCAAGTCCTTCTAAATCAGATGTTGGATCACTTTCTGCAAAACCATTTTTTTGAGCATTAATTAATGCTTCATCAAAAGATTTACCTTCTTCCATTTTAGTTAATATATAATTAGTAGTGCCATTTATTATTCCATAAATATGATTTATATTATTTACTAATTGATTTTGAATTAAAGTATTAATTATAGGTATTCCACCACCAACACTTGCTTCAAACATAAAATAGACATTATTATTTTTAGCTAATTCATTAAATTCATTTAAGTGTAAGCTTACTACTTCTTTATTAGATGTAACTACACTTTTTTTATTTTGTAATGCATCTTTTATAATTATATAAGGAAGTTCATCTCCACCCATTGCTTCTACAACAATATCAATAGTTGGATCATTTGTAATATCTTTATAATCACTTACATAAAGATCTTTTAATTCTTCTTTTTTAATTGGTTTATCAAATACTTTTACTACTTCGAAGTCATTTTTAATACAAGTTAATTCTTTAACTTTAGAACCAATTACTCCATATCCACATAATCCAATCTTCATAATTATCCCTCAAAAGCAATAAGCTCTACTTTTTTAATATTATCTAAATTTTTTATAGTGTTTAATAATTCATCAAATTCAATATTTATTTCACTAATATCAATTGTAATTGTAATATAAGCATAATCTTTAATAGGCATATCTTGATTTAATGTAATAATATTAGCATTTGCATCAGCAAATGCAGTTAATACTTTTGATAATACACCTTTAATATTTAATGCTCTAAAAGAAATAATTGCTTTAGTTGTTTTAGTTTCAATAGGTTTAAATACATAATCTTTATATTTATAAAATGTTGATCTTGAAATATTATGTTTTTCACATGCTTGTGAAACACTTAAACCATCTTCTTCTATTTCTTCTTTTATTTTAATTATTTCATCGATAAAATCTGGTAATAATTTTTTATTTACTAAATAGTATTGATTATTCATAAAATCACCTATAATATATTAATTTCACATCCAATATCCGATACTTTTAATGAATAGATTTTAATATTTAATTTTAAATCTTTTAGTTTATCTATTATTTTATTATCTTTAGCAAGTAAAATCATTGTTGGTCCACTACCACTAATGATTAATTTTGCATCTAAATTATTAATTGAATTTTCAATTAAATCATATTCTTTAATAAATTTTTTACGGTATGGTTCATGAATACAATCTTTTGTTGCAAGTTTAATTAATTTCATATCTCCCTTTTCTAAAGATTCAGATAAAACCATTGCTCTACTTGCATTATATGTAATATCATTTAAGAAATAGTTTTTAGGTAATACATCTCTTGCATCTTTAGTTTTTACAGTATATGAAGGAATTAAAACATTGAATAATAAATCTTTATTAATATTATGATGAAACACATATAATTTATCATCTTTTATACTAGATATTGCTCCGCCATAAAAACATGCAAGTATATTATCAGGATGACCTTCTATTTCAACCATTTCGTTTATTAATTGTTCTTCACTTAAAGAATTATCCATAAAATAATTAGCCGCAACACATCCACTTACTATTGCAGTTGCGCTACTTCCTAATCCTCTAGCAAATGGAACATCATTTTTAAGAATAGTTATTTTTACTTTAATATCACTTCTATTATATTTATTTACTATTTTTTTAAAGCTATCTAATACAAGATTATTTTCAATATCATCAAATCCTATAGTAACATAGTCCTTATTATTAATTAATTCAAATTGAAATTCATTATATAAATTTAATGCAATACCAAAAAAGTCAAATCCACATCCAAAATTTGCTGTAGTAGCAGGTACTTTTATTTTAATTATTTTAGACATTTTACTATCTCCCATACATTATCTTCTGCTACAACTGTTTTTATATTATTTGATTTTCTTACTTTATTAATAGTTTCAATAGCATTATTCATATTAAATGGTACTTTAGCATCTATCAAAGCATTTTCAAATTTATAACATGATGCAGTTGATGCTATCAATGTATAATTAGTAGAATGAGATTTCTTATATGCATTTAACGCAACAGCTGTATGTGGATCTATTAAATAATTTTTATCATTATATTCGTTACTAATTTCACTTAATATTTCATCATTTGTTGCGTAAAATGATTTAAAATCTTTAAATAAATCTTTATCTATTTTTATAATTCCATTTTTATTAAATTCTTCAAATAATTCTTTAATCTTATTTGTATCTTTATAGAAATAATATAATAATCTTTCTATATTAGATGAAACTATAATATCCATTGAAGGAGCATATGTTTTAACAAATTTTCTATTTCTATCATAAATACCTGTATTTATAAAATCATATAAAACATTATTTTCATTTGTAGCACATATTAATTTATTAATAGGACATCCCATTTGTTTTGCAATATAAGCAGCTAATATATTTCCAAAATTACCTGTTGGTACACATACATCTATTAAATCATTCTTATTTATTCTTTTATTATTTACTAAAGTTACATATCCATAAAAATAGTATATTATTTGTGGAATTAATCTACCTATATTAATAGAGTTAGCACTAGATATTTTAGGATTATTTAAAGATATAGTTTTTACTATTCTTTGGCAATCATCAAAATTACCTTTTAATGCATAAGCATGGGAGAAATTATCACTATAATAAAGCATTTGTTGTTCTTGTAAATCAGATATTTTATTATCTGGATATAAAACTGTTACATCAATACCATCAGTATTTTTAAATCCTGATAATGTAGCACTACCAGTATCGCCACTAGTTGCAACAAAAATATGAGTATTATCTAAAATATAGTTTTTCTTTTTAGATAAATACATGAGTTTTGGTAATATAGTTAATGCCATATCTTTAAACGATGCAGTAGGACCATTAAATAATTCTAAATACGCATATTTATCAAATTCTTTTATAGAGACAATATCATTAATAAAATTATCTTTATTATATGCTTCATTAATTGCCCATTTAATTTCTTCATCAGTAAAATCATCTAAATATTGTCTTAGTATTTCAAATGATATTTCACAGTAATCTTTATTATAAAGATTATTAATATCAATATTTTTAAACTCATCGAATATAAATAACCCACCATCACTAGCTAATCCTTTAAGTATTGCATTAGATATTGTTATTTTTTCATTTGATCTTGTAGAATGTACCATAATACTTACCTCTTTAATATATTATACACTGTCTATAAAATAAATACAGATGTTTGCATTATAAAGACAATAAACATTTTTAAAAAAATAGAGAGACATATTAGAAATAAACATCATTTAGTTTATTTATAATATGTCTCTTTTTATTAATAGTTATTTATTCTTTTGATAATTTAGCTATAAGTTTATTATATAACTCATTAACTGGGTTAAATACAACATCAAAGAATTTTAATTTTCTTTCTTCATCTTTATAGACTTTTTTAAGTTCATATCGCCAAACAAAGAATAATGCAACAAATGCAACTAATAATACTAAAATTATTATTAGTAATACAGACCAGAATGATGTTGGATTATTTTCAACTATTTCATCTGCAACAATTCCCCATGTAGAGAAGTGTGTTGTCTCAAATGAAACAGTATTTCCATCTACTACAGCATCATATTTTTCTACATCGCCATCATCTTTAATATAAACAATTGCATAACCAGTTCTTCCAACTAAATCTTCAGGTAAAGCAAGTGTTACTTTAAATTTGTTACCAGCAGGTGCAGCAACTTCTACTCCAACTGCATCTTCAATATGAATATCAAATACAGCTAATAACTCTACTGTTTCACTTAATTTAGTCTTAATATTATCTATTACATTTTGAGATGGTGCTTCTACTTTTTTAGTAATAGAAATAGCCATACCACTATCTAATGTACCAGAAACTAATTCTACCTTTGTTCCTTCTTCAGGTTTTTTAGCTGGATCTGTTACTTCTTTATTATTAATAGTTTGTTTTTCTACTATTGTATAATTTTTAGTTACAGCACTTGGTAAACAATAATTTGTTTCATTGTTTGCAAAAGTAGCTGTTGCAACATAAGATCCAACATCTTTGAACTCTTTATCAGTTGTGACATTTAAATTTACAGTTTCATTATTAATATCTTTATAAGATGCATTAATTGTTAAAACATTACCAGTATGTACAAATGATTTTTCATCCCATATAATAGTAATTTCTTTTTTACTAACTGTAACAGATACTGTTTCATTAGCCGCTAAATAATTATCAGATGCTGCTACAGTATAAGTAATAGTATAGTTTCCTGCATTTACTAAATCTGTAGCTTCTTTATCACATGATACAGTTCCATTAATAGATGTTGCAGTAGGGATAGTAATAGATTCACCAAATACTTTAACAATAGGTGTTTTATCTACTGTTATAACATTTGCAGCTTTATTAATAGTCCAAGTTAAACTATTAAATGTTGGTTCATTATATTCTTCACTATTTTCATAATTAAATGTTACTGTTGCAGTAAATGTACCAGCATTAGTCTTTGAGTTATTTGTATAATTCTTAACTGTTACTCCATTTGGAAGGTTAGAAACTGTTACAGTTTTTGCATTTCCATCATATGTAAAGGCATTAGTATAATTCCAAGTAACACCTGACATATTATAATTCTTTTTATTAATTACTAAAGCATTAGTAATTGTATTAGAATATTCTTTATTATCAGTATCTTCTGCTCTAGTTACTTTTACATCATATTTACCAACAGCTGTTGGTACAGTAGTTGTCCAATTATTGTTTACTTTATATTCAACTGTAAAATTAGATAGAGTTGTACCAGTAATATTAAATTTAATATTATTATCGCCTATAGTATAGTTTTGAGCATTTGTATTAATAGATACTGTATATTTATCTACCCATGAAGCATAATATTTAAATGTTCCATTACTTAAATAATCTTTACTTGTGGTTCTTGAAGTATATCCTTTATTACTATTTGATATTTCACTCCATCCAATAAATCTTTTTCCAGCACGTACAGCATCTACAGTTGATGGAAGAGTAACTGTTTCTCCTATTTTATATTTACCAGCTACTGTTGGTGTTGTACCTGTTGCACCATTTATATCTAATGTAACAGTATAACGCATGTCATCACAACATAAATCACATTTTTTATCATTATTTAAATCAATACAATCTAAATTGCTTGAAATAACTCTGCCATTACAAGTTGAACTATTACATTTCATTTGATGTGTTCCATCATCGTTTGTTACAAATTGAATTGATGGTTCATCACATTCAGTACAAGTAGGCCATAAAAATAAATCACCTGCCCAAAAAGTGTAATATAAATCACAAGGACATGTAATAATTATTTCAGTACCATTTGTTATATCTTTACCATTAAATTCAATATCTAAACCTTGTTTTTTTAAAGTAATTCTTAACGTTTTACCTTTTTCAAAAATAGTAGGTACATCACCGCCTCTATCATTAGTAACAACATCATTATAATCAACATAATCATAACTGATACAGTAATCATATGTTGCTATTTCGCAATTACAAACATCACATAAACCATCTGAGTTTGAATCAACACAATATCCAAGTATAGCATTATATACATTTTCAGCCCAATAAAAAATATTACACTTTATGCAATGACTACATCCATCAATACTTGTCAATTCATGATTACAGTATTCTGTTCCATATGTATCATCATAAATAATTCCATCACAAACACTACATTTTTCAAAAGTATGACCACATATATCACATACACCATCTGGATTATCATAATCATCACTACAGTATTCATCACTTACACTATTACAGTTAGTACACTTAATAGAGTGTTTACCTAGATTACTATATTCAACATTAAAAGTTTGCATTCCTCCACATGTATCACACCACCAATCATATGAAACAGCATCAACTTTTGTATCATTAATACCATTTAGTATAATAAATCCACTAAATACTACTATAAAAATAGTTAAACTAAATATAGCTATTTTCTTAAACATTTTTATACTCCTTATAACAATTTTTAATTGTTATTACTATCATATCAAAAAAAAAAAAAAAATCAAGTTAAAATGTAAATCTTAAAATAATACTTATTATTCTTTATAAATTAATATAAATTTATTAAAATAATAAGGAGGTGTAATAATGATAAATCTAAGTACAATTATTAATTTAAAATTCATAAATTATTTTCAAAATAGAATTGCAAATACAAATGATCCTATTTTTTCTTTATTTCTAACTGAAATGAATAATATTGTTGAATTAAATAATTTATCTACTAATCCAGTAGAAGATTTAAAAATATTAATGAATAAATTTAATTATTCATCATCATATTATGATCATATTAAAGATATAATACCTTTTATAGATAGTTTATCTCTATATGAATTATTTTTATTATTATATTTTTCAACATGTAGAAATACATTAACATATGATGAATCATTTTATATTCAAAGTATTGAAAATGGTAATATCTATAATATACTATTAGAAATTAAGAATAGAAGTTAATATTTAATTAATATATAATTTTATTATTTAAAATAAACAAGAGTAGAAACAGTTTTAAGTGTTTCTACTCTTGTTTGTGTATTTAGATTTAAAAAAAGTCCAAAAAATCTCATGTAAATTTATCATAAAAAATATCATAACATAATCACTTATTTTAAAAAATAATCAAGTTAATTTTGCTGCGATAATAAAAAGATAAAAGTTATATAAGATTCTTTAATAATTTTTTAATTAATTCATAATGTCTCTTGTTTTATTTATCTTTAAATAAAAAGTTATATCTATCTTTATCTTCTTTTGTAGTATTAATATCTGAAAGATAATTATCTAATACTTCTTTAGTATATGAAGTATATGCATCAGTATGCCAAGACCATTCATCTTTATTATTACCTATATGTCCAATATAGCAATTACCACTATTTATTACTTCATTAATAAAATCTTCAAACAAGAAATCTTTCTTTTCATATCCTTCTGGAGTTGGTTCATCTTCAAAATAATAAACAACAACTTTATTATTATTTGAAGTTATAGTTGTATAGATAACTTCATTTTTATACAACGCAATGACTTTAGAATTATAATATGATGCCAAAACATTGGCTTGTTCATTTTCAAATTTTCTCATACCTATTCCTCTTTGCATATTATTAATATAATTGTATAATAAATATAACATTATTTCGAGTTTTATATAATAAAACTTTTTTAATTTACGCAAAATAAAATTCAGATATATAATCTATCATTTAAGTATAATAAAAAAAGACCTTTTAACCGTGAATGTTTGAAACTAGCGGTATTTGGGTAGAGAAAAAGAGTATAAATCAGGGATTGTCCTTGAAATATACTCTTTTTTCTATGTCTTTTGTGCTTGAATATGGTTAAACTACTAGATAAATATCATAGTATTTTGTTGTAGTTTTAGTTGTTCCACCTTTGAAAGTTCTAGTTATTGTTTGTGTTTCGGTGTAAAGTAGTTTCTTAGATTGTTCCGTTTGAGCTTTGTTCATTGGATTAGATATATGAATTTCTATCTTCTCTTCATAAACTTTAACACATTTAACAAATAGTTCTATCATTTTTGCAGGTGTTTCACTCAGTGCTAGATTGAAATATTCCGCAATGCTTTCTTTTGTAAGTTCGTATTGTTCTCTAGATTCTTCAATAATTAACTTTTCTTGCAAATCTTTCTTTTGTGCTTCTAGTTCTTCAAGGCGAGATTTTGTTGTGTCAGTAAATATTCCTTTTTCAATGGCAAGTAAAATATTTGAGATTGAAGTATTAACTCTTTGTAAATCAGTTTTTATTGTGTTTAGACTTGTTTTATTGCTAGCTCTTTTTAAATAATATTCATAAACTTTGTTTACAATAAAATCTAGATTATCTTTAATTATTAGTTGATTATTCAAAAAATCTTTAACAATGTTTTCAATAAACTCTTTGTCAATATTAACAACATTGCAATTTTTCTTTTTGGTAGTAATGCATTTATAATATCTTAAACTATTTCCATTTTTAGAAATTGCAGATACTGGATACATTTTTCTATCGCAAGAACCACAATATATTTTGTCTTTTAAAATAAATATTTCGTGATTATCTTTTCTGCAACCATATTTATTTGCATTTAGTTTGTCATTTACTCTCTTAAAAAGTTCAGGTGTAATTATTTGTGGATAGATTTTATCATATACTTTATTATTAACTTTATATATTCCAGTGTAAAATTCATTTTTGAGATAACCTCTGATTGTTTCAGGTATAAATTTTCTACCATTATGTGTTATGTTTTCATTTTCTAAATCTCTTGAAATTTGTAATATGGATTTTCCACTTGAGTAATCTTCAAACATTCTTTTTAATATTATGGCTTCATCTTCGTTGATAGATAAAGTTTTATCTACATTTTTAATATATCCAAAACTTAATGCACCAATGAGATGACCTTTCATTCTTGATTCGTGTTGACCTCTTGCAACTTTTTGAGCAAGTTCCTTTGAAAAGTATTCGTTCATTCCTTCAAGTAGTGATTCAAGTAAAACTCCTTCGGGTGTTTCAGGTATGTTTTCCATTGCTGAAAGCAAAGTTATGCCATTGTCTTTTAAATGTTTTCTATGGATAGCTGACTCATATTTATTTCTTGCAAATCTATCTAGTTTATAAACTAAAACATAATCCCATTTTTTATTGTTGCTATCTTTAAGCATTTTTTGAAAAGAATCTCTATCATCATTTGTTCCAGACATTGCTCTGTCTATGTAGTAATCTACAATGATTATATCATTTCTTTTAGCAAAGTCTTCACAAACATGTTTTTGACCTTCAATACTTTGTTCAGTTTGATTTGTGCTGGAATATCTTGCATATACAACTGCTGTTTTCATTTGGCTAAACCTCCTTTTATAGATTTTTTCTTTTGTCTTTCGACACAAGCGAATAGAAACGGAAACTTTTTTAATAATTTCATTTTAAATATTTTTTTTATTGTCAAGGGTTGCGTTAAGCAATACATTTTACCCTTGACAATAAAGAGTTTTCGTTTAAACTTCGCTTTAAGAAAGACTTTTATATTT
>DCIB01000023.1 GCA_002315915.1 Caryophanales bacterium UBA1737
TCTAGAGAATAAAGAAGACAATTGTATCCAAATTCTCTAACAGAAAACAGGTTTGATGATTTTGTTTCTCCATCAAAAATAGAAACTCTTAATGGTAATTGTGAATTGTCAGATAATAATTGTGCTTGAATATTATATTTGCCATCTTCTGTTAATAAACCAAGGTTCTTTTTAAAAGTTTCTTCTTTTAATACTATGCCCTTAGAACCATAATATCCAAACAGCTTAGAAAAAGTTAAATCTCGATATTTAGAAGGAGTGTTTTCTATCGTTGGCATTCCTTCGCTTAATATTTTAAAAAGATATATTTCTCTTTCCGGAAATTTTGACATTTTTTCCTTACTTGAACCAACACGAATAAATCTTTGCCCAGCCCAGTCTACAGGTATTGTTTTTGCTGCACTGATGGTTAGAACAACAACTCTTTGATTTTGATATATAGATTCGCCAAAATCAATAAATACATTGTTCGAAAGTTGTCGCTCTAAATAATGTTTTAAAGGTTCACCGTGTTTTGCATTCTTATCATAATTAAATGAAGTGCCAACCGCTTTGTGTGATTTGTCGTTAATTCCCCAAATCAAATACGCAAACTTTTTGCCACAATAAGCAGCAGAATTTGAAAGTGCAGAAATATACTCTCCAAGTTCTTCATCGTTATCAAAGTTTTCCTTAAATTCAAACCATTCTTTTTCAAACTCATATTCACATAATTCATCTCTTTTAATATATCAGACATTCCTTTTGGAGATTTATGTTCTATAAAATCATAAATTCCTTTTAAATACCTCATTATATGGGATATACATTGACTGTATTTAACTCCATCGATAAAGTTATATACTGAAGTACCATCTTTAACTATGACTCCAAAGAATTTATTTAAGAATCCAATTTCATCATAAGCTTTCATAGATTTAGAATCTTTACTCCATAATCTAGTATATTTCTTATTAGATGCACAAATTATATTATGGTTTTCTCCATTTACTTTAATATTTGTATCATCACAATTGATATAATTACTTAATAGTAAATTAGTTTCAATTGATGATAATACATCAGTAAGATTATCATTTAATTCTTTTTTCCAGTTTTTAATAGTACCTTTAGATAAATTAATTACTCCATCTGTAATTGAAGAAATAAATCTGATTACAGAATCAGTTGAATTGTATATATCATTTGTCATATCAAGACATATTGATTTAATATTGGGTCCATATAGTCTTTTTTGCTTTAATTCTTCTGGAATATTATATTTTCCATTTTCATCTTGATAAAATCTGTATTCAGTAACTACAGTTTTTATAACTATATCAACTACTCTTGAAACTATATATTTCTTATTTTTATTTTTATCATTTTTGTTAACTTCAACTATTTTTAATTCAGCTTTTCCTTCTTTGATATTTTTAAGTATATCTTTTGTTGATAAAAAGTGGGCTTTATGATTAACTTGTCCACCTTTTTTCTTGGTTGATTTTTCTCTTCTATTAGTAATTATCTTTTTTATCCATTAGTCCCACTTGGTCTATTAGAATTATTAGAATCTTTATCATTATCATTTTCTAATTTGGTAATTTTATCTGTTAATTGTTTAATTAATTCATCTTTACCATCGATAATATTTTTAAGTGAACCGATTTCATCGCATTTATCTTTAATTGTTAGAGCACTTTCTTCAACTTTTTTAGTTTCATTAATAAGTGATTCTTTTAAATATTTAATTTCTTCATTAGCTGTTTTAAGATCTCTAGACGTGTTTTTTAGTTCTTCAAGAACTTCTTCAAGTTTTTGAAACATTTTACTATATTCATCCATCATTTTTCTATCCAAACTAACTCTTGTCATATCTCATCATACTAATTGACATATATATTAAATATTTAAATTTATATTTATATAAATTTACTTTGACAATTATATTATAATACAATACTATCTATTTGTATATTATATTTCAAACCAAATACAATGAACTTGAAATAAAAAAAGAATCAGTTTCACGTAAATATGAAAATTGATTCTTTGAAATTTATCTTATTTAATTTTTATAGACTAAACTGTAACCTTACATCTATTCCTTTTTTAATTAAGTTAAAAATATTCTTGAAAATAAAATAATTATTATGTATCATAGAGTTACCTTTTGGTAAAAGCGAATAGTTGAACCTGCAAGTTACTGTATTCGCTTTTTTATTTTTGTTTAATTATACCATATATAGGAAAAAGAGCCATAGAAGTTACTGATCTAATAGTTTCCATGGTTATTTAAATATATTCAAATTATTGTAGGATAAATTTATCAAATTAATATTTATGATGTAATCAAATTATGATAAGAGATATATTCGAATTGTTTTATGCTTCATAAAAGAATTTGAATATTCTAACTTAAAATAGTGTGATGTTTAATAATAAAGAAATGGTAAATAATGCATAAATAATAAATAAAATAATCGAAGCATATAATTTTCTTTTCACACAAATCACCCCAATTTCTTTATAAAACAAAGGAGGTGTACTATTAAAGGAACTTACTATCACACCTCAACACTTATACTCACCTTTTAAATAACACTACACATTTTATAGATAATAACGCTAAAGCTAGAATCCCTGGATATGGTTGTTTCGTCAATAGGAATATACCAACTAAAGCTATGTTAAGTACTAATGAGGTTGGTATTCTATGCTTATAATATTTTACATCATAATTCATTACAATTAAGGTTGAAATACCATTAAAAATGGATAATCCTAGAAATAGATAATATAAGACAAATGTAATCACGCTTGAACTACAATTATAAATCAATACCGAAGATATGACGGAGTTCATTTCCTTTCAAAACACAGGAAGAACGAAAAAAATAACTGTAAATATATCTAATAATCCTATAATAAGATTTAAATTCTTCTTTTTATTATCCCTTATGGTATTATCTGATAATTCTAGTATTTCATCATTCGATAATAATTGATCAATCGAGATTTCATAAAGCTTAGCTAATGCTTCTAATGTATCAATTGATGGATATCCCTTACCAGATCCCCATTTCGAAACTGCGGTTCTAGTAACAAATAATTTTAAAGTCAGCTCTTCTTGTGTTAGATTCTTTTATTTTCTTAATGCCTTTAATATATCATCAAATGTCATATTTCTCACTATTTATATAATACACGATTTATGAAAATAATCACGATACCATTTATCACATTTTATTATTAAGGTATTAATTTATAAAAAACGTCTTATATCTTTCACCAATAATAAGCTTTAAAAATGATTTATGATTCTCGCTAATAAATTCAATATTATCTATTAATTGGTTAATTCTTTCCAAATCAACTAGTGATTTTATTCTCTTAATAGCTTCATCACATTCCACATATTCATGAGACTTAAT
>DCIB01000006.1 GCA_002315915.1 Caryophanales bacterium UBA1737
TCCAATTTATTGGGTACCCAACATAAATCATCACTTTTTTATATGTTTTTAGCCCAAAATACCTATATTTTTCGCATTTTTGAAATGTTTTTGAATAAATACTCATAAATCGATAAAATTCAATATATTTCAAATTATAGCCTTATATGAATATTTGGTTAACATAATATTATTTTAATTGAAAAATATAAGTTTTACAGATATAATAAACATAAGAATTATTAAAGAAAATAGGTTTAAACTTATGAATTTAGATTATGATAAATTATTAAATAGACAAAAGTTTATAAGAAATTTTTCTATTATTGCTCATATTGATCATGGAAAATCAACTCTTGCGGATAGAATATTAGAACTTACAAAAACTCTTGATAAGCGTGAGATGAAAGAACAAATTTTAGATTCTATGGATTTAGAAAGAGAACGTGGTATTACTATTAAATTAAATGCGGTAGAACTTGAATATACTGCTGATGATGGTAATACATATATTCTTCATTTGATTGATACGCCAGGACATGTAGACTTTACTTATGAAGTATCTAGAAGTCTTGCAGCTTGTGAAGGTGCAGTATTAGTAGTTGATTCTACTCAAGGAATAGAAGCTCAAACTTTAGCAAACGTTTATTTGGCTTTAGAGAATGATTTAGAAATCATTCCAATGATAAATAAAATTGATTTACCATCAGCAGAACCTGAAAAGGTAAAAAAAGAAATAGAAGATGTAATAGGACTAGATTGTTCTAATGCCGTATGTGGATCTGCTAAATCCGGTATTGGAGTACATGAATTATTAGAAACAATTATCAAAAGTGTTCCATCTCCAGTTGGTGATCCTAAAGGATTAGTTCAAGCATTAATATTTGATTCATATTATGATTCGTATCGAGGTGTTATACCTTTAATTAGAGTAAAAGAAGGTACTATTAAAGTTGGTGATCATATAAAGATGCATAATTCATCTGAAATATATGAAGTAACTGAACTTGGTGTAACAACTCCTAAAGAAAAGAAAAAAGATTATTTAACAGTTGGTGATGTTGGATGGATTGCCGCTTCAATTAAAGATATTGAACATGTTAGAGTTGGAGACACTATTACTACTTTAGAAAATGAATCTAATATTCCTCTTCCTGGATATAAAAAATTAAATTCAATGGTATATTGTGGATTATATCCATTAGAGTCTAATAAATATGATGAACTAAAAGAAGCATTAGAAAAATTAAAACTAAATGATGCTGCATTACTTTTCGAACCAGAAACTTCTCAAGCATTAGGATTTGGTTTTAGATGTGGCTTTTTAGGACTTCTTCATATGGACGTAATTGAAGAAAGAATAGAAAGAGAATTTGGCATAGATATTATTGCAACAGCACCTAGTGTTGAATATCATATTTTTAATAAAAACAACGAAATGACTAAGATTGATAACCCTAATCTTATGCCAGATCCTACTAAAATAGACCGAATTGAAGAACCATTTGTTCACGTAACAATAATGCTTCCAAAAGAATATGTCGGTCCAATAATGGATGTATGTCAAAAACGACGTGGTATTTATAAAACAATGTCTTATATAGATGAAAAAAGAGTATCACTAATATATGATTTACCACTTTCCGAAATTGTATTTGATTTCTTTGATAAAATAAAATCTACATCTCATGGATACGCATCTTTTGATTATGAACTATCTGGATATATGCAATCTAATTTACAAAAAATGGATATATTATTAAATGGTGAGAAAGTAGATGCATTAAGCGTTATAGTTCATAAAGATTTTGCATATCCACGTGGTAAAGCATTAGTTCATAAATTAAGGGGATTAATACCTAGACAATTATTTGAAGTACCAGTTCAAGCAGCTATAAATACACATATTATTGCAAGAGAAGATATTGCTGCTTTAAGAAAAGATGTTTTAGCTAAATGTTATGGTGGAGACGTCTCTCGTAAAAGAAAACTATTAGAAAAACAAAAAGAAGGAAAGAAGAGAATGAAACAAATTGGTACAGTAGAAGTACCACAAGATGCATTCTTAGCAATATTAAAATTAGATGATGAATAATCCTTCTTTATATATTCATATTCCATTTTGTAAAAAAATATGCCCGTATTGTGACTTTCATAAGATGGTTGCATCAACATCTTTGCAAAATAAATATATTGATTCTTTAATCATAGAAACAAAATTAAAAGAACTAAATAAAATTAATTTCAAATCTATTTATATAGGTGGTGGAACACCATCATCATTATCAATAGACAATATTATAAAGTTATTAGATTTTTTAAATAATTATATTAATTTTTCATATATAAAAGAATTTACATTTGAAATAAATGTTGAAGATATTTATGAAGACCTATTAAAAGCATTAAAAAAATATAATGTAAATAGGCTATCAATAGGTATTCAAACATTCAATGATAATCTTCAACATTTAATAAATAGAGTTCATTCATATAGTGATATTAAAAACAAAATTAAATTACTAAATACTTATTTTGATAACTATTCAATTGATTTGATGTATGCATTACCCAACGAAGATCTAAGTATCTTAAAAGATGATTTAGAAAAGACAATTTCTTTAAATCCTAAACATATTTCAACATACTGTTTAATAAAAGAAGAACATACTATATTTAATCATCAAAATATAAATGAAATAGATGAAAAGTTGCAAGAAGAAATGTATTTTTTTATTAATGATTATTTAGTTAATAAAGGATTTAATAAATATGAAACATCTAATTATTCACTTAATGGTTATGAATCCATTCATAACCTATCTTATTGGAATTTAGATGATTATTATTCACTTGGTTCAGGAGCTAGTGCTTTTGTTAATAATGTTCACTATAAAACAACTACTAAAATTTTAGAATATATTGATAGTTTATCTAAAAATAACTTGCCAAATATTCTATCTGAAAAATTACAAGATACAGAAATAATTGATGAATTTATTTCGATGTCTCTAAGAAAGACAATTGGTATAAAAAAGAAAGATTTTTATAATAAATTTAATTACTTTATAGATGAATTGTTTGATTATTCATCTTTATTAGCTAAAAATTATATTATTGAAAACAATGATTTTATTTTTATTAATAATAAATATTTCTTTGTCCAAAATAATATAATAGTTAAATTCTTATGCTGCAGGAGATAAATAATGTTTGATAATATTATATTAGAATATCGATCTTACTTAGTAAGTGAAAAGATGCGTTCTTTAAATACTGTTAATTCATATTGTTCTGATATAGAAAATTATTTATATTTTTTAGAAAATAATTTACATATTATGAATCTAAACGAAATAAATAATGATAATATAAAGTCATACCTAAGTTATTTAAAAAAATTACAATATTCTTCTTCATCAAGTGGTAGAAGTTTATCAAGTATTAAATCATTTCATAAGTTTTTAGTATTAGAAGGTAAATCTAAAACTAACCCTTCGACTAACATTGCAACACCAAAAAAAGATAAGAAATTACCTGATGTATTAAGTGTTGAAGAAGTTATGAAATTACTTGATTCATTAAATAATAAAACACCTATTGATGCAAGAAACCAAGTTATGGTAGAACTTGTTTATGCAACTGGATTAAGAGTATCTGAATTAGTTGATTTAAAATTAGAAAATTTACGTCTTACATCTAAGATGATAGAACCTCTTGGTAAAGGGTCTAAAGAACGACTTATTCCAGTAAATGATTACGCAATAAAATTATTAAGAGAATATTTAATTAATTCTAGACCAATTTTACTTGGATCTAATCCAGATCCTGGATATGTTTTCTTAAATGCAGTAGGTGGTCATTATTCTAGACAAAGTTTTTTTATTTTTTTAAAGAAACAATGTGAAATAGTAGGTATTACAAAAAATATATCGCCTCATACATTAAGGCATAGTTTTGCAACTCATTTATTAGAAGCAGGTACTGATTTAAGAATCATTCAAGAATTACTTGGTCACGAATCTATATCAACTACTCAAATCTATACACATATTTCAAATAAAACAATTAAAAATATTTACGATAATGCACATCCACATGGAGGTAATAATTGATGTATAAAAAATATAAAAGAATATTTGTTATTGTAACTGATTCTATGGGAATTGGACAAGCAGATGATGCAGTTAACTATAACGATGTTGGTGCAAATACATTTGGTCATATTGCTGAATATTCTCCAGGATTTAGCTGTCCTACATTAAAAGCTTTAGGAATTGGTAATATTTGTCCTAATCCAGAAATTGAAGCAGTAGAATCACCACTTGGTGTAGTAGCAAGAATGAAAGAAGTTTCTGTTGGAAAAGATACTTTAACTGGACATTGGGAGATAATGGGATTAAAGGTTGATAAATCATTCCCATCATTTACAGATACTGGTTTTCCAAACGAGTTAATAAAGAAATTAGAAGATTTTTCACATCGAAAGGTTATAGGTAATTGTTCGGCATCAGGTACCGAAATAATAAAAGAACTAGGAGAAGAACAATTAAAAACAGGAGCATTAATTGTATACACATCAGCAGATTCAGTATTACAAATTGCTGCTAATGAGGAAATTATCCCACTAGAAGAACTATATTCAATATGTGATTATGCAAGAAAGATTACTCTAGAAAATCCTGCATGGCAAGTTGGTAGAATTATCGCAAGACCATTTGTAGGCAAATCTAAAGATACATTTACTCGTACAACAAATAGACATGACTATGCAGTAGATCCAGCTGGATTTACTATCTTAGATGCATTAGTAAAAGCTAAATTAGATAGCTTTGCAGTAGGTAAAATAAACGATATATTTAATGGTAAAGGAATATCATATTTTGTTAGAACTAAATCAAATCATGACGGTATGATAAAAACAATGAATTTCCAAGAAGATGAATTTATTGGATTATGTTTTACTAATCTAGTTGATTTTGATGCATTATACGGACATAGAAGAGACTTACCAGGTTATAGAAAAGCTATTGAAGAATTCGACTTAGATTTAAAAGAATTTATCGATCGTATGGAAGATGATGACTTATTAATAGTTGTAGCTGATCATGGAAATGATCCTGTTCATCATGGAACAGATCATACAAGAGAATTTGTTCCATTTATTGCATATGCTAAAGATATCGAAGGTAAAGTATTGGATGATTTTGAAAGTTTTGCTTGTGTAGGAGCTACAATCGCTGATAACTTTAACTTAGAACTACCAGCTATTGGTGAATCAAAATTAGAATTATTAAATAAAAAATAAGGAGAAAAGAAGTAATGGAAAAAATTAGTTTTAATTATCAAAACTATTGTGTACGTGGCTACAAATGGGTTGCTGCAAATCCTAAAGCAGTAATTGTATTTAGCCATGGTATGGGTGAACATATCGCAAGATATGATGATTTAGGATGCTATTTATCTAAAGAAGGCTTTAACTGCTATGGATTCGATTATATCGGCCATGGATATTCTAAAGCTCCTGAAGATAAAGTTGGAGTATTACAAAATACTGATAACTTTATTCAAACTATAGTTGATTGTATGAAAGCAATTCATGACACAGTTAAAAATGACAATAAAGACTTAGATATGTATTTATTTGCTCATTCAATGGGTTCAATGTGTGCTCAACGTTATATTGAAGAATTCCCAGAAGATTACAAAAAAGTAATCTTAAGTGGTACTGATATTGGTGGACCACTTTATTCAGCAGCTAAATTACTTGCTGGATACTTTGTTAAAAAGAATGGATTTAACTCATATTCAGATTTAATTAATTCAATGTCTCTAGGAGCATTTGATAAACCATTTAAAGGCGAAGAATCGCTTGCATGGCTATCAGTTAATAAAGAAAACATAAAAAAATATAAAGCTGATTCATTATGTGGAGGAGACTATCCAGTAGGATATTATCAATCACTTGGTAAAGAATTAAATGATGCTAAAAAGGTTGAAAATGTAAAACTTATTAAAGCTGAAAAAATATTACTTATGAGTGGTGAATTTGACCCTGTATCTAAGTTTACTAAGAGTGTTTATGCATTAGAAAAGCTTTACAAAAAATGTGGATTAAATGTTGAATCAAAAATTATTAAAGACGCTCGTCATGAAACATTTAATGAAGCTGATCCAACAAAGACATTTGTATACGAAACAATTAGAGATTTTTATTTAAAATAATATATTAAAAACTCTTTCTATAAGCGTTTGAAATAAAATTTTGTGGATAATTAATCAATCGTATTTATACGATTTCTGATTAGTTATCCACATTTTTTATTTGGATTTTTATATAAAATTGATAAATTTAATTAATTATTTATAAAAACTAATTTATCAATTTTACAAATAATTTTCATCAAAAATAAAGAAAAATACTTATCCACTTTAATATAATAAGTAAATATTATTCGCTTTTTACCTATATTTTTTATTGGTTAACATAATATATATTATCGGAACTAAAATATAAATATTTCTTTTTTGAATAATTGTAAATAATATATTCAATTCTTTTAAATGATATATAAATATGCAGGTTTTACATAGATTCTGTAAAATAAACATACTCATTTATATTAATATGACATAGTTTATTTACTGTATAATTGCGTAATGCATATCATCTTCTTTAGACCTATTCTATATACTATAAAACGAATAATTATATATGAATTTATTATTCAAACGCTTGTATAAAGATATCAAATGTCTCATTTATTACCCTATAAAACCACACCCTTAAAATAAGCCCTTAATTTAGCTTTTATCGCATATTAATATGTCTATAGATAAAGTATTTCTTTTGCTTATAAAACTTCAAAATTAACTTCTTTTTAGGCTTATTTATTAAAAATAAAGCATATATTATATTATTTAAATAACTTCTTTTATTCATATTATTGCTTTTTAGTCTAAAACTAATGTATTTATAGTTATAAAACGCTTGAATATATGCAGTAAAACGGCAAAAAATGGCCATTTTTAAGCGTTTTAAGTAAAAATCAGTTAATTACACTATAGATGTATAAAAATGCAAAAAAAGACCATTTTTTGGCCTTTTTTATGTTTTAATATGTATTAATTATATATTTAATTAGTTTTCTTTAAATTTTCAACAGTTCCAAAGATTCTATCTCCACAATCACCTAATCCTGGACAAATGTATGCTTTATCGTTTAAGCATCTATCAAGTGCTCCGACATATAAAGGAATTTCTGGGAATGCATCATTAAATGCTTTAACACCTTCTGGAGCAGCAATTATACAAATAAAACTAATGTTCTTTACTCCATATTTTTTTAAAGTATTAACAGCATCAATACTAGATCCTCCTGTTGCAAGCATTGGATCAAGTAAGAATACTTGTTTAGAAGATATTTCAGGTGGAAGTTTACAATAGTATTCAACTGGCATATGAGTTACTTCATCTCTATACATTCCTAAGTGACCAACTCTTGCAGTTGGAATCATTTCAAGCATTCCATCAACCATTCCAAGTCCTGCTCTTAAAATAGGAACAAAACATACATTTGATCCGTCTATAAGAGGTTGAAAAGTTTTCTCAATAGGTGTTTCTATTTCAACATCTATTGTAGGTAAGTTTTTAAATGCTTCATAGCCTTCTAAAACAGCTATTTCTTTAACAAGCTGTCTGAAATCAATTGTTTTAGTATTCTTATCTCTTAATATAGTTATTTTATGTTTTAATAATGGGTGATTTAAATAGTGAATATTGTTCATAACTTCTCCTTTTTTAATGATTCATTGAAAAATCATTTTCTAATTTTATACCTAATTCATTACATAAATTAATTGCTTCTTTTGTTGATTCATCATCAAATTGAGTAGGATTATGTGAATCATCATTTAATATAAATTTAGCATCTTTGTAGGTTGATGCTATTTTAAAAAAATTATAATTTGGATATGCATATCTATGAATGATAGATCCATCTTCTTTTGTTTCTATAGTATAACGTTTTTTGTGTTCACAGTTTCTTATACCATTTGCGTTAATCTCAATTAGAACATTATTTCTAATACATGCTTCAATAATTTTTTTTGATGCTTCAACGCAATCAATATCAAAAAATGGATAGCCCATCATAAAAATATCCGGGTGTGCAAGTATTTTAAAATAACCAGTATCAAGGCCTGCAATTGTATCACATACAAATGCATTAAGTCTTAAATCATCCATTTGCTGATATGTAGAAATATAATCATTTTGATAATGATAATAATGTTGTCCTAAAATCATGTAATCGAGTTCAGAATACATTGCTGCATAATTAGGCATCATTTCTTCGAAATATTCTATTTCAACACCTTTATATAATTTAATTTTATCTTTATATTTTTCTATTAATCTATTACATTCTGGTAAGTATATATTATAGAATTCAGCCTCATTCATTCTTAAAGAATATAATTCATCTTTTAATTTACCAGTTAATGGTCCGTGATCAGAAAACCCAAGCGATGTATAACCTTTTTCGATAGCTGATACTACATAGTCTTCTAATGTTCCATGGGCATGTTTACATAAAACATTATGAGAATGGAAATTAGTTTTCATCTTTTATATTTACCCCCATAAAATATAATGGATCTTTTGAATCAACAATACGTTGCCACTTAGCGCTTCTTCCAGTGCTAAGTGGAATAATAAAGTTTTTATCTCGTAAAGATATTAAACATCTTGTAACAGTAGTTGATGAAATATTAGGGAATTTATTCATAATATCTTCTTTACTGAATATTACGTTTGCTTCTTCCATGATAAATTTTTCTAATACATCTGTTTTATTTGCATGTTTTAAATATTCTTCACTTTTAATAAGTTTATCTAAATTATCATATTCACTTATTAAATAATCAATAAAGTATTCATATAATCTATTGAAATAGATATTTCCTTCATCATAATTAACTGATCCGTCTTGGATTAATTCCATAATCTCATTTTTATTATCAAGTAAATATTTAAATATACTTTTAAATTTAATTATGGATATATCACATAAGCCAAATAAATAATATAACAATGTTACACTAGCTATATAAGATTCACTATCTAATGGATGTAAATTGATAAATTCCATAAAAGTAACCACTGATGTACATAGTTTTTCTTGCGTATCATTTTTAAATACTTCATTGAGTTCATCAAATAAGATATTTACATAATATCTAATACTATTATGTTCGTTTTGTAATTTAAAATCAGATGTAGAGTATTTAAGTTTATCATTAGATAGTATTTTAACCATATCAAGTAAATCAATGGAATTAATTAAACTTTTATTAGTAATAGACATTTCATATATTGATTCTAATAATTCTTTTATTGATTTTACTTGTTCTTCTTTTTTAGTTCTTGGATTAGAATCTTTTTCAAGAAGAAGTCTTATACGATCTTTTGATACATCGATATTAGAATAATTAATTATTGTGTTAGCATTATCTAAGATACTTTCTTTTTTTAATCGTAATATTGAACTTGTATCTAATGAATCATAATAATCTTTTTTACCAATATATTGATTAAGTTTTAATAATTTAAGAAGTATTTTAGATGGTATTGCATAACCGCTTAATTTATTAATATACATATTTTTTTACCTTCATTTGCTATATTATATCACAAGTTATAATAAAATTAAAATATTGAGATAGCTTAAGCTATCTCAATATTATTTTAAAAAGTCATCAACGATTTGTTTTACATAATTAATAGTGTTATCAAAATGGAATCTATCTATTAATATTTCTTTAACATATGGTTTATGTCTAAACCAAGTAATTTGACGTTTTGCATAATGTCTAGTTGCTTTTTTAATGTCTTCTATTGCATCATTTAATGTAGTTTTGTTTTCAATAAAAGGTATTAGTTGTTTATAACCAATAGCTTCTATAGAAGTCTTAGAGAATAATTTATTATTATATAATGTTTTAACTTCTTCTACTAAGCCATCTTTTACCATTTGATCAACTCTATTATTAATTGATTCATATAAGACAGATCTTTCATCATTTAAGAATATTACTAACGGATCATATAGTAATGTATCTTTACCTTTTTTTAAAATATCAATACCAGAATCAATATTTATCAATGCATTAATAAGTCTTCTTCTATTATTAATGGATTGATTAGGTATAGAGTTTGTTTTCTCTTTTAATAGATTATATAATTCTTCGTTAGTAAAAGATTCATAAATTGATTCATTTATAGTATTTCTTGTAGAAAAATTATAATCTGTAAGAACACTATCTATATATAAACCTGTTCCACCTACTAAAATAGGTGTTTTTTTATTTTTGATAAATTCATCTATTTTATTCCTAACTTCTTTTTGATAATCACATACACTGTATGTAGATATCGACGGAATAGAAGATATTAAATGATGCTTTATGGTTTTTAATTCTTCAATAGATGGTTTAGCAGTGCCTATATCTAAACCTTGATATATTTGATAAGCATCGCTACTAATAATTTCTGTATTTAAATATTTCGCAAGAGCAATTCCAAGTTTTGTCTTTCCTGTAGAGGTTGGACCACAAATAACAATAATTTTATCCATTAGATTACTCTCTTAAACATTTTTTCAATTTCATATTTAGTAATAGATACAAATACTGGTCTGCCATGAGGACAAGTATATGGCATATTACATTTTTTTAATAAATCTATTAATGATGAAACTTCTTCTTTAGTAACTCTCATGTAGGCTTTAATACTTTTCTTACAAGCTAAACTTCTTGCAAGACTTTCATACATTATCCTTTTATTAACTTTACGATTATTGATAATGTGATTAACTATATCAGAAATATATTCTATTTCTAAGCCTTGAGGTATCCATATAGGAATTTGTCTTACAACAAATGAAGTATCTCCGAAAGGTTCCATTATAATACCTTGTTTTAAAATATCTTCAATATATAGATTGATTAATTCACAATCACTCCTATTAAATTCGATATTGAATGGGATTAATAATTCATAACATTCATGATGATCTTTATCTAATTCTTCACATATTCTTTCGTAATTAACTCGTTCTGCTGCTGCATGTTGATCTAATAAATATAAATTATTATTATCTTCAAATAAAAGATATGTTTCATTAAATTGGCCAATATAGTTTAAATTATCAAATGAAAACTCATTACTATTAAACAATTGTTCTTCTTTTATTTCAGTATCATCAAAATATAAATTATCAGAATTATTTAAGCTATTGAAAGAATTAACTTCTTCTAAATAATTATTTATAATTGATAAATCTTCAAAATCATTATTAATTTTTAATACATCTTCTTTGCAAGATAAATTTGCTTCTTTGTAAGTATTCCATATATCATCTAATGATGCTTCATCATTTAATAATTTATATTCTTCTTTTAAAACATTATTATTAGATGATAAATCACTTTGTGAAGCAGTATAAATTAACGGTTTTTCATATAATACTTTTTTAATGGTAGATGTGATAAATGATCTTAAATTATCTTCATCAGTAAATTTTATTTCCATTTTAGATGGATGAATATTTACATCAACCATTTCACTATCACATTCTATTTTTAATACACATAATGGATATTTACCTATAGGAATAATAGATTCATATGCGTCAGTTATAGCATATTGTAAATTAATATTTCTAATAATTCGGTTATTACAAAATATACTTATACCATTTTTATTAGATCTAAAAACGTTATTATTAGATGTATAACCACTTATTTTATAGTTATTCATTATTCCATTAAACTCATACATATGAGTAGCTGAAGTTGTTCCAAAACAATCATTTAATAAATTGCCTTTAAAACCATCTCCAGTTGATTTAAATATAATTTTAGAATCATTAGTTAATGTAAAACTTACATATTCATTTGCTAGAGAAAATCTTGTTATTAAAGATATGATTAAAGATAATTCATTTTGTTCACTAGTTAAATGTTTGAGACGAGCTGGTGTATTATAAAATAAATTTTCAACTTCTACTTTTGTACCATTAATATATGAACATAATCCTGAATTAATAACTTTACCACCATGTACTTCAATAAATGATGCTGCATCTTCATCAATTGTTTTAGATGTAATCTTAAACATTGATACTTGCGATATAGAAGGCAGTGCTTCTCCTCTAAAGCCTAATGTATTAATAGAAAATAAATCTTCTTTAGAAATAATTTTTGATGTTGAATGAGGTTTTAATGCAGTAGGCAATTCACTTGATGGAATACCTTTACCATTATCAGATACAGTAATCTTTTTTAATCCACTTGATATTAAATCTACTTTAATTTGATTAGCATCTGCGTCTATAGCATTTTCTACAAGCTCTTTAACAACAGATAATGGTCTTTCTACTACTTCACCTGCTGATATTAAGTTAATTAATTCTGTACTTAATTCTTTAATCATTATTTAAAGTCTCCTTTAATGAATTAAGTAGTAATAATGCATCAACTGGTTTTAAATCTTCTATTGATGATTCTTTTATTTTATTAATAACTTTTACTTCAGATGGTTTTAAATTATTAATAATTTTTGGTGCGATGTAATTATCTGGTGAAAGTAAATCTTTATCATAATTTTTATTCAAAGTAATTTTATCTAAAATATCTTTTGCACGAATAGTTACTTCTTGTGGTATATGAGCAAGACTTGCAACATTGATTCCGTATGATTTATCAGCTGCACCATTAATTACTTTATGTAAAAAAATTACTTCTTCATCTAAATTATTTTGTATTACTTTTGCATCTACATGTACATTTTTTAAGAATGTTAAAGATTCTTCAAGAGTTGTTAATTCATGATAATGAGTAGAAAATAGTGTTTTGGCTCCAATTTTATTATGAATAAATTCGATAATTGATTGAGCTAATGCAAGTCCATCATAAGTTGCTGTACCACGTCCTACTTCATCAAAGATTATTAAACTTCGATCAGTAGCAAGAGTTAACGCTCTATTTACTTCTTTCATTTCTGTCATGAAAGTAGATTCGCCCATGTTTAAATTATCGCTAGAACCAATTCTTGTAAATATTTGATCAAATATAGGAAGGGTTGCTTTATCACATGGTACAAATGATCCCATTTGTGCCATGATAATTATTAAAGCATTTTGTCTCATAAAAGTAGATTTACCACTCATGTTAGGACCAGTTATAAGTAATACTTTTTCGGTATTGCCCATTATTAAATCATTAGGTATAAATTCATTTATATTATTTTGTTCAACAACTGCATGTCTTCCGTTGGAAATATATAATTCATCATATGAAGAAAAATTAGGTCTTACATAATTAAAGTTTTTTGCACATACAGCAAAAGATAATAACATATCAAGTTGAGCAATATTACTTGCCAAAGTTTGTAAAGATTTAGTATTCTTTGAACATTCTTCTCTTAATTCTTTGAATAATTTTATTTCAAGAGCTAATGCTTCATCAGCGCTTCTTAAAATTAATGTTTCTCTTTCTTTTAATTCAGATGTAATAAAACGTTCAGATGATGTAGTAGTTTGTTTTCTTATATAACCATATTCATCTTTTACATATGGCAGCATAGAATTAGTTATTTCAATGAAATATCCAAATACTCTATTGTATCCTACTTTTAAGTTCTTAATTCCTGTTCTTTCTTTTTCTTTAGCTTCTAGTGATAGTAAGAAGTCTTTATTTGTAGATTCGATATCTCTTATTTGATCTAATTCTTTACAAAAACCTCTTTTAATAACATTACCATCTTTTAATAAGAAAGGTGCATCATCATTGATAGAATCAATCAATAATTTATTCAAGGTATCAAATGATTCTATTTGGCTATTAATTTTAATTAAAGATTCTTTATTAGAACTATTTAGAATAGATTTAATACTAGGTATAACACTTAAAGATTTTCTTAATTGAATTAAATCACGTGGTGATAATGTACCAAAAGATACTCTTGCGGTAATTCTTTCTAAGTCATATACTTCTTGTAATAATTTAGATAATTCATTCGATACATTTTGATTAGCTATTAAATCTTGTACAATATTTAAACGTTCATTTATTTGATTTAATTTTATTAAAGGAAATAAAATAGATTTCTTTAAATATCTAGATCCCATGGCTGTTTTACATTTATCTAGAACTGAAAACAAATTATTAGAAAAACGTTCTCCGTTAATTGATTCTACTAATTCTAATGATTTTACTGCTTGAGAGTCTATAGATAAATAATCATTCATTGAATAATGTATGAATGGTTTTAAATGTAATAGAACTCTTTTTTGAGTTCTTATAACATAACTAATTAATCTTTTACAAGAAATAATTTCATCATCTTTAAGATTATCAAATAAATAATTTAAATAATCATCTGTTTTAGTATTAGATTCTACTGATAATAAAATGTTATAATTATCTTTTAAAATATTAGTAATTGCTGAAGATGTTTGCGGTGATATAACAAGTTCTTTTATATTTAATTTTAATATTTCACTTAATATAATTTGAATGTTATTTGGTATTAATACTGAATATGAGTCACCTGTAGATAGGTCAATATAGGCTAAATTGTAATTATTATTTGCTTTTTCTAAAACACCTAAATAATTATTTTCTTTTTCGGATAAATATAAGTTATCAATATTAGTTCCAGGTGTTATTACTTGAGTAACAATTCTTTTGAATAATTTAGGATTATTCTCATCTGGTGCTTGTTCACATATTGCCACTTTATATCCTTTTTCTGTAAGCTTTTCAATATATTGTTCTACTGCATGAAAAGGAACTCCTGCCATTGGAACTTTGTCAATATTAGTTCCTCCATCTTTAGAAGTTAGAGTTATTTCTAATTCTTTAGATCCTACTATTGCGTCATTAAAGAATAATTCATAAAAATCTCCTACTCTAAAAAATAAGAAAGCATCATTATAGCTTTCTTTTATTTCTAAGTATTGTTGAAATAAAGGAGTATATAATTTTTTATCAATTGTTGTACTCATATTAATCACCTTTTTATATTACTTGTTATTTATTTTATCATAAAGAATAGATATTTAATATAAAAATAGATAGAAGTTAACAACTTCTATCTATAAATTTCTATTTTAGATAAGTTCAAAATTATAACCTAGTATAACTATTGTTTCGCCTTCTTGAGCGCCTAATTCTCTTAACTTATCATCTACCCCTAAGTCACGAAGTGATTTAGCAAATTGTTTAATAGATGTTTCGTTTGTGAAATCAGTTCTATTAAATAAGTATTCAATAGTTTTTCCTTCTACATGGAAGAATCCATCTTCATCTGTTGTAATATTAAATTCTGGACCTTTTTTAATAAATGTATATTCAACTACTTCTTCTTGAATAGTTTCTTCTTTTTGTTGTGCTTTTATTTCATCTAATTTATCTGCAATTTTGTATAATAATTCATTTAAATTATTCTTTGTAAAAGCACTTATTTGAATAACATCTAAAGATGTCTCTTTAATAAAGCTTTCTAAATTTTTATTTGCGCCAGGTAAATCCATTTTATTGGCAACAACTATTTCAGGACGTTTTTCTAAATCTTCTTTAAAAGATATAAGCTCATTACGTATTGCGTAATAATCTTCCACAGGATCTCTTCCTTCAACGCTTGCCATATCAATAATATGAACTAATACTTTTGTTCTTTCAATATGCTTTAAAAATTCTATACCAAGTCCAGCACCTAGTGATGCTCCTTTTATTAAACCTGGCAAATCAGCCATTATAAAACTTCTTCCATCAGGTACTCCTACTACACCTAAATTAGGTGCAAGAGTTGTGAAATGATAATCTGCGATTTTTGGTTTACATGCGGATACTACACTTATAAGAGTTGATTTACCAACTGAAGGAAATCCAATAAGTCCTACATCGGCTAAAACTTTTAATTCTAGACCACATTCAAACGCTTCGCCTTTTAATCCTTTTTCAGCATATTGAGGAGTTGTATTTTTAGGAGATGCAAAAGCAGCATTTCCTTTGCCACCACGTCCGCCTTTTGCAACAATTACTTTTTGTCCACCTTTTGTTATATCGCCAATAATACGTCCAGTTTCTAAATTAGTAATAGTTGTTCCAATTGGAACTTTGACATAAACGGATTCTCCCATCTTACCACTACAATTTTTATCTCCGCCTTTAGATCCATTAAAAGCTTCTATTTTTCTTCTGTATCTAAAATCAAGAAGTGTAGTAAGACCTTCTTCACCTATGAATACAACATTTCCACCACGTCCACCGTGACCTCCTGTTGGTCCACCTTTTTCTATGTATTTTTCTCTTAAGAATGCAACAATACCATCTCCGCCATTTCCGGCTTTAACAAATATTTTGACACTATCTACAAACATAATTTTTCTCCTAAAATAAAGAGCACTAAATATTTAGTGCTCTTTAAGATAATCTAATTCTTTTTTTATTCTATAGTTCTTAAGCTTCAACTGGGTAAACTGAAACATATTTCTTTCCTAAAGATTTAGTTTCAAATTTAACAACACCATCAATCATGCAGAATAAAGTATCATCTTTACCAATTCCAACATTAGTTCCTGGATGAACTTTAGTACCTCTTTGACGATAAATAATAGAACCAGCTGTAGCAAATTGACCATCAGATAATTTAGCACCTAATCTACGACCAGCAGAGTCACGACCGTTCTTTGTTGAACTAACACCTTTTTTAGATGCAAAGAATTGCAAATTAAATCTAATCATGGCAACCTCCTAACGATATTAATTTTACGTATTTTGGATAATCTGAACTAATTACTTCGTATGTATCAAATAAGTTTTTTAAAATTACTTGGACTAATTTTTTTGTTTGTTCATCGCTTAATTGATAATCCAAACATAAACGAAGAAATCCATTCTGTTCATTTTGTTCTAAATTAAACTTTTGATTAATTTTTTCTAAAAGATTAATTGTCGAAAATGTAACAGTTGTAATAGCACTACAAACTATATCACTACCTTTAGTAGCATATCCAGAGTGTCCATTAAGTTCAATTTCATTAATTAACTCATCACTTTTAAAAATGATTGTAGTCATTTAATATTTCCTTTACTGCTTTAATTATTCAGCAGCTTCTTCAGCTTTAGCTTCTTTCTTTACTGAAATGTTTGCTATTCTAACAACAGTAAATGCTTGACGATGACCTTGTTTTTTACGTTCATTTTTCTTCGCTTTATACTTAAAAACAACGATCTTTTTTCCTAGGCCTTGTTTAACTACTTCACCAGTAACTTTTGCACCAGCAACAAATGGTGTACCCACTTTATCACCTACAAGTAATACTTGATCAAATGTAACTTTAGCGCCTACTTCAGCATCTAACTTTTCACAAACGATTTCGTCACCTTTTTCTGCACGGTATTGTTTACCGCCAACAACAAAGATTGCGTACATGTATTAGCACCTCCTCATAAAATTAAGACACGCCAGTAAAGTGATTAATTTAATAATTCTTAAATACTTTTTTTGTGCGGTTGCTTTGTATCCAAGATTCGCAACACTATTATTATATACTATTTAACTATTTTATTCAAAATAATTACTTACTAATTCTTTCTATAATAATTTAATATCAAAAAGACTCTAAGAATTATACTTAGAGTCTTTTAAGGAAAAGAAAATGTTATTTTCTTGGGAATTTAATGTTAGCTTGTGCAGCTGCAAGTCTTGCAACAGGTACACGGAATGGAGAACATGAAACATAATCAAGTCCTGCTAAATGACAGAATTCAATTGATTCAGGGTCACCACCATGTTCACCACAGATACCACAATGTAAGTCGCTTCTTGTAGCACGACCAGCAGTAACTGCCATTTGAACAAGTTTACCAACACCATTTCTATCTAAATGAGCAAATGGATCTGATTCAAATACTTTCTTAGTATAGTAATCTTCTAAGAATTTACCTGCATCATCACGAGAGAATCCAAATGTCATTTGTGTTAAGTCATTAGTACCAAAACTGAAGAATTCTGCTTCTTGAGCAATTTCATCAGCTGTTAATGCACCACGTGGTATTTCAATCATTGTACCGAACTTATATTCGATTGTAACACCTTTTTCTTCCATAACTTTAGAAGCTGTAGCTTTTACTACTTCATGAACATAAGATAATTCTTTTACAGAACCAACTAGAGGAATCATGATTTCAGGAATTACATGGTAACCTTCTTGGTTAACTTCGATAGCAGCTTCAATAACAGCTCTTGTTTGCATTTCTGCAATTTCAGGATATGTTATAGATAATCTTACACCACGATGACCTAACATTGGGTTAAATTCATGTAATCCATCACATGTAGCTTTTAATGTTTCAAATGGAATATTCATTTCATTTGCTAGTTCAGCTATTTCTTCATCAGTATGAGGTACAAATTCATGTAGAGGTGGATCTAAGTAACGTACAGTTACACTCTTTCCTTCTAATGCTTTATAAATACCTTTAAAGTCTTCACGTTGCATTGGTAATAGTTTTGCTAAAGCTTTCTTACGATCTTCAACTTTATCTGCAACAATCATTTCACGAATAGCTTTAATTCTATCGCCTTCAAAGAACATATGTTCAGTACGGCATAGACCAACACCTTCAGCACCAAAGTCATTAGCAACTTTAGCATCACGTGGATTATCAGCATTAGTACGAACCTTTAACGCTCTATATTTATCTGCCCAATTCATAAGTGTAGCAAAGTCACCAGAAATTGTAGCATCAGTTGTAGCAATTACTTCGCCATAGATGTATCCTGTTGATCCATCAAAGCTAATCCAATCACCTTCAACATATTTTTTACCGTTTAATTCAACAGTTTTTGCTTCTTCGTCAATATGTGCTTCAGAACATCCAGCAACACATGGAGTTCCCATTCCACGAGCAACAACAGCTGCGTGAGATGTCATACCACCACGACCAGTAACGATACCTTGAGATGCAATCATACCTTCGATATCTTCTGGAGAAGTTTCCATACGAACTAGAATTACTTTTTTGCCATCAGCTTTCCAAGCTTTTGCTTCTTCTGCTGTAAATACAATTTGACCACAAGCAGCACCAGGTGAAGCAGGTAAACCTTTAGCAACAGGTTTTGCTGCTTTTAATGCAGCAGCATCAAATCCTTTATGTAATAAAGAATTTAATTGATTTGGATCAACCATCATTACTGCTTCTTGTTCA
This sequence comes from Caryophanales bacterium UBA1737, assembly GCA_002315915.1. Lineage (GTDB taxonomy): Bacteria > Bacillota_I > Bacilli_A > ML615J-28 > CAG-313 > UBA1737. The sequence goes on from DCIB01000006.1 coordinate 19,261, forward strand.
GAAATTAAACCTTCTTTTTGCATATCAATAGCAATCTTTAATGCAGCTTGAGCAGTACGTTTACCGTTACGACATTGTAACATGTATAAATGACCATCTTCAATAGTAAATTCCATATCTTGCATATCATGATAATGTTTTTCTAGAGTAGATGAAACAGTTTTGAATTGTTCATAAACAGCTGGATTATCTTCTTGTAGATGAGCAATTGGTTGAGGAGTTCTAATACCTGCAACAACGTCTTCACCTTGAGCATTAAATAGATATTCACCATATAATACATTTTCACCAGTAGATGGGTTACGAGAGAATGCAACACCTGTACCAGAAGTTGGTCCCATATTACCAAATACCATTGATTGTACGTTTACAGCAGTTCCCCAAGAATAAGGAATATTATTTAAACGACGATAAACATTAGCACGATCATTATCCCATGATCTAAATACAGCTTTAACAGCTTCAATTAATTGAACATTTGGATCTTGAGGAAAATCTTCACCTTTGATGTTTTTGTATGCAACTTTATATTTTGCAACAATATCTTTTAAATCATCAGCAGTAAGATCTGTATCTTGTTTAGCGCCTACTTCAGCTTTTTTAGCATCTAAGATGTTTTCAAAATTAGATTTATCAATTTCCATAACAACATCAGAAAACATTTGGATAAATCTACGATATGAATCGTATGCCCAACGAGGGTTACCACTCTTTTTTGCAATAGCTTCTACTGCTACGTCATTAATACCAAGGTTTAGAATAGTATCCATCATACCAGGCATTGATGCACGAGCGCCACTACGTACAGATACAAGTAATGGGTTAGAGTTATCACCAAATTTCTTTCCTTGTTGTTCTTCTACAACATGTAATGCATCATAGATTTGATCAACTACTTCTTTGGCTAAAGTTCTTCCATCTTCATAGTATTTAGTACAAGCTTCAGTTGTAACTGTAAAACCATGAGGAACTGGTAAACCGATATTAGTCATTTCAGCAAGGTTAGCACCTTTACCGCCTAGAAGTTCACGCATCTTTGCATTACCTTCTTTGAATAAATAAACAAATTTACTCATTTAATTTTCTTCTCCTTATAAAAATATTTTGTCTATTGACATTTACGTATGTTATTTTAGCATAAATACGTACTAATTACAACACTTATGTTTTATTACTTGAATAAGTGATAAGTAGCATTTTCTTTACGTAAACTCGTATAAAAAGACCCTATTATTATATGATCTAAAACTTCTATTTTTAAACTAGATCCCATTTTAATTACTTCTTGAGTACACATTAAATCAGCATTAGATGGAGTTGAATCACCACTAGGATGATTATGCACTAATATAATTTTAGATGCTGTTAATTTAAAAGCCCATTTAAATATTGTTTTCGGATCTATTAGAGTCATATTAGTTCCACCATTAGATAATTCTTTAATACTTATTACATTATTTTTAATATCTAAATAAACAACATAAAACACTTCTTCTTTTAAATATTTACATTTTGGATAAAAATATTCATAAATACTATTCGAACTATTAAAACTAATATTATCTTTTTTAAAAGTAGCCATTCTTTTTCCAAGTTCAACAGCAGCTAAAATAGTTACAGCTTTTACTTTACCAACACCTTCTATCTCAGTTAACTCATTAACAGTAATACTTGATAAATCAGTAATATCTTCTAATAAATATAAAACACTTTTAGAAACTTCTAAAACATTTTTATTCTTAGTTCCTGTTGCAATTAATATCGCAAGCAACTCTGTGTTAGATAAACTAGAAACACCATCATGAAGTAATTTTTCTCTCGGACGCTCATAATAAGGAACTTCTTTTAATAACATAATTTTCTCCATATAAAAAAGTAGTATTTAGGCATAAATACTACTTTTTTAAGATTATATTTCTTGCTTCGCTGATTAAATATAAACTTCCAATTATTAAAGTAAAATTAGTTGGATTATCATATAAGTATTCAATAGTATCAGATACATTATTAATTGAATATACTTTAGATTTGATATTGCATTTTAATAGTTCAGATAAATCAACACTTCTTTCAAAGTTATATTTAGTAAGAATGATTTCACTTGCAAAATTATCAAGTTTAGAAATCATTTGTTGATAATCTTTATCTTTAGAAAATGCAAGTACTAGTCTAATATCTTTTAGATTATTTAAATTTAAAAAATCTACTATTTGATTAATACAACCAATATTATGACCACCATCTAAATATATTAATGGTTTAGATGAAATTTTTTCAAATCTTCCTGGCCAAAAAGTAGTTTTAATGCCTTCATATAATAATTCATATGAAATATTAAAATTACTCTTTTTTTGCTGTAAAAATTGTAATACTTTTATTGCACAAACAGCATTTTCTACTTGATAAGTTCCTATTAAACTTGTTTCAAATATAGTGTTATTCAACAAAAATTTATTTGATATTAAATCATTTTTTAAAATAGTTATATTTTCTTCATCCAAAAAATATACATCACTATTTAAAGTAGAGCAGTATTCTTTAATAATACTCTTTAAATGATTATCTTTTACAAATGTAAAAAGCGGAACATTTTGTTTAACAATGCCAAGTTTAGAATGTAGTATTTTTTCTAATGAATAGCCAAGTACATTTTGATGATCATAAGATACATTAGTAATTATAGAACAATATGGTAATATAATGTTTGTTGCGTCAAATTCACCACCTAAACCAGTCTCAAATATTACGATATCAGGCTTTACATATTTAGTAAAATATATAAAGGAAACACATGTAATAAATTCAAAAAAAGATAAATCATCCATTAAATTATCTTTTAAATAAAACATATTATCGTATAGATAATTTGATATTTCAAGTAGATCAAAATCACTAATAAATGAATTATTATATGTAATTCTTTCATTAAATTCTAATACATGAGGAGATATAAAAGTACCTACATTTAAACCAGATTTAAGTAAACAATTTTTTAAGTAAGCAACAGTGCTGCCTTTTCCATTAGTTCCTGCTACATGAATACATTTAATATCTTTAACGCTTATTTTTAATTTGCTCATTAGATAATTAACTTTATCTAATACGCAAATTTTTTTAAATCTTGGAAGTGCGTTTATCCAATCAACAAGATTAGATACACTTACAAACTTATTCATATTAATATTTTTTTAAACTTTCAATTACTTGATTTAGTTGATCTTTATATGAATCTAGTTTTCGCTTTTCATCATCTATTTTTGCTTGGGGGGCTTTAGATATGAAATTAGGATTATTTAACATATTAGAAGAACGCTCTACTTCTTTTTCTAATTTTTCTTTTAATGATGTTAATTTTGCTATTTCTTCTTCTACATTAATTAAATCACCTAAAGGAACTATAATATTACAACTTTCTAATACTTCTGTAACGGCATTAGTTTTATAGTTTGATGCATCTAAAGTAACAATTAATTCTTCATAATTTGTAAACTTAATTAAATAATCATTATATTTTTCTTTGAAGTCATTATAATTAAATGATGATGTTTGTTCGATTATTAATTTAATTGGCTTTGATGGAGCAGTATTCTTTGAAGCTCTTATGTTTCTTACACAAGTAATTATATTAATTAGTTTTATTACACTTGATGAATCTTTTAATTCAAATTCTACTGTTGGCCAAGGTGATACCATAATTGATCCATCATAGAAATGAGAATATATTTCTTCAGTTACAAATGGCATAAATGGATGTAATAATTTAATAATAGCTGTTAAAATATATTTTAAAATAGCACATGTATTAATAATTTCATCGTGGTTATCACCATTAAATGTAACTTTAGATAATTCTAGATACCATGAAGCAAAATCATTATATGTAAAATTATATATTAATCTTGCAACTTCACCTAGTTCATAGTCATCATAGAATTTATCTACACCTTTAATTAATTTATTACAAGAATCTAATATCCAATTGTCTATATCTGAATTAATATTAATATTGATAGATTCATTATTATAACCGGCTTTATCTAAAGACATTTGAATAAAACGAGAAATATTCCAAATTTTATTAATATAGTTCCAGCTTGATGCCATCTTTTCTTTAGAGAATGTTAAATCTTGACCAGGTGTTGCGTTAGTTGTTAAGAAATAACGCATTGCATCACATCCATATTCATCAATTAAATCAAATGGATCAATACCATTACCTAATGATTTACTCATCTTTCGTCCTTTTTCATCACGAATTAATCCATGAATAAAGCAAGTTTTAAATGGACGTTCTTTCATAAAATGACGGCCTTGTAAAGCCATTCTAGATACCCAGAATGTAATAATATCATAACCTGTTACAAGACAATCTGTAGGGTAATATCTATCTAAAAGAGTTTTATCCTCTGGCCATCCAAGTGTTGAAAAAGGCCATAATGCACTACTAAACCAAGTATCTAAGACATCTTCATCTTGTTCCCATCCATCTTCAGCAGGCGCTTCTTCTCCAACATATACTTCATCACCTTTATACCAAGCAGGAATTCTATGTCCCCACCACAATTGACGCGATACGCACCAATCTTGAACATCATCTACATCAAACCATTGAAGAATTGTTTTATTAAAACGCTCTGGAACAAATTCAATTGCTGATTCTTCTTTTTGCATTTTTACAACGTCCTTAGCAAGAGGTTCCATTTTTACAAACCATTGTTTAGATAAACGAGGTTCTACTATTACACCAGTTCTTTCACTATGACCTACTGAATGAATCATTTTTTCTATTTTAGGACAAAGACCAAGTTTTGTTAAATCTTCAACTACTTGTTTTCTACATTCAAAACGATCTAATCCTTCATATTTACCAGCTAAATTATTCATTGTACCATCTTCATTCATACAAACTAATCTATCTAAATGATGACGATTTCCTACTTCAAAGTCATTAGGATCATGGGCAGGAGTTACTTTAACAACACCTGTACCAAAACCTATTTCAACATATTCATCAGCTATAACTTCAATAATTTTATTTGTTCCTGGAATATATACTTTTTTACCTATTACATCAGTATATCTTTCATCTTTAGGATTAACCATTAACGCAGTATCACCAAACATAGTTTCTGGACGAGTTGTTGCAATTTCTAATCCGCCATTACCGTCTACAAAAGGATAAATAAAATGATAGAAAGCACCTTCAATATCTTTATATTCAACTTCAACATTACTTAGTGCTGTTTTTGCTTCAATATCCCAGTTAATAATTTTTTCACCACGATATAAAAGGCCTTCGTTATATAAAGAAATAAATACTTTTTGTACAGCTTTTTGAAGTCCAGGATCAAGTGTAAAACGTTCTTTAGAATAATCAAGAGAAAGGCCTAATGCTCCCCATTGTTTTCTTATATATTCAGAATATTCTTTTTTCCAATCCCAAGCTACTTCTAAAAATTTTTCTCTACCTAAATCATATCTAGATATTCCTTGACTTTTAAGTTTAGCATCTATTTTTGCTTGAGTAGCAATACCAGCATGATCCATACCAGGAAGCCATAAAGCATCATATCCTTGCATTCTTTTGCGACGAATAATAATATCTTGTAAAGTTGTATCCCAAGCATGTCCTAAATGTAGGTGCCCTGTTACATTTGGAGGAGGAATAACTATACAATATGGTTTTTTAGTTAAATCTCCACTTTTAAAATAACCTTCTTTTAACCATTCATCATATTTACCTTTTTCAACAGATAAGTGATCATACTTTGGTTCCATTAATTCTTTTTTCATAATAAAACTCCTTATATTAATAAAATAAAAAGTCCCTTAAAGCAATATTGCTTTAAAGGACGAAGAGACTTTTCCGTGGTACCACCTTTATTTAGAATAGTAAAACTATTCCCTTATTATACTTTGTAACGTAAAGTGATACGGATAAAACTACTATTATTTCATTTTATCTTCTCCTAGGCTACCTTCATTAAATAAATTGTTATTCTTTCACCGACCGAATAATCTCTAATTTCTTTTATTTAATTACTCTTCCTATTCTTAGAATTTATACTTCATTGATAAATTAATTATATCAAAATTATTATAGATTATTTACTTTTTACACTTTTAATATATAGATTATTACTTTCAATATAATTAAATACTTCAGCAGATACAACGCTTTTATCAAATTTTTCTCGAAACATAGATGCAGAAACATTTGGGATATTAATATTTTTTACTATATTAAAATGATTAACATATAAAGATAATGATGGATTATTTATTATTTTATTATAAACATCATTATTATTCCCTCTATCAAATACTAAAAAATTATTATTTTTTAGTAAATCTTTATAATTCATCCATTCAGTTAAAGTATCTATACAATCATCTCCGATTACATATGTAGGATGATTATAATAATTTAAGACCTTGTATACACCTTTAAATTTATGAAAAATTGAATAATATGATATCTTAACATTATTATAATTTTTACAAACTATTTTTAACATATCTATTCTATTTTTAATAGATATTAAACTCTTATCATGAAAATTATAATCATTACCATTAGGTAATATTATTACTTTGTCATAATTAATAGATAAATATTTAATAATTTCTTCATGAGCAATAGTTACAGGATTAAATGATCCACCAAATAAACATATTTTATTCATCTTCTAATATCCTTTTAATACCTCTTAATTTAGCTGAATGACTTCTATTATTTTCATTTAATTCTTTCATACTTGGTAATATTACTTTTTTATTTAATAACTCATATTGAACTTTCATATTTTCTGGAATAAAAGGTATATCTTTTGGAAGATTAAGTGTTGTATTTTCTTTAAAAATATTTTTTACTATTCTATCTTCTAAAGAATGAAATGTAATAACACAAAGTGTTCCATCTACTTTTAATAGTTTTATGGCGTCATTCAAACTTTCTTTTAATGAATTAAGTTCATTATTTACTTCTATTCTTATTGCTTGAAAAACTTGTTTAGCTGGATGGGATTCTTTTCTTAATACTTTTGCAGGTAGACATTTTTTTATAATATCAACTAATTCAAATGTTGTATTAATTGGTTTTTCTAATCTTGCTTTACAAATTGATTTAGCAATTAATGGTGAATAATTATCTTCTCCATATTCATAAAATATCTTTTTTAATTCATCATATGTATAATTATTTACAACATCATACGCCGAAAACTTGTTATCTTGATTCATTCTCATATCAAGAGGTGCATCAAATCTATAACTAAATCCTCTATCTGAATCATCAAATTGGAAACTTGATACTCCTAAATCGTATATAATACCATCTACTTTATCAATATTATATTCATTTAAAAGGCTCTTAATATTAATAAAATTACCTTTAATAAAAGTAACTTTATTAATATACTTTTCTAAACGAGCACGAGATTTGTTTAATGCATAATCATCTTGGTCAACGGCGTATAGATGTCCATTATCTAAACGTTTTAATATTTCTAATGAATGACCACCACCACCTAATGTTGCATCTACATAAATACCATCTTTTTTTATATTTAATAATTCTATTGATTCATTTAATAATACTGAATAATGAGTTAATTCATCCATAATATTATTCCTCTATTTATATTATAACAAAAAAACGCATCCTTTGATGCGCTTTGATAATAAAGAAAGTTTATTTTTAAGCCCTTATTTACTTTCTTCTTCTTTAGGTTCTTCAACCTTAATTTCTTTTACTAACTTACCATCATAAAAACCACATGTAGGACAAACACGGTGATTTAATTTTAATTCACCACAATTTGAACAAACAACCATTCCTGGAGCTGTAATTTTATAATGTGTACGTCTTTTTAATTTACGTGTTTTAGATACACGTCTTTGTTGAGCAATTGCACCCATAGGTAACCTCTTTCTACAAATCTTCTAAATCAGAATCATTTATTTCTTTTCCATCAGAATAAGAAATTATTTCTTCACCATCTTCTATAGGTATTTCTTCATTTAATACAATACCACGTTCTTTTAATACTTCATATGCATCAGGACGAGTAACACTTATGGGCTTATCAATTAAAATGTTTGTCCAGCACATTATGCTTGTATCAATTGTATTGTTTTCAATTAAGAAATAATCATCATTTAATGTAGTTGAATAAATTTCAGAATAATCATTCTCAAATAAATAATCAACAGGATCAAGTGTTAATGCACATTCTAAAACCATTTTAGTTTTTATATGGTAATTAAATTCATAAGTTTCAATATCTAATTGGTTGATTTGTCCGGTTAATTCTACCGAATCAATCGATATAATATCTTTAACATCTTTTGCATAATCACTTAAATCTAGTATTTCACTAAATGCATATGGAAAATCATGAATTTTAAGTAATTGTTGTATGGAATATTTCATATCAATCACCTTATGATTTTTAAGACATAATTATTATAGCACTTAATACAATACTATTCAAACAATATGAAATAGTCCTAACTTGATAAAAGTTAGGACTATTTATTATGCGTTATTTTTACTCATAATGATCTCTTTTGATTTCATTAATCTTATAGTATTAGAACGTTCATTATCATCTAATTTTAATGTTATAAAATGAATTGTTTCTATATAAGATGGGATCATTACAAACTCAATGGCGTTAACACGTCTTCTTGTTTTTTCTATTTCTATAGCTAACATATCACATGTTTTTTCTATTTCTGCCAGTCTGACTAAAGATGGTAATAATTTAGATAAATTAATTACTGCTAAATCTAAATCAGATGATGTATTTAAAAAACTATATGTTAGGTTAATGTCTTTACTTGCTTCTTCAATTTCAATTTTCGGAGTAGTCATATTCATAATATGTTTAGATGAAATGTTTAAAGACAATTCTTTAGAAGGTACCATTAAACTTTCAGCTATAACATCATTACTTAATTGCTTTGCTGTATCTTTAAAATTATCTAAAAGAATTGTTAATTCTTTTTCAACATTTTCTCTTAATTTACGATTTTCTTTTACTAAAAGCATATATTGACGAACCATTTCATCTTGTTTATCTTTTAGTAATTTATGACCTCTTTTAGTTGTAGCAAGTGTATTTTTAAGACGTGTTAATTCCATTCTAGTGGGATTAACATTTAGTCTTGACATATTTAATTATTCCTCATCTTTAGGATAGAATTCATCAATTAAATTAGTATCAATACGTTTTAATTCACTTTTAGGTAAAATTTTTAATAATTTCCAACCAAGATTAAGTGTATCTTCAATTTGTCTATTTGTTTGATATCCTTGAGAAACATAATTTTTCTCAAATGCATCTGCAAATTCTGCATATTTTTTATCAACATCAGATAAAGCAGCTTCACCTAAAATAACAGATAATTCTTTTGCTTCTTTACCACGAGCATATGCAGCAAATAATTGATTCATTGTTTGAGCATGATCAATTCTTGTTTTATCTTTGCCTATACCTTTATCTTTCAAACGTGATAGAGATGGTAATACGTCAATTGGAGGAGTTATACCTTTATTATATAATTCACGTGAAAGAATAATTTGGCCTTCTGTTATATAACCTGTAAGGTCAGGAATTGGATGAGTTTTATCATCTTCTGGCATTGATAAAATAGGGATTTGTGTAATCGAACCTTTTGAACCAACTATACGACCAGCACGTTCATAAAGAGCTGCTAAATCTGTATACATATACCCTGGATATCCTCGACGGCCTGGAACTTCTTTTCTAGCAGCTGATACTTCACGTAATGCTTCAGCATAGTTTGTAATATCAGTAATAATTACTAAAACATGCATTCCAAGAGTATAGGCTAAATATTCAGCACAAGTAATTGCCATACGAGGAGTTGCAATACGCTCAATTGCAGGGTCATTTGCAAGGTTCATAAATAAAACACTTCGATCAATTGATCCACTCTTTTTAAAATCTTGAATAAAATAATCTGCTTCTTCAAAAGTAATACCTACGGCAGCAAATACAACTGCAAATTGATCAGTTGTTCCTCTAACCTTCGCTTGACGAGCAATTTGAGCTGCAAGTTTTGCGTGAGGTAGACCTGATCCGGAAAATATTGGTAATTTTTGACCACGTACTAAAGTATTTAATCCATCTATTGCAGATATACCTGTTTGAATAAATTCATTTGGATAATCACGTGCAACAGGATTAATTGGTTGACCATTAATATCAAGTGATTGATCTGGAATAATTTCACCACCACCATCAATAGGGCGCCCCATACCATCAAATACTCTACCTATAATATCTGGAGATACTTTTAATTCAATACCATGTCCTAAAAAAGATACTTTAGATGTTGATATTTTTAATCCTTGAGAAGAATTAAATAATTGAATTAATGCTTTATCATTATTTACTTCCAATACTTTACCAACACGTTCTTCACCGTTTTCTTGAACAATACGAACTAATTCATCGTATTTAACACCTTCTACTTGATCAACAAGCATTAAAGGACCAACTACTTCACGGATAGTCTTATATTGAATAGCCATGTTATTCAGCCTCTCTTTCTAAAGCGTTAAATTCGTTTTCAAGTTTTGAAGATATTTCTTTTAAATGATTATCAAACTCATCTTCTTTAACATATTTCATACGTCCAATATCTTCTAAGATGTCCATTTTCATAATATCGTTAAATGAAACGTTATTAGAAAGAGCTTTACATGCATCTTCATACCAAGTAATGATAGTTTTTAACATTCCATATTGTTTATGAAGTGAAGTAAATGTATCTATTTCATGGAATGCATTTTGGTGAAGATAGTCTTCACGAATACTTCTTGCACATTCAAGTTTTAATCTATCAACATATTCTAATGAATCAACACCAACTAAACGAACAATTTCATTTAATGATGCTTCTTCTTGTAACATATTTCTAGTAAATGAGACAACACTACTCCAAGCACTTTCAATATTTTCATCAAAGTATGATTGTAATTGATCATCATATAATGAATAACTCTTTAACCAATCAATAGCAGGGAAATGACGCTGTTGAGCAAGTGTACTAGATAATCCCCAGAATACTTTTACAATACGTAGGGTTGCTTGAGAAACTGGTTCAGAAGTATCACCACCAGGTGGTGAAACAGCACCGATTGCAGTTACTGCACCAGTTCTTCTATCAGATGATAAACATTCAACAAAACCTGCTCTTTCGTAGAATTCTGCAAGTCTACTAGATAAGTATGCAGGATATCCTTCTTCACCTGGCATTTCTTCTAAACGAGAACTCATTTCACGTAATGCTTCTGCCCAACGTGATGTTGAATCGGCCATAATAGCTACTTTATAACCCATATCTCTATAGTATTCAGCAATAGTAATACCTGTATAAATACTTGCTTCACGAGCAGCAACTGGCATATTAGATGTATTTGCAATTAAAACAGTTCTCTTCATTAATGACAAGCCTGTTTTTGGATCGTGAAGCTCAGGGAATTCACGAAGAACATCAGTCATTTCATTTCCACGTTCACCACATCCAATATATACAATAATATCGGCATCTGCCCATTTAGCTAATTGATGTTGAACAACTGTTTTACCAGAGCCAAATGGTCCAGGAATAGCTGCTACACCACCTATTGCAACAGGGAATAAACTATCAATGACTCTTTGACCTGTTACCATTGGTTGATTAGGTGATAATTTAGTTTTATAAGGACGCATACGTCTTACAGGCCATGATTGCATCATTTTAACTTCAATATCTTTACCATTAGAATCAATGACACATATAGTATCTAATACTGTATGATTACCTTTATTAATCTTTTTTACAATACCTGATACTTTATATGGAGTCATTATTTTATGTAAAACAGCTTCTGTTTCTTGAACTGTACCTAAAATATCTCCGCTAGTTACTTTGTCTCCTACTTTAACACAAGGATTAAAATCCCATAGTTTTTCATGATTAAGTTTATCAATATCAACACCAAGTGGGATATAATTACCAAACTTATCATATATTTTAGCAAGAGGTCGTTCGATACCATCAAAGATACCTTCTAATAATCCAGGGCCTAGTTCAACTGATAATGGTTCGCCAGTAAAATAAACTGGTTCACCAACACCAATTCCTGCTGTTTCTTCATATACTTGGATTGATGCTATATCACCACGTAGTTCAATAACTTCACCAATTAAATGTTTATCACTTACACGAACTACATCGAATAATTGAACATCTTTCATACCACTGGCCATTACAAGTGGGCCAGCGACTTTAGTTATAGTTCCTAATTTTTCTTGATTCATAGCTTTCTCCTAAAAAATATCAATACCAATAGCTTTTTCAACATTATCTTTTATTTTCTTTAATCCAACACCATTTGATGCTTCATCAAGAGGAATTGGTAAAATTATAGGATATGTTTTATTAGCATATTTTTCTAAGACTTCTGGTATTGATGAATAAATATTTTCTGAAACATAAATAATTTTAATACCATCTTTAGAAAGATGATAAATTGTTGTATCAACTTCTTTTAAATCAGATAAAATAAAAGTTTTAATACCAAGTGCGTTAAATAGATTAACATTTTTAGTTTCACCAATACATGCTATACTTGATTTATCCATTTTTATATCCTCATTAAAAATCTAATAGATCATTTAATTCAACACTTGTTGAACCAACAACCTTTTTAACGTTATAAATACTTGCGTTAACTTCTAAATAATAATACATAAGTGGACCGACACTATCTGCATCATTAGAATAAGTTTTAATATTATTTAACAATAGTTGATTAGACATTCTTTCGACACTTGATAATTTTTTTGTTTTTAAATAACATTTACAAAGTGTTTCAAAATCTTTTGAGATATTTTTTAATTCATTTGTAAAATTATCAAATGTATTATCATAAGCTTTTATAAATATTGAAGTATCAAAGTTACCATTATTAAATAATACTTTAGATAATTCTTCTTTTGACCATCCTAAATTAAACACTCTAAGTAACGATGTAAAATTAGTATAATCGATTAATGATTTTAAATAACTTCTTATACATTCACTATTAGTATTTTTTAAACAGTAATCAAATACTGTTTGATCAATGAATTGTGATAATTCAAATGCATTATAAGATTTTTTACTAATAGCATCAAAAATTAAATCTATACTTTTATTAATATGTTTAAATTCTGTATCAATATTATTAAATATTTTATTCTTTAATGTATTAAAATCTAATATTGATGAAGCATGTTCAAGAGGTTCTTGAATATTAAAATACTTAGATTTTAATAACATTTTAATATTTTGAGAATCTTTTATTAAATAAAATAATTCTACTTCATCAATTTTAGGTGAATTTAATTTTAATGTATTAATACATTTATTAAATTCATTTTCACACATCTCATCAATAGTAAGACCGTTATCTCCAAATCCAGTTTCTTGTAAAGATAATATACAATTTGAGATAGATTTTCCTTTTAATTTAAATGTGTCAGTTTTTTTTAATATTTTATTTTCTAATGATTTAATAGTTCCACTTGCAAAAGGATAACTATTTTGCATCTTGCACCTTAAACATTAAATCTGCTAGTGTCTTTTCCATCTTCTCTTCAGATAATCTTAATGCTTCTTCAAAAGATAGGTCTATATCAAAAGCATCAGCTAATACAATAAAACCGCCTTTAATATTAGCAAAGTTTTTAATTAAATTAAATTTGATATTAGTTTTTAATTCTTTAGATAAGATATCTAAATTGTTATCTTTTTTAGATGAAAATAATTTATTAAATACATCATAATCTTTTTCTGATACTTTAATTTCTACATCTTTAGAAAATTTTATATTTTTTAAAGAATCTATAACATATTTAAATAAATCTTTTTCACTACAATTACATAAATCATCAAGTGCAGATAAATAAGCATTATGTATAAGTTTTTTCTTATATATTAAAGTAGTTTGTTTATCATTTTGTTTAATACTTGATAAAACTGTTTGTGTTTGTGAAGATATTTTTTCTTTTACACTATTAATTTGGTCATTAGATTTAGAAGTTTGATTAGCAATAATTTTATCTTTTTCTTCTTTTGCAAGTTTTTTAGCATCTTCAATTATTTGATTTGCTTCTAAAGATGCTTTTTCACTTATTTTATCGTAGATTGAATTATTACTCATAAAAAATTGTGACCTTTATTTAACACCAAATATTAATAAGATACTTACAATTAATGAAAGGATGGCATATGTTTCAACTAATACTGCCATAGTAATACCTTTACCAGAAGCATCAGGTTGTTTAGCAGTCATTAAAATACCAGCCATAGCAACTTTACCTTGGAAAATAGCTGAAATTAAACCATTAAATGCAATAGGCATACAAGCCCAGAAATAACTCCAACCTTGTTCAACAGTTAAATCGGCAGCATTTCCACCAAGTAATCCTATTTGTAACATTAATAATACAGTAATTAAGAATCCATATAATCCTTGAGTACCAGGTAAAATTTGTAATACTAATAATTTACCAAATAATTCTGGTTGTTCAGATGTTACACCAGCTGCAGCTTTACCACACATTTGAACTCCTAAAATAGATCCAATACCAGCAAGTACAGTAGCTAATACTGCACCTACCATTGCAATAACAATTCCAATTGACATAATTTTTATCTCCTTTTTATTTCTTTATTTCTTTTATATATTTTGTCTTAATTGATAGAGGTTTAAATTCAATTCCTCCACCATCATAGAATTTTCCATAAAATTCAATATATTGTAGTCTACAATCATGTACATAAGCACTAAGAAGGCCTAATACTAAGTTAAATGCATGACCAGCAATATAAATAAATATACTTAATATAGAACCTATTGCACCAGTGGATGCAACCATTCCTCCTAATATATTCATAACATAAGCAACACTTGCACTAGACATAAGTAAAGCCATTATTCTTGAATAAGAAAGTAAATCTCCTAAGAAACTTGTTGCATCATATAATCCTAAAATTCCTGCAAGGCCACGAGCAATAATATTTTTCTTTTCATGTCCAGCAAATACTAAAATTAATGCAACACCAGTAATACATAATACTAGTCCAATAGTTGAAAATGCTTTAAAACTATCGCCAACTAATCCAGCACCTACTCCTGCAAGGCCTATTAATATAAGTATCCATGATGCATCTTTACCAAGCATTTCTTGAATTTCTTTTGCTTTAATATGCCTAATAGCTCTAATAATAAGTCCAGTAATAATATGTAATAGACCAACTGCAACACTCAATATAAGCATTGGTAATGCATCAGTCATAGGACTTATTACAGCATTATAAAAACTTAAACTAAATCCAAAGTAACTATTATAAAAAATACCCCACAAAATAGATGGTATAGCTGAATATGTAATTACTTTAGCAATATTTAAAGTTCCACCTGTTGGATGAGAAAGTTTAATAAACAAAAATCCTCCAAGTAGCATTACTGCTCCATATCCAACATCTCCTACCATCATACCAAATAATATCCAATACCAAATAGACATTACAGGATTTGGATCTATTTCTTTAGAAGATGGAACACTAAACATATTAGTTATCGATTCAAACGGTTTAACAAATTTATCATTTATAGTATATGTTGGAACAATTTCATCATCTGATGGATCAGTTAATTCTAAATCATAGGGAACATTAGAATCATTTAAACATTTCTTTAAATTATCAATCTCATTTATTGGAACATATCCGTTAATAACATAAAGCTCTTCTGTTTGTAAATAATCCGCTTTTAAAACTTCTTTTTCAGATAATAAATAATCAACATATTTTTTAAGTTCTGGTAAAGATGATGTTTTATTTGATATTTCATTATCAAGATTTTTAATATCTAGTTGAATATTAATTATATTTTCATTAAGGAAATCTATATAATCACACATTAATCCATCATATTTAGGAAGTATAACTGGATTAAACCCGTATTGTTTTACAGTATTATATACATCATCATAATCTTCTTTATAAGCGATAAAATATATAGCTGTTAAGTTTTTTGAATTATCTAATATTTGATATATACATGATTTATTTTCCATTAAATTAGAAAAATCATTTAAAAATTTAGTTTCAATAAATCCAATACTAAAGATTGTAGATTGTGTATTATTAAGTTCATTTAATGAAAGATTTAAACTTTTCCACGGAATATAATTTTTAATATCGTCGTTATTTTGTTTAATATCTTTAATTTTATTAACTTTATCATCCATTAATTCATCAATTTCTTTAGATAAAGTTAATACATCTTTGTTTTCATAAGCTTTTAAATCAGTAATTGTAGATGATAATATATCACCAAATAAAGGCTTTTTTGTAACGTATTGTTCTAAATTTTTTATAGTATGATCAATTTTATCAATTAATCCTTCATTCGATAAATTAGAATTTGCGTTATTTTCTTGTTTAATTACCATTAAACAAGAAGCAAGTTGTATTTGATGAATAATGATATCTAAGTCACTTTTTAAAAAGCCTATTTCTGCTTTTTTAACTTTTTCAATCATATTATCCTACTTCAATATATCTTTTAAAATAATTTCTTTAACTTTATTAACATTCTTATTATATATTTTATCTAATTCTTTTAGGGATTCATCTGTATCTTTTTTTGCTTGATCTAGAAGATTATTTTTTTCTATTTCAAAATCTTTATATAATTTTTCAATAGTTATCTTAGTATTATCAATAATTTTCTTTTCCTCTAGTAATGCTTCTTCTTTTGATTTAGACAAAATATCAAATGCTTTTTTATTTGCATCATCTTTTAGTTTTTTTGCTTTAGCTTCTGCTTCCAAGATAGAATTCATAACAGACATATAAAAATCCTCCGTTAACACAATTATATTTATTATAGCAAATATTATTAATAAAAACAATAAATCATAAAAAAGAGAATTAAATTTTTATTTAATCCTCTTTTTTCTTAAAATTAATTTTATCGGTGATCCTTCAAATTCAAACGCTTGTCTTAATTGATTTTCCAAATATCTTTGATAAGAAAAATGTAAATATTTAGGATCATTAACAAATAAAACAAATGTAGGTGGTGATGTTTCTACTTGTGATGCGTAATATATACGAAGTCTATCTCCGTTAAATTGTGGAGCAACTTGTAAAAGTGTTGCATCTAATAAAACATCATTTAATACATTGGTTTGAACACGTCGAGTATAGTTCTCATATACTTTATCTATTTCTTCAAATATAGTATGAACTCTTTGATTTTTAAGTGCTGATACAAATACTATTGGAGCATAATCAAGATATACAAATGTATTTCTTATTTTATCAATCCATTCTTGCATTGACTTATCGTCTTTTTTTACTGCATCCCATTTATTAACTACTATGATTAATGCTTTTTTAGATTCAATAGCATATCCAGCTACATGTCTATCTTGATCATCGATTCCTCTTGTAGCATCAATTAAAAATAATACTACATTAGATCTTTCGATTGCTCTCATAGCTCTTAATACACTATATTTTTCAGCATTTTCATAAATTTTACCGCTTTTTCTTATTCCTGCTGTATCTATAACAGTATAAGTTTTACCATCTTTAATAAAAGATGTATCTATAGCATCTCTTGTAGTTCCTGCAATAGGTGATACAATTACTCTTTCGGTACCTAGTATTGCGTTTGTAAGTGAGCTTTTACCAACATTTGGTTGGCCAATTATACAAAAATCAATAGAATCTTTTTTAGGTTTAGATGAAGCAATTGGTAATAATTCTACTATTTTATCTAATAAATCACCTATTCCTATGCCATGAATACATGATACAGCAATAACTTCTTCAACACCTAAATTATAAAATTCATAAACATTTTCCATGAACTTTACATCATCTATTTTATTTGCGGCAACAATGATTGGTTTATTTGATTTATGTAAGATATTAATTACATCAGAGTCTTCTTTAGTAACGCCACATCTTCCATCACATACAAAAACTATTACATCAGCTTCGTCAATAGCAAGTTGAGCTTGGGCTCTAATTTCATCCATGAATGCAGTATTGTTAAGTTCAATACCACCTGTATCAATAATAGAAAATTCTTGATCAAGCCATACACATTTAGAATAAAGACGATCTCTAGTGATTCCACTTTGATCGTCTGTAATTGCAAGTTTATCTCCTGCTAATCTATTGAAGAGACTAGATTTTCCAACGTTTGGACGACCGACTATTGCGACTGTCCCATATTTCATAATCTATTACTCTATAATTATTTATCTAAATCTATTAAATCACCTAAAGAAAGTGTATCTTTTTCGCCTTCTTCAGCAACAAATTTAGGTTCATCATCAACTTTTTTAACAACTTCTTTAACTGGTTCTAATGCAGCACGTGCAGATACAACGAGTCTTGCACGACGTGGATCAAAGTCCTGAACTCGAACTTTTACTTCTTTTCCAATAGGATGAGCTTCACCAACCATTGAAACACGTTTTTTAGCTGCTACTTCTGATAGTGGTAAGAATCCTACTACACCATTATATGTAACATTAGCTCCTTTTTGTAACATAGATGCTACTACTACATTAATGATATCGCCTTTCTTAATATCAAGGTTACCCCATTTATTTTCAGTTAATACTTTATGAGAAAGTGATACACGTTTCTTTTCATCATCAATGTTAATTACTTTAACACTAATTGTATCTCCTTCTTTTATAACATTATCATAATGTTCAGTGAATAACCATGAGTATTCAGCTCTTGGCATTAAACCTGAATATTTATCAGTTAAATATATAATTAATCCTGCAGGAATAATTTTTAAAACTTTTCCATCAAATACATCATCTACATGATATTTTTCTTTTAATAATTCCCATGGATGAGTAGTTAATGCTTTAATAGATAAACCAATATGTTCACCGTTAACTTTTATAACTTTTACTTTTACTTTTTGTCCTACTTTTAAGGCATTTTCAATTTTATATACTGGGAAGTGATCAATTTCCGAAATATGTAATAATCCTCTTACTAATCCAAGTGATACTATTGCACCATATTGTAATAATTGAACTACTTCACCATCTAATACTTGACCAACTTCTACTGCATTAAATGCTGCTTCTTTAGCAAGACGTTTTTCTTTACGTGATGCAGCAAGTGCTGAAACAGATATAAAATGATTTTCTGCATTAATATAAGTTATTAATACTTCACAATCTTTTCCTTTTGATTTCTTTAATTCATCTTCAGATAATAAACTTTGACTAAATGGTAAGAATAATCTTGTTTGTTTATAAGATAATTCAGCACCACCTTTTACAACTTTTACAATCTTAGCTGTAAATACTTCATCTGCATCTTTTAACTCTTGCATAGCAACCATCTTATCTTCTAATGCTTTTTCACGTGCTATACGTTCTTCTTCATCTAAATCAAGTCTAGTTGATAAAGTTAAAAGAACAACATCAGTATTTTTGTTATCTTTTCCTATCGACTTAACTTGAGCAGAGTATTCATTTCCTTCACAATATTCTTCATAAAGTGCTGAAGTAGGACGTTCTTTCATATCTTTTGCATAAATAACTGCTTTAACGCCTTCTTCAATTTCAAGGTAAATTGCGTTATTATTAACGCCTGTAACTGTACCCCTAACAGTTTGTCCTACAAAGTAATTCTTTGCATCGCTCATTTTATTAAGCCCCTTTCATTTACTACATTTAAAATGTGTTCCACAACTTCATCTATTGTTAAAGATGAAGAATCAATCCTAACTGCGTCATCTGCACACTTAAGTGGGGAGATTTCGCGTGTCGAGTCTTTAAAATCACGTTCTTCAATTTCTTTTAAAGTTTCTTCTAAAGATTTATTAATTCCTTTTTCTAAACGTTCTTTTTGTCTTCTTAAAGCACGGCACATTGGAGATGCATCAAGATATATTTTAACTTCTGCATCAGGTAAGACAACAGTTCCTATATCTCTACCATCCATTACCACACTTTTAGAATGTGATATTTTACGTTGATAATCTACTAAGAATTCTCTTACACATTTAATCATAGCTGGATAAGATGCATTTTCAGTTACTTCAACAGAACGTATTTCTTCTGAAACATCTATTCCATCCATATAAACTTTACCATTTTCAATATCTAAAACAGTATCAGATAAAAAATCATAAGAGGAATCTTTTAATAACTCTTTATTAAGACGTAATGCTTTAAGAGTTATTGCTCGATACATTGCACCAGTATCAATATATTCAATTGATAACTTTTTTGCTAATTCCTTAGCAATAGTTGATTTACCAGCTCCAGCTGGACCATCAAGAGCAATCTTGAACATAAAATTCACCTCAACAATATTTATTCTACCATAAAAGATTATAAATTGTATTATTTTAGAAGCAAAAAACTCTAACAAAATTTGTTAGAGTTTTTAAATTAATAAAATATTTATAATTATTCGCTTCTTAAAGCCGCAACTGGATCTTCATTCGAAGCTTTCATTGATGGAATTAATCCAGAGAATACACTTAAAAATACTGATAAAGAAATCATTATTAGTGCAGTTAATGGTGTTAAATCTCCAATATTATTTACTCCAAATTTTGAAACGATTGTATTTAATATTAAACATAATCCATATGTAATTAATACACCAAATATTCCACTAGATAATCCAGTAATTAAGTTTTCTGATATAAATAGTCTTGATACATCTTTCTTTCTACCACCAAGACTTCTTATTACGCCAATTTCTTTTACACGTTCCATAACAGAAATATAAGTAATGACTGCTATCATAAAGCATGATACAACTAATGATAATGATGTAAATACAATTAAGGCTATAGTAATTGATTCTATTAAAGTATCAATTACAGCAACTATTATACTAATTGTATCAGAATATGTTATTTCAGAATGATTTTTATCTTGATTCCATGCATCTAAATAAGATGTAATATTATTTTTACATTCAAAATCAAAAGGATATATTTTTATACTTGCAGGAAGTTGTTTAAATACGTATTCATCATTTTCTTTAATAGCTTTTAAACCACACAAACTTCTTAAATATGTTGAATTTTGTTCAGAATAATTTACTCCTGTAAGAGATGCAAATAGTCCTGTAAATGATGATGTTAAATCACCATTTAATGCAGAAGCATATCCATATGTTTCTTCATTATTATTTTGATGATTAATAAAATCATATGTTACATATACTTGAAAGTTTTTACTATTTACTAAATCGCTTGTAAAATACTTTTTAAAACCATTTGTAGAATCATTTATTAAATTACTACTTTGAGTATCTTGCATGTACTTTTTTGCAAAACCATTAGTATAATATACTCCTCTTGATAAACAACCAAATGAAGTACCTTGTTTTTGTCTTAAAATACCTACTACTTTTAATTTCATACCACCATTTGAATCTAAATTATTTATCGTAGAAGTTGTTTGTTCTGCAGAATATTTGTAAGATTCTATATTTTCGTTAATTTCTTGTTCTGTAAGTGAGGTTTTATATTGAGATGGAGTACTTGTATTTCTATCAAAAGTATCTAAATCAGATGTAATGTAAACATTATTATTTGAATCCTTTGTTAAAGTATTTAGATCTAATACCATATAATTATCTGATCCATACATACCTTTCCAAGTACCAAGAAGTTTTGTGTTATCTGTTAATGTAGAATCTTTAGATCCTTCACGTTGTAAATAAATTACTTTAGCTGAAGAAATATTCATATTTTCAATTGCGTATCCAGTAAATGAATCAGTTTCTTCATCATATGTTAAACTAACGATCTTAGTAAAACCTGATGTTAACATAAGTGTATATTTAGTATATGTTTTATTAGATACATTACCATATTCATAAATAGTATTATTTGGTAAATAATAAAATTCTTTATCTAATATATCATCAAATGTAAATGTTGAATTATATGGATGACTTTCCATAATAGCATCAATAGCTGTATTCTTTTCTTCTTGTGAAGCATTTGGATTTGCTTTAATATAATCATTCTTTTCTATAGCTGAAATGGCAATATTGATAAATGGTTCATGAGCATAAAAACCCATTTGAGCAAGATTTAAATCTGTTAAAGTTGTATCATCTCCTACAACTAACATAATTTCATTTTCCCCTGTTGCAACTTTAGAACCCGCAATTAAATCATATTGGCTTAAAATATAATCAGTATTTGTAGGAAGTTCTTTCATAAAATCAGTAAATAAGTCTACATAACTTGCATAAGAAGAAAATCCTTCTACAGTTTTTAATTCTGCAATATATGATTGAGTTAATCCATTTAAAGAAATATATTTAACTGAATTATCATCATAATTCCATGTAGTAAAAATATTATTTGTTACATCAATACCATAGTCATATGAAATAAATGCAGCATCTTCATCACTAATATTATTAATATATTCAACAAATTCATTATTAATATCATTAGTTTTAGTTTTAGTCATTCCAGTATATGCACTCATCAAATAATTAATCATTGAATCCATTCCAACTTCAGTTGTAGGATCAAACTTTAATATTTCTTTTGCGTCATATGAATCAAGACCAGTAATTAAAGAAGTATAATCAACAGTTTCTTCAGCTATACCAATCGGATAACTTGATAACATATCATTTTGCATTTTATCTATATAATTATTAACACCAGTAGATACAGCAAGTACAGTTGCAACTCCAATGATACCTATAGATCCAGCTACCATTACTAAAATTGTTCTTCTTAATTTATTCATTAAATTAGAAAAAGAAAGTGCTGTAGCTGTAAAGAAACTCATTGATGATTTCTTTTTACTTTTATTATCAATTTCTTTATCAGATTTATCTTTATGTTTTATACCTTCAAAAGGATTAGAATCATCAATAATATGCCCATCACTCATACGAACAATTCTTGATGCATAATCATGAGCTAAATCTGGATTATGAGTAACCATAATAACTAATCTGTCTTTAGCTACTTCTTTTAATAAATCCATTATTTGAACAGAAGTTTCAGAATCTAGTGCACCTGTTGGTTCATCAGCAAGCAATATTTCAGGATTATTCACTAATGCTCTTGCAATAGCAACACGTTGCATTTGGCCACCAGATAACTGATTAGGTTTTTTATAATCTAAACCACCTAAACCAACCCTTGCTAAAGCTTTACTTGCACGTTCTTTTCTTTCCTTCTTTGATATACCACCAATAGTTAACGCTAGTTCAACGTTTTGGAGCAAGTTTTGATGAGGTATTAAATTATAACTTTGAAACACAAAACCAATAGAATGATTTCTATATGTATCCCAATCACGATCTGAAAACTCTTTTGTAGATCTTCCTTCTATAATTAAATCACCTGATGAATACTTATCAAGTCCTCCAATTATATTTAATAAAGTTGTTTTACCACATCCTGAATGACCTAATATTGCAACAAATTCATTTTTCCTAAAATTTAAAGTTATGCCACGTAAAGCATGTACACTTTCTTGGTCTTTTATTAAATAATCTTTTTTTACATCAACAAGTTTTAACATAATAGCACTTCCTAATAATTTATTATTTATATTATAACTATATTTTAATTCAATAATTAAAAACATGCAATATCTAATTAACAAAATGTTTGGCTTTTAAAGCCATTCATTTTGTTTTATTCTATATCATCATCGTTTCTTAAAATTACAATTCTAACAGGAGTTAAAGGTTTCTTAGTTTCTGGATCTTTTTCAGGAACAATCTTCATTCCGTTATCTGCAATCATATTTTTTAATTCAGTATACTCAACAGGGAAGAATTTATCTAAACAATAAGCATAGATTTTAGCATCTGAATTATTATTACCATGATGAATTACTTCCATGGATACAGCTGTATGTGGGTTAGATTTTACAACTTTTAATGTCATTTTACCTGCTGTATTTTTACCATGTTTTTCAACTTCATTTGGTCTAATGCGTTTTATATGACCTCTATTTGTCATTATAGCAATGATATCTTTAGGATCAGCAAATTTTAATCCTACTACATAATCATCTGGTCTACTCTTTAATTCAATAGCTTTAACACCAAAACTAGATGGTTCCATAACAGATATTGCATCAGCATCATATCTATTAGTATAGCCTTTTGCTGTACATACAACAACTTCTCCGCCAAGTCCTGTTTTTAAATCTACTGATACTACTTCATCATCATTAGATAATTTTGTAGCTTTTAAAGCTTTAGAATATCTAGATACTTCTAATGAAGATATCTTTATACGTTTTACAAAACCTTTTTTAGTTGCAAGTAGAACATATTTATCGGCATTGAAATCATTAACTACAAAACTAAATAAAATTTTTTCATTTGGTTCCATTGTAATTAATGTTGATGCATTAAATCCAATATCTTTATGTTTACAATCAGGAATCTTATGAATAGGTAAGAAAATATAATTACCAAAATTAGTAAATGATATTAATGTATCAGTAGTAGTTGTTGAATAAACATCAGTTATTACATCACCATCTTTAACTTTAGTATTATTAAATTCTTTTTCTCCACCAAATGCACGTTTAGAAATACGTTTTAAATATCCGTCATGTGATACTAAAACAAATACATCTTCTTTAGGAATAAAGTCTTCAGTATAAACTTCTAAATTAGATATTTCATGTTCGATAACTGTTTTACGTAGAACATTCACTTCTTCTTTAATACGTTCTAATTCTTTAATGATTGCTTTATTCAAAGCAGCATTTGAGTTTAGTATTTCATTTAAATAGTTAATTTCTTTTTCAAGATCAGCACACTCATCTTTTAATGCAACAATATCTGTATTAGTTAAACGATATAATTGAAGCATTACAATAGCTTCAGCTTGAAGTTCTGTAAATCCATATTTCGATATTAAATTTTCTTTAGCATCAGCTTTATTTTTAGAATTTCTAATAGTTGCAATAACTGCATCTAAGATAGAAACCATATCAATTAAGCCTTTAACTACTTCTAAACGTTTAACTGCTCTATCATAGTCAAAGTTACATCTATTACGAAGAACATCTCTTTGATGATCAATATATGCATCAATAAAATCCATTAATCCCATATAACATGGTTTACCACGTGATATAGCAACCATATTAAAATTATAATTAATTTGTAATTCTGTTTGTAAATATAAGAAATTTAATATAACTTCTGGATCTGCATCTTTTCTTACATCAATTACTATTCTTAAACCAAGTCTATCTGATTCATCACGAATCATCTTAACACCATCAACATTTTTAGCTTGTAGTTGATCACTCATTTTACGAAGTAGATTAGCTTTATTTACTTCATAAGGTATTTCAGTAATAATAATTTGATGACAATCAGATTTATGTTCAATAGTAGCTTTGGATTTTAAGATAACTTTTCCTTTACCAGTAGTATATGCTTGTTTTAAATTTTCAAATCCTTGGACAATTCCACCAGTAGGAAAATCTGGTCCTTTTACAATATTTAATAAATCATCTAACGTTGCATCACGATGATTCATTTTATAAATTGCTGCTTCAATACATTCAACAGGATTATGTGGAGGAATTTCAGTTGCATAACCTGCTGAAATACCACTTGCACCATTTACTAAAATATTTGGAAATTTAGATGGTAAAACAACTGGTTCTAATTCTTCATCATCAAAATTCGGTACAAATCCAACAGTTTTTTTGTTTAAATCTTCAAGCATTAATTCAGCATATTTACTCATTCTTGCTTCAGTATAACGCATTGCAGCTGCTGGATCGCCATCAATTGATCCATTATTTCCATGCATATCAATTAATGGTAATAAAATTTTGAAATCTTGACTCATTCTAACCATTGCATCATAAACAGATGTATCACCATGAGGATGATATTTACCAATAACATCTCCAACAATACGAGCACTTTTCTTAAATGGTTTATTAGATGCAAGACCTAATTTGAACATTGCAAATAAAATTCTTCTTTGAACAGGTTTTAATCCATCACGAACGTCAGGTAATGCACGATCTTGAATAATATATTTGGAATATCTTCCAAATCTATCACCCATGATATTTTCAAAATTATCATTTAATATACGGTCTGTAATGAATTGATCTATTTCATCATGTGTCTTACTCATCAGAATATGCCTCCTCTAAAGTAAAGTTATCATCTACGTCAAAGATAACATTATTTTCAATCCAATCACGACGTTTATCTACATCATCACCCATTAATATTTCCATACTACGTTCAGCTTCACCTAAGTCTTCTATATTGACTTTAATTAAAGAACGTTTTCCGGGTTCCATTGTTGTTTCCCAAAGTTGTTCAGCATTCATTTCACCTAAACCTTTGTAACGTTGAATAGTAACATTTTTTTGTGCACCAATCTTTTCTCTCAATTCTTCATCAGTCCATGCATACTCAACATTTGATTTAGTTTGAATTTTATATAAAGGAGGAGTTGCAATATAAACCATTCCGTTTTCAATTAAAGGTTTCATAAATCTAAAGAAGAAAGTTAATAATAAAGTTTGGATATGAGCTCCATCTGTATCAGCATCGGTCATTATAATTACTTTATTATAGTTAGATTTTTTTACATCAAAATCAGATCCAAATCCACCACCAATAGAATTAATAATAGATACTATTTCTTCATTTTTAAGCATTTCTTCAACTTTTGCTTTACAAGTATTTAATACTTTACCACGTAAAGGTAATATAGCTTGGAATGTTCTATCTCTACCTTGTTTAGCAGATCCTCCTGCTGAATCGCCTTCGACTAAGAATAATTCATTCTTAGATGGGTTTTTATATTGAGCAGGTGTTAGTTTACCAAGTAAATTAGAAGGTTTAGATGCTTTTTCTTTACCAAGTCTTACTTCATCTCTTACTTTTCTTGATGCTTCTCTTGCTTTTGAAGCACGTAGTGCTTTATTTACAATAAGATCAGATATCTTACCATTCTCAGCCATGAAGCTTTTCATTTGATCATATGTAATTTGTTCTAAAGCTGCTTTTGCTTCAGGAGTACCAAGTTTACCTTTTGTTTGGCCTTCAAATTGTAAGAACTTTTCAGGAACCATACAAGATATAATAGCAGTAACACCTTCACGAATATCAGAACCATCTAAGTTAGGATCTTTATCTTTTAGAGCATTAATAATTCTTGCATGTTCATTAAAAGCTCTTGTTAATCCAGTTTTAAATCCAACTTCATGAGTACCACCATCACGAGTACGAATATTATTAACATAAGATAGAATTGTTTCATTATATGATTTATCACAATATTGAAGAGCAATTTCTACATGTATACCATTATAATCACCATCAAAGAAAGCAGGATCATGAAGAGGTTCTTTATCTTTAGTTAATGTTTGAGTAAATTCAACTATTCCATTTTGAAATTGGAATTCTTCAAGTTGTTCTAAATTATCTCTTTTATCTTCTAAAGTAATTTTTAATCCTTTTATTAAATAAGCAGATTCTTTTAATCTTTGTGATATTGTTTTATAGTCAAAAATAGTTGTAGAAAAGCATGTACTATCTGGTACAAAATGGATAAATGTACCAGTCTTTTTTGAACTACTTGATTCAATAGTTGGTTTTTCTATTTTTTTGCCACCTTTTAAATAACGTTGGCGATATATTTTTCCTTCTCTTTGAATAACAACTTCAAACAATGAACTTAGAGCGTTAACTACACTAGATCCAACACCATGTAAACCACCTGATGTTTTATAACCACCATCTTCATCGAATTTACCACCAGCATGAAGAGTGTTAAATATAACTTCAGGACTTGGTCTATTTAAATCTTTATTCATACCAATAGGTATACCACGCCCATTATCTTGAACAGTAATAGAGTTATCAGGTTCAATTGTTACATTAATTTCATTACAGCAGCCATTTAATACTTCATCGATTGCATTATCTACTATCTCCCATACTAAATGATGTAATCCTCTTGAATCATTAGATCCAATATACATACCAGGTCTTACACGAACAGCTTCTAGTCCTTCCAATACTTTAATGGAACTATCATCATATTTTCTAACTTTTTTAGTTGTATCTGCCATAGATATTTACCTCATTATTATTTATTATACCACTATTTCCTTGTTTTTCAAGCATATTGATATAAAGATTATTTCGATTTTACCTAAATAAAATAAAGATTAAAAAACATACAAATTTGTACAAAAAAAGTATCTAATTATTACATTAGATACTCAATTTTATTGATATTTCATCATTTCATTGATAACACGAGTAATATCTTTTTCAGATGGTTTACGTCCCATTTGTAAAAACATTGCTCTAATCATGTTACGATTAACAGGAGGATTTTCTTTTAATTGTTTATTAAACATATGTCTAACAATAAAGAAAGTTGCAACAGCACCAACTGCTAATGAACCAAGGCACATTAATAATATTTGCCACCATTCCATAGTGATAAAGTCTCCTTATTATTTATATATAAATATTATAACAAATACCATACATATTTACCATAAAAACATATTAGATCGTAAAAAATATATAATATAACTTGTAGTATTATTTATATTTAGTTATAATAAAAGAGTAAAATATTTTACAGGAGGTATTGTTATGCCAAGAAAAATTACAGATGTTTGTGTAGCTTGTGGTACTTGCCAAGGCGAATGTCCAGTTGGCGCAATCAATGAAGGCGATATTTATACTATCGATCCTGATGCATGTGTTGATTGCGGTGCTTGCGAAGCAGCATGCCCTACAGGAGCAATTGTAGAAGACTAACAATTCTATTTACAAAAAATGCTAGAGTTTAAAACTCTAGCTTTTTTTATATAGTTTTAAAAGGATTTGATTCATTTGATAAAATGAATTCACAATCTATAAACTTATCTTTTAATTCTTTACATAAAGATTCTTTATAGAAGCTTTCTGCAAAATGACTAACTTCAATAACTAAGAAATTATTATCAACAATATCAATAGCATTATTATGATGAACTTCTCCTGTTATAAAGCAGTCACATCCTTCGTACATGGCACTTTGCCAATCGATAGCTCCACTTCCACCTATAATACCAACTTTTTTAATTGTTCGATTATAATCACCAATTAGTTTTACAGATTCTTCTTGTAAAGTCTTCTTTACATACTTAGCAAAATCAATTGCTGATATTTCTTTTACATATCCTACTCTTAATAATGCATCTTTTTGAATATCAGTTGTTTGATACACATCAGTAAATCCTAATATTTTAGCTAAACGGTCATTCATTCCGTCTTTACCACAATCAAAACATGTATGAAAAGCTGCAATATTAATTTTATTACTTAATACTTTAATTAGTTTTTTTCCAAAAACAGAATTATAATTTAAATTCTTTAATGGATTAAACATAAATGGATGATGACATATAATCATATCACAACCTTTTTCTAATGCATCTTCTAATACTTTATTTGTAATATCTAAAGTAATCATTACTTTAGATACATTAGAATTAGCATCTCCAAATTGAAGTCCTGTTATTCCATTATCAAAACTCATAGAATCTTCTAATGGATAGATGGAAGTAATATAATTAATAATATCTTTTACTTTAGACATAAGCAATCCTTTATTAATTTGATTTGATTATTTATTGAATCAATATTATTATTAATTGATTCTAAATATTTTAATTTATTAGTCCATTTTTCGAGAAATAATGGATCTTTTTTTATTCTTAATACGTTTCCAAACATTATATCTAAATCATTATAAATAATTTTTTTAGATGTCTTCTTACAAACTATAATTTCATAAAAAACATCTTTATCTAAAACGATTTGTTCATCTAATATTTGAAAACCATTTTTAAATAGATATTCTCTTAAAGAATCAATCTTAGTATGAGCAGATAAAATAAATGTAGTATTTGATAAATCAAACTTAGCTTCAGATATTATATTTTTTATTAATAAACCACCCATACCAAGTATCGCAATTTTGGAATAGCTTGAATCAACGTTTGTTAATCCACTAGATAATGAATATTTAATATCTATAGATGAATCAGTATGATATTTAAATAAGTTTTCTTTTGATTTAGATAATGGTCCTTCTTTATTATCAACTAATAAAACTTTTTTTACACCTTTTTCAATCGCTAGCATAGATAAATAACCATGATCACATCCAATATCTGCTAAAGAATCATCTTTAGAAATATAATCTAATGCTTTAAGTAAACGATTATTTACCATTTTTCTTATCCGATTTATATGATATTAAGATTTTATATGCTTCATCATCACCTGATTTAGCTTTTTCAATTTGAATATCTGAAATTATTTGACTTAAATATTTTTTAATTGTATTTAGGCAATCATTTAATTCAATAACAGAATTTATTTTAAACATACTTGTAGATATTTGTTCAATATATTTATTATATTCATCTTCTTTATTGATATGGTTTAATAATAATTCTTTTGTACAATCATCAGGATGTTCTTGAAAAATTGAATTTATTAAAAGTAATATAGAGTATTCATTAATAAATTCTTTGCCAGGAAAAACTTGACCTACTACATCAAAATATTTTTTTGAAGTTTCTGGATAGTTTAAAGCATACATAATAATCATTTCATATGCTCTTTTTACACCTTTTGTACTTCTTTTATATTTTATTATTTCATCAGCTTTCTTAATTAACTGTTGTTTTTTATTATCAATTGATGAATATGTATATTGATTATTCGAGAAATCTTTTCTTATTGCATCATATGAAACATTTAGTTCATTAGATATTTGCTTTAAATAATAATCAATAATAGTTTCAGATGATGTAAATTTAATAAAATCAAATATTTTCTTTTTAAAAGTTTCAACAGATACTAAATCTTGTTTAATTAAATTTTTATAAGCTAAACGATAAACCCATTCATATACAGAAAAGATATTCTTATTAAAATATTCTACTAATTTTTCTTTTCCATATTTATTTACAAAATCATCTGGATCTAAATTATCAGGTAAGACACATGCTTGAGGAATAGTATTTAATTTAGAAAAAACTAAAGTTCCATTTTCCATTGCATCAATACCAGCTTTATCACCATCAAAACATAATACAATATTTTTAGTTAAAGATAATAAATTTTCGGCATTAGTTTTAGTTAATGCAGTACCCATTGTTGCAACAGAATTTGTTACTCCAGCTTTATATGCTGCAATAACATCCATAAATCCTTCAAAAATAAATACTTTATCTAGTTGTCTAATACTTTTGAATGATTTATCTAAATGATATAAAATTTCGCCTTTATGGAATAATTCATTATCATTAGAATTTATATATTTAGGTAGATTATCATTTTTTAAATCATTTGGTAAATATTTTCTACCACTAAAACCATTAGTTTTACCAAGACTATTATTTAAAGGAAATATTATACGGGATCTAAATGTATCTTTAATTGTTCCTTTAATATCTGAAATTAATCCTAGTTCAATTAAATCAAGTTCTAGATAACCTTTTCCAATTAAATATTTATATAAAGAATCATTTATACTAGGCGATAATCCTATTTCAAATTCTTTTATGATATTTAAATCAATATTTCTTGATTTTAAATATTCTAAAGCGATATTTCCTTCTTCAGAATTAAGTAAATAAAAGTTATAGAATTCTTTTGCTTCTTGCATTATAGATTCTAAATAAGATTTTCTTGCTTCTTTTTTAGAAGTTTCGATATCTACTTCAATATTTAATTTTTTTGCAAGTTTTAATACTGCTTGATTAAATGTAATATTTTCAAACTTTTGAACAAAAGTTATTACATTACCTTTCGTTCCACATGAGAAGCAGTTAAACATGTGTTTAACATTAGTTACACTCATTGAAGGTTTAGTGTCATCATGAAATGGACATACTCCCCAAAAGTTATTACCTTTTTTTTGAAGTGGTACATATTCATTTACAATTTCAACTATATTAGATTCTTCTACTATTTTTCTAATAACTTGATTAGATATCATTCTAAACCTCCTTTCGTATAATATTAATTAAATTTATTAAAAATCAAATTTATGATTAAAGTAACTAACTAATTCATCAACGCTAACAACTTCTTGTGCCATTGTATCACGATTACGTACAGTTACTAATCCTTTTTCTAATGTATCAAAATCAACAGTTACACAATATGGTGTTCCTATTGCATCTGCTCTTCTATAACGTTTACCGATTTTACCTGAAGCATCAAAATCACATGAATATTCATTAGCAAGAACTTTATAAATTTCTTGAGCTTTTTCATTCAATTTATTAACAAGTGGTAAAACACTAATTTTAATTGGAGCAAGTGCTGGAGATAATCTTAATACTTCTCTTATATCTCCATCTTCTAATGTTTCTTCATCATATGCATCCGTTAATACTGCAAGCATTAATCTTTCTACACCAACAGATGGTTCTACAACATATGGTAAATATTTTTCATTTGTTTCTGGGTCTAAATATTCTAAATTCTCTTTTGAATGTTCTTGATGAACACTTAAATCATAATTAGTTCTATCTGCTATACCCCAAAGTTCACCCCATCCAAAGAAATACTTAAATTCAATATCAGTTGTTGCTTTAGAATAGAAACATAATTCTTCTTTTTTATGATCTCTATCTCTTAAAGATTCAGATTTTAATCCTAATTTATATAAGAATTCATGACAGAAATCTTTCCAATATTTAAACCATTCTAAATCAGTATCTGGTTTACAGAAAAATTCCATTTCCATTTGTTCAAATTCTCTAATTCTAAAAATAAAATTACCAGGAGTAATTTCATTTCTAAAACTTTTTCCAATTTGACCAACACCAAATGGTACTTTTTTACGTGTAGTTCTTTGAATATTTTTAAAATTAACAAATATCCCTTGAGCAGTTTCAGGTCTTAAATATACTACACTTTTATCATTTTCTAAAACACCTTGATGTGTTTCATACATTAAATTAAATTTTCTAATTGGAGTATAGTCAACCTTACCACATTTTGTACATTTAATTTGGTGATCAACTAAATATTTTGATAATTCATCATTACTCCATCCATCACCTGTTTCTTTTCCTTGTGTTGCATCTTCAATTAATTTATCTGCTCTATAACGAGTTTTACAACTTTTACAGTCCACTAAAGGATCAGAAAATCCTCCTACATGTCCTGTTGCAACCCA
This sequence comes from Caryophanales bacterium UBA1737, assembly GCA_002315915.1. Classification (GTDB taxonomy): domain Bacteria; phylum Bacillota_I; class Bacilli_A; order ML615J-28; family CAG-313; genus UBA1737. Next base: position 52,604 of record DCIB01000006.1, read on the forward strand.
AGTTTCTGGATTCATTAATATAGCCGAATCTAGTCCTACATTTAAAGGATGAGTTTTTACAAATGATTTCCACCAAGCTTGTTTAATATTGTTTTTAAGTTCTACACCTAATGGACCAAAATCCCAAGCATTGGCAAGTCCACCATATATTTCACTACCTTGATATACAAAACCATATTGTTTTAAGTAATTGACGAATTTTTCCATTGAAATATCCATACTTTAATCTTCTTTCATTATTAATAAAATTATTTTATTTTTTAATATAAGCTTCAAGTCTAGTACGACGATAAGATTTACCTAAACGATCTAATGCTTTACCTTCAATTTGACGTACACGTTCACGAGTAATATGCATTATTTTTCCTACTTCTTCTAGAGTACAAGGATGATCAGTTCCAATTCCATAACGATATCTAAGAACTAATTCTTCACGAGGAGTTAAAGTTTTTAATACAGCTTCAACTTCTTGTTTAAATAATAATTGTTCAGTATATTCATATGGATTAGCTGTATTATCATCTGGTACTAAATCAATTAAAGTAGAATCATCTTCATCACCAACAGAATTATCAAAAGAAATAGAATCTTGTGCTACACGTTGTAAGTCTACAACTTTATCAACAGGAATTTTCATTTCTTGTGCTAATTCTTCATTAGTTGGTTCTCTATGTAATTCTTGAGTTAATCTTCTTCTAATACGAGCTAAACGATTAATAGACTCATGCATATGAACAGGAATTCTAACATTTCTACCTTTATCAGCAATAGCTCTTAAAATAGATTGACGAATCCACCATGTAGCATAAGTAGAAAATTTATAACCACGGTTATAGTCAAATTTATCTACTGCTTTCATTAATCCAAAGTTACCTTCTTGAATTAAGTCTTCTAAAGGAAGAGTTCTAGAATTTTTAGCATAGTTTTTAGCAATTGATACAACTAGTCTTAAGTTACATACAATTAAGACATTTCTGGCTTGATCACCTTTTTCTATTTTTTCATTAAACTTTTTAGTTTCTTCTTCAGTAGGTGTTTTTCCATTTTTTTCATACTTTTCTAAAGTTGCTTTGGCTGCTAAACCATTTTGAACATTTTGAGATAATTCAGCTTCTTGATTAATGTTAAGTAAATCATATTGGCCAATTTCATGAAGATACATTCTTATTAAATCATCAGATTGAAAACCAGATTGATCATCATTATCAAAATCAGATATTTTAATTTCAGCTTCTTCTATATTTTCTAAAGATGAATCACTAGGTTCATCTTCTGAATCATCATAATCATTTCCTTCATTCATTTCATTAAAATCAGCTATATCGTTAATTAGTTCTTTGGCACCAATAGCATCATAATCCATATCTTGTTCAGATTTTTGTTCTCCACGTAATACTTCAAAGCCTTTATCCTCTAAATATTCTACTACATCATCTAATACTTGACCATTTTCATAATTTTCTTCATTAGCATCTGGAATTTTATTATATATCATTTGAAGTGGTATATAACTTTCTTTCTCACCAAAAGCAATTAACTGTTCAAGTTGAGTTTTATACTTTTCTAAATCTAACATTAGATTTCCCTTCTAAATTTATTTATTTTATTTTTCTTCTTTTTTATTAAATTCAGCAACTAAATTTTTTATAGCTTCTTCTTTATCAGCTTTTATAGGTTTACACGCAGCAGGATTAGCTCCATTATTTACAATTGCATCAGCCATACCAGAGCATCCCGGAAATCCACATCCACCACAGTTTGCGTTAGGAAGTAAAGCTAATACTTGTTCAACACGAGTATCTTCTTCGACATGGAATATTTTAGCTGATATTCCAATTAATACACCTAGTACTCCTCCTATTAGAGCAAATACTCCAACAGATATTAAAAGAGTAGACACATTAGTAAGTATCATTAAATAATACCTCCTAAACGAGAGAATATAAGTGCAAGAGCAGCTGCTGCAATTAATGCAATAGGGAATCCTTTAAATCCTTCAGGAATTGGAGCTTGTTCCATTCTTTCGCGTAGTCCAGAGAATAGCCACATTACAAAGAAGAATCCAAGTCCTGAGAATAAAGAATATACAATCATTTCTACAAATGAATAATCAATTGCAGTAAGTGCACATCCTAATACAGCACAGTTTGTTGTAATTAATGGTAAATAAATACCAAGTGCTTTATATAAATTAACTGATGTTTTCTTTAAAATCATTTCAAGAATTTGAACTAAAGATGCAATAACTAAAATAAATGTTAATGTCTTTAAATATACCATTTCAAGAGTAACAAGTACATAATGATATAATGCCCAAGTAACTGTTGATGATATTAAAATAACAGCAGTAACAGCAAGTCCCATACCTACAGCACTTGAAGTTTTCTTAGAAACTCCTAAGAAAGGACAAGTACCTAAAGTTTGAGATAAAATAACATTTTCAATTAAGAAAGCAGTAAACGCTAATTTAATTAATTCCATTATTTTGCCTCCTTAACAATTTGTTTAGGTGTAGATAACTTTATTCTAATTGATTGAATAATACCTATTAACAATCCGACTGTTAAGAAACCTCCAACAGGTTTTAAGAATAATGATAAACCACATATCTCACCAAATAAAATACGAGTTGCAGTAATAATAAACATAGCAACAGTAAATCCAACACCCATTCCAATAGCATCTAAGACACTATCAAAAGGAGGATTCTTAGAAGCAAATGCTTCTGCACGACCTAAAATAATACAGTTAACAACAATTAAAGGTACAAATATCTTTAATTCACTATATAAATCAGGAATATATGCTTGTAATACAAGTTCTACTATTGTAACAAGTGTTGCAATAACTACAATAAATACAGGAATTCTTATATCATTTGGAACTATATTTCTTAATAGAGAAATTATTAAATTTGAAAATATTAATACAAATAATACACAAACACCCATACCAAAAGCATTAAACCAAGATGTTGTAATTGCAATAACTGGACACATTCCTATAAGCATTACAAATGTAGGGTTTTCATTAAGTATTCCATTTAAAACAATATTAAATTTCTTCATGATTATTCACCTGCTACAATTCTTTCTAAAGTTTTAACAGAATAGCTTAATGCATCTTTTATATATCCACCAGATATAGTAGCGCCTGAAACAAACGCTTTATTAAATTCAGATACACTTTGAGCATTTGCTACTTTGCCATTCATATTAAAATCATGAGCTTCATCATCATAGAATTTATTATCAAAAGATGGTCCATATGATGTTGCAGCATTAAGTACTTCTACTTTAATAATTGTATATACACTATTTGTATCTTTAATACTAACTAAAGTATTAAATGTAATACCATATTGAGTAGTAGATTCTACTTTAAATGTATAAACAGTATCACCAGATAATGTAGATTTATAACATTGTTTAACACCAGTTTCAAAATATGTTGAATATTCTTCTGTTGCAAGTGTTACATTTTCATATGAATCTTTAGATGCTAAACTATCCATAATTACTTGATTAGCTTTAAGTTCAGCTGCAATAGTATTTTCTTTAATACGTTCTTCTGTTAAAGCATTTACTAATGCAAGAAGTCCTGAACAAATAAAACATAATAAGAATAAAAATATAGAAAGTTTTAATGTATGAGGTAATTTAAATTTATTCTTCATATTAGAATACCTCCATACAAGCCATATCAGTAATAGCCATAGATCCAGTTGCACGATAAACAATATATGCAATAATACATGCAAAGCCAATTGATAAAATTAAATATCTAAAGAAATTCTTTTTATCATTGAATGATGATCTATTAGCACTAGCAAATTTATCAATAAATGGAGTAAATAAACTAACAAATAATAATGCAGTAAGAGTTCCTTCAGGGAAAATACCATGTAATCTAAATAATACTGTACAAATACCAACTGCTATAGCGAAAATACTTTTTCCATGAACACTCTTTGGGGTAGTAACTGGTTCTGTAGCCATAAATACAGCACAGAAAAACATTCCACCTGTACATACATTAAAAGTAGGGAACCAAATACCACCTAATACTCCTTCTATTCCGTTAACTATTGCAATAAGCCATGTAATACCAAATACTGTAGCAACATATAATACTGGAACTCTCCAATTAATAACTTTTTTCCAGATTAAATATGCACAAGCTAATATACATAAAACAATTGATATTTCTCCCATAGTACCATTTTTAAATCCTAAGAATAGATTTAATAATCCACCATAAGAATCACAACACTCTGAATATGTCATTATATATTTTGTAGCACCTGTTGCAAAACCTTCCATAGTAACAAGAGGAGTTGCACTAGATACAAAACTTATATTTGATAATGCTTTAATTATTGGTTCAATTAAAGAAGCTTGTTCTAATAAAGCAGCAGGAACCATAGTTGGGAAACATGTTTTAATAACGGCATATCCAACAGCTGCTGGATTGAATATATTATATCCTAATCCACCAAATAGCATTTTGAATATTATATTGCCAATAAAGCATGACAAAATTATAGCCCAAAAAGGAATTGTTGCAGGATATAATAAAGCAATAATTATACCAGGTATTTCAGCAAAACTATATATAACTTCTTCTAATACATTTTTAAATCCTCTTACACCTTTAAATAAGAAGAAATATAAACCTTCAAATACCATACTTGATAATGCACCAATAAGTACATTTACTAATGGTCTAAATAAATAATATAAATTATTTGTAGTACCATTTACATAAGGTAAAATACCATATAATACCCATGCAAATAATACTAGTGGAATCATTGCTATTAAGAGATTATGCATCATCTTAGCTGTTGAATTAGATTTCTCATCAACTGATCTTAAATAAGGGCCTTTATCTAATAAAAACTTACGCATATAATCACCTATTTCTTTAATACAGTAGCTTTAGCTAACATATCTTTTGCTTTAAACATATAGTCTGTCATTTCAACTCTAGATGGACAAACATAAGAACATAAACCGCATTGAACACATTTATTTACTCTTAAATCACGTAATTCATCTACATTTTTACTTAAAAATGCTTGCCTAATAGAGGTTGGTGTTAAGAATGCTGGACATTTTTCAGCACATTTACCACATCCAATACAATTTAGAGATTTAACTTTAGTGTTCTTTTTCTTTACAATAATAGATCCTACAGTTGAAGTAATAACTAAATCATCAAATAATATAGCATGACCTGTCATAGGACCACCTGCAATTAAATATGCATCTTCTAAGTCATCTACATATCCATTACATTTTTCAATTAAATCTAAAACTTTTGTACCTATTTTTACTCTAAAGTTTTTAGGCTCTTTAATTCCATCACCAGTAATTGTTACAACTCTAGTAGTTAAAGATAAATTATTACTTAAAGCATCATATACAGCTAGTACTGTTTGAACATTATTAACAATAGCACCAACTTCTCTTGGTAAAGAAACGTATGTAGATTTAGTAATATGTTCTACAATATATTTTTCCCATCCAGCAGGATATGTATCTTTTAATTCATATACAGATAAACTAGAATCATCACCTATTGCATTAAGTAAAGCTTCAATAGCTTGTATTTTTGATTCTTTTATTGCAATAACACCTTTTGGAGCGTTATTAATACTCATAATAAGTTTTAATCCCTTTATTAAATCACTTGTTCTTTCGATAATAGATAAATAATCACAAGTAATATAAGGTTCACATTCAGCTGCATTAATTATTACAACCTTTGCACTATCAGTAGGTAAATATTTTACATATGTTGGAAATCCAGCTCCACCAAGTCCAATAATACCTGCTTGTTTAATAGATTCTATATAAGAATCTCTATTAGTTGCAGATTTAAAATCATTATGATATAAGTTATTCTTAAAATCATTTTGAATTTCCCACATCTCAACCATTTTACCTGATGAATGCCACATTTTTTTAACTTGTGTGATAGTACCAGATACACTCGAACAAATAGGATATTGGAAACGACCTTCCTTTATCATGATTGGTTCGCCTTCTAAAACATCATCACCTACTTTTTTAAGTAAAGTGAAATTAGAGCCATCTAATTGGATTGGAAAATAAACAAATTCAGGATTAAGATATTCAATAATACCTGATCCTAAAGACATGTCTTTAAATCCATTTAAATGACGTCCTTTGATTCGACTTTTCATAATTCTGTTCTCCTTATAATTATTGTCAACATCGCGCAGTAAGAGCATTATATGCATTATTATACAATATTTTTTAAAAAAATGTGAAATCTTAATAAGAATATTAAAAAGTTAATTAAAAAAATTAAGTTATTACCTATAAAAAAACATAAAAATAACACTTAAAACTAAAGTTTTAAGTGTTATTTAATTTCAATTAATGCATTCTTCCAGCTTTACGAGCAGCTTTACGTTTTTCTTTTCTTTCTTCAGCTGGCTTCATATAATGTTGGCGTTTCTTTGCTTCGATTAGAGTTCCAGCTCTTGAAACATCACGTTTGAATCTTTTTATAGCTTCATCTAATTCAGCAGGATCTTTAACATAAGTTTTTGGCATGTCAATGCTCACCCCTTTTCGCCAATAAATTCTATATATATTTTATTAAATAAACTTATTATTTTCAAGAATATTACTTTTACTTATTTAAGATTTTATCTAATTTAACTAAAATATCATTTAAAGCTAAAGCTCTATGAGATATTTTATTCTTAATATCTAATCCTAATTCTGCAAAAGTTTTATCATACCCATCAGGAATAAATAAAGGATCATATCCAAAGCCACTATCACCCTTAAAATCATTAGCTATTGTTCCATTAATAATACCTTGACTATCAATAAATTCTTTTCCATTAAAAAAAACTATCGAACATTCAAAATGGGCTTTTCTATTAGTTATACCTTTTAATTTATTTAATAGTTTTAAACTATTATCTAGTGGTGAAAAATCATCTTTTATATCACATGCATAGCGTGCAGAATATACTCCTGGTTCACCATTTAAACTATCAACACATAATCCAGTATCATCACATATTACATTCATTTTAGTTTGTTCATAATATGATTTTGCTTTAATATACGCATTTTCTTTAAATGTAGAACCTGATTCAATTGGCTCAATTATATTTTTAAAATCGTTTAATGTATATAATTTTATATTGTAATTTTTAAATAATTTAACAAATTCTTCTAACTTGCCTAAATTATGTGTACCTATTAATAAATCCATAATAAATCCTCTTATGTATTATATCATAAAGACTTTATAATCTTGTTTTATTATAATATATTTGATACAATAAACATAAATAATGAGGTGCTATATGAATTACTTACTATCAAATATGGATTCTTTATTAGATAATCAAACTAATAATCCAGATCAATTTCTTATAACAATTGTTTTACTTGCATTTTTTGTTGGATGTTTTTTATTTATATATTTAGGTAAAAAATATGAAATTAAAAAAACAGCAATGATTAAAGAAATGTTAGATAAAGATCCTTCATTAAAAGTAGAATATCGTTATTTTATAAATTTAAATGAATCAAATTATATTTTTGAACAAAAAACTACTAGAAACTCGTGGATTAATTTAATTTTATATTTTATAATATTTTTCTTAAGTGCAGATTTAATATCAAGTATATTAATAGGAATATATTGTTCTAAAACAGGATTAACTCTTGATACAATAAGACAAAGTGAAACATTACAAGATGAAATGTCTAAAGTATTAACACCTTACTTAGAATTAGTAATATATGCATTACTTGCTATTTCATTAGTAATTGTTTCATTTAATATGATTAAAACAGATTTACATAAAAAAGATAAAATATTTAAAAATGCCTTATGGGGATGGTTATTTATTTATGCGGGAAGCATAATGGGTTCAATTATTCTTACATCTTTAGGTATTACAACAGATTCGACTAATGAAGAAACTATTAATGAAATAATTAAAGATACAACAAATATTGGTCCATTATTAATTATATGTTTTGTAACTATTATTCTTGCTCCAATAGTTGAAGAATTAGTATTTAGAAAATCAATATTTAATTTATGTAAAAATAATACACGTAAAGGATTAGTTGTTTCTTCTCTTTGTTTTGGCGCAATACATGTTATAAATCCTATTATTAACGCTTTATTACTTGGACAACCTTATCTAAATATAGTTAAAGAATTATCATATATTATAATATATTCATTAATGGGAGCAGGATTAGGTCTAACATATATCAAAAGTAATCGTAATATAATAACAACAATAGTTGCTCATATGATAAATAATTTAATATCTATGATTGTAAGTATTGTGGCAATTAAATTTGGTATTATGTAAAATGGAGCACACATTATGTGTGCTCCATTATTTATTTAGTTTTCCTTTTACTAGTTTGCTTGTTGTAAATCTTATTTTATAAGAACCATCTATTTTTATATTTTTTCCAGTTTGAGGATGAACTCCTATATATGAATCTTGATAATGTTTTGTAAAAGTTCCAAATCCACTAATAACAATTTTTTCATCAGTTTCAAAAGCTTCACTTATATTATTAAATACCTGATCAACTATATCATTAATAGTTGTATAGTCATAATTTGAACTATCATGGATTTGTTTAATTAATTCTCGTTTAGTCATAAATTACTTCTTTCTTAAGTTCTAATTATATAATATCATTTTATCTAGGTAAAATCAATAAAAAAGACAAGTATAAACTTGTCTTTTTTATAACTAATTGGTATGTTTTTTCTTTTTACGATTAAGTTGTTTTTTTAGGTTTAAATAAATATTAAAATCTGAGAGTACAGTTTTTTGATCAAAAGGAAATTCCTTTTTCTCAATTCTTTTTAATAAATATTCAAGTTCATTTTCAACTACATTTATAAGTTCTTTAGAATAATTATAATCTGTTTGATTAAATTCAAATTCATCTCGATCTAAAATAACTTTATCTCCAGTTGGAAATACCTTAACATCTAAATCATAATCGATATACTTAATACCTTCAGCATCTTGAACAAATGGTGAACTAAGATTACAGTAGTAGTATATAGATCTGCCACGTAGCATACACACAATGTTAAACCAATAATTTTTAAAGAAATAACAAACTGCTGGTTCTTTTGTGTGCCAGCGTCTTCCATCGCCATCAATTACATTTGTATGATCATTGACTACAACTATCATATCTGATGTTTCACGAATAATAGTTGCATATTGCCAAACTCGATGGAGTTCCCCATTATGTTTATAACTTAATATTTCTACTTGGTTACTCACATAATCCTTCTTTCTTACTCTGGTTTTATTATATCAAAGAACATTTAACAATTCAATTTAAAAAGACGCTATTTTAAAATAGCGTCTTTTTTTAGTGCTATGTAATATAAGT
>DCIB01000017.1 GCA_002315915.1 Caryophanales bacterium UBA1737
CTCCACCAATTACAACTCTTTCTTCAACAATATTATCCATAATATCTCCTTTATTACGATATTATTATAGCAGAAAATTATAATTTGAGTATATGCATTGTTAACAAAAACTCTATAAATGTTCCGATTTAAGTATATTTACATTATAAAACAAAAAACAACCCAGATTTATTTGAGTTGTTTTTTCACTAGTTTCAAAATTTATAGCCCTTAAGGTCTTTTTTTAGATTATTCTTTTACGAATGGTAATAAAGCCATATGTCTAGCACGTTTAATTGCAACAGCTAGTTCTCTTTGATATATAGCTTTAGTTCCAGTTACTCTACGTGGTAATATTTTTCCACGGTCAGATATAAATCTTTTTAATAAATCAGCATCTTTCCAATCTATTTTTTCAATTTTATTTTCTGTAAAGTAACATACTTTTTTACGTTTTCTGTAAATAGCCATTATTCTATCCTCCTAAAATGGTAAATCATCATCGGAAATTGTATATTGATTACCCATATCATTAAAACCATTGTTATTATTAGTTTGTTTTGGTTGATCAAAAACACTAGGTTTAGATTGATTATAACTAGGTTGAACTGGAGTTGGGTTTACAACTTCACGAGGTGCTTGATTAAATGAATTATCATAAGAACTATAATCATTATTGTTATATGATGGAGTAGGGTTAGAATTTTTAGGTTCTAAGAAATTAACTTGATCACATACAACATCTGTTGCATATCTAGTTGTTCCATCATTTCCTTGATATGTTCTTGATTGAAGTTTTCCATCAACACCAATAAGTCCGCCTTTTTTAATAAAGCGACATAAATTTTCTGCTTGCTTATTAAAAGCAACACAATTAATAAAATCAGCAACACGTTCACCGTTAGCATTTTGAACATTACGATTAACTGCTATACTGAAAGATACAAAATTAACACCACTTGGTGATGTTTTTAATTCAGGGTCTTTTGTAATACGACCTACTAATGTAACACGATTCATAATTTATCTCCTTATGCAAGAACACAAATATGACGAATTACATTTTCACGAATGTTAGCTAAACGTTCGAATTCATTGATACCTTCAACAGTAGCAGTAACGTTTAGTAAAACGTAATAGCCTTTTGATTCACCATCAATTTCGTAAGCTAAATCTCTAAATCCCATTTCTTTAACAGAATCAACAACAGAATTGTTTGCTGCAAAAGCATTATTTAATTCATCAATTAATGCTTTTCTTGATTCATCATCAAGAGTAGGACGGATAATGTACATAACTTCGTACTTTTTCATATATTTTCCTCCTTTTGGTCTATTGGCCGTTATTAGAAATATAACAGCAAGGGTTGGTATTTAATACCAAGCATAAATATTTTAACATAATAGTATCTATTTATCTATTATTTTGAAACAAAAGTAATTAGATTTTGAATCTAATTACTTTTTTATTTTATCTATAATAAATTACACCATCAATTATATGATCTGCAACATTTTTTCCTTTTAAATATTTAATTATTTCATAACTAAATTCAAAAGTAGCACCAGCTGAACATGCAGTAATAATATTATTAGATACAACTACTTTTTTAGATGAATCATATATTCCTTTTTCTGAAAATTTTTCAAAAGAAGGAAAACATGTGTAATTAACATTATCTAAATAACCATTTTTACCTAATAAAGAAGGCGCTGCACAAATACAAGCTATTAATGCTTTTTTATGCATAAAATAATCAATTATATCTTTAGTAAGTTCTGATGATTGATGAGTAAGCATTACAGCTTTTCCACCAGGAATAATCAAAAAATCATACTCCTGTAAATTCGTATTTATAATAGTTTTATCAGCTTTAATAGATATATTAGACTGAGTAATTAAATTAACATTATCTTTCATAGATACTAGATCTATATCTATTTTTGCTCTTCTAATTAAATCAACAGTTCCAAGTGCTTCGATATCTTCAAAATAATCAGCAAGTAATATAATACCTTTCATTTACTTTTCCTTTACAACATTAATATAATAAATTGGATTTCCCATAGCTGAAAATCTATCTTCATATTCAGTAGTAATAATATTATTCTTATATGAGTGTAAATCTTCTGAATAATCTAATATTTTATAATTATTATTTTTAAATGATTCTACACTATAAAAGAATAAATCATGATTATCTGTTTTAAATTCTATATCTCCATCTAAAAATTCTTCATATTTAACTAAATATGTTTTAGATGTTAATCTTCTTTTCTCATGTCTTGCTTTTGGCCAAGGATCAGAAAAGTTAAGATATAGTTTCTTTACTTCATCTTTTTCAAATACATTAAATAGCATTGATGCATCCATACATATTAAATGAAGGTTAGGTATAACTTGATCTCCAATTTTAGTTATTGCTTGACATACTACACTATCAAATTTTTCAATACCTATGTAGTTAATATTAAGATTTTCTAAAGCTTTTGCAATAATAAATTTACCTTTACCCATTCCTATTTCAACATGTATTGGATTATCATTATTAAATAATGTATTCCATTTACCTTTATAATCATTAGGATTAAGAATAAACAAGCCTTCGGCTTGTTTTATTCTTTCGGGTGCATTTTTAATATTTCTTCTACGCATCAATTTCACCTAATGCAAGTATTGCATCATAATATATTTTTGTTGCTTTAAATAAAGTATCAAGTGCTACACATTCATTACATTGATGTTCTAAAGCGTCATCACCTGGGAATAGCATTCCAAATGCTACCCCTTTTGGTAATACTTTAGAATATGTTCCTCCACCAATTGTAAATGGTTTATTGACATTATCACCAGTATTTTTAACATAGGCGTCATAAAGTTTAGTTACAAGTGGATCAGTTGGAGATACATAATGTGGTTCTTGATCAGTTGAATCTGTTATAGCTAAACCATTTAACATAATAGACATTAATAATTGATCATTTTTTTCTTCTGGATATCTAATTGGATATCTAATATCTAATGTAACTCTTGTATCATTACTTGAAATATCAATAATGCCTATATTACAAGTAATTTTACCCATCTCATAATCTTCATAATTGGCATTAATTTTATCTAAATAGTATGATTCATGCATAAAATTACCTATCCATTGAACCATTTTATTAGAAGAATAATTCTTTAAAAAGTTACACATATATGTTCCAGCATTCTTACCACCTTCTGGGAATGCTCCATGAGATGCTACACCTTTTAATGTTAATTCATATAAATTATCTTTTTTAATACAATTACCAGTTAAACCAACACTACTTAAATATTCATTAAATTTCATTGATAAATCTTCCTTAACTAAAGCAGTAACTTCTTCTAATACAACGTTATAACGTTCTCCACCTTTTAGAGATACTAATATATCGTTATTATCATAAGGTGCAGTTAAATCAAAAGTTTTTCTACCTTTTTCACCATATATTAATGGAAAATCTGCATCAGGTGCAAATCCAAAATCCGGAATAGGTCGTTTTTTAAAATAATAATCTACCCCTCTCCATCCAGTTTCTTCATCAGTACCTAGTATTATTCTAATAGTATTTTTTAATTTAATACCTTGATCTTTAATCATTTTTAATGCGTAATACGCACAAATAGTAGGACCTTTATCATCTAAAGTTCCTCTACCATACATTTTATTATTAATAATTTCTCCACTAAAAGGATTATTATTAATCCAACCATCTCCTACTGGTACTACATCTAAATGTCCCAATATACCAACTAATTTACCAGTATTGCCATATGTTATTTCTCCTGCGTAATTATCAATATTAGTTGCATCAAAACCATCTTTCTTAGCTAAATTAATCATATATTCTAAAGCATCATTAATATCTTTACCAAAAGGATATTGATTTGATTCATCAAAATTTGTAAGCACACTAGGTATTTTAATTAAATCTTGTAAAGATTTAATTAAATCATCTTTATAATTATCTATATTCATATATTAACCTATTTATTATCCTTATGTTTAGAATCGTATTCTCTATTTTGTTTAGATATTTTTATTATTAATTTAATAAATACTACAATAGCAAGTACTACTACTGGAACAAATATGACTAATACAGCTATTAATATTGGGTATATTTCTGGACTAAGTTCTAAAAACATAATCTACTCCTATTTAATTAATTCTAATAATTCTTTATAATTATCTTCATTATATATTTTTATATTATTTTCTTTTAATAAAGATGAAGTAATTCCATCTTTATTAATTATTTTTTTACTAAATGTTCCATCATATATTCCATTAGATCCACATGATGGACTATTTTTTTTAAATATTGCATAATGAATATCATTTTCTATTGCAATATCTAATACTTTATTAGCTCCGTTTTTAAAATATGATGTTACATCATTTCCTAATTTATTAATAACTATATCATTATTAATTTCTGATGGAGTTCTTGGAATTGGTAAACCTCCTAAAGATTCAGGGCATACTGGTATTATTTCGTAACCTTTTAAATCATTTATTAATGATTCATTATAATTAGAAGTACCATCATATTTAGTGTTACTTCCTAATAAACAACTAGAGACAAGTATTTTAATCATAATTATTATTTAATTATTTCCTATTACTATTACGAGATTTCTCTATCATGCTATTCTTTAAATCCCATAATTTTTGTGATAAATCGACATAATATTTTTGAGGATTATCAAAACGTTTAATTTCATCCCATAATGTATCTAATTCATTATTGCAATGTAATCTTATTTCTTCAACAGTAGGTACATCATATACAGAATTGCCATTAATAAAAATAGGTGTTTGTAATTCTTTCACTTCAAAGTTTGATATAACTTTTTGTTTCCATGTACATTGAGGATCAAATAAAGTATATTCTTTAGATGAATCAATTACTTCATCATGGATTGTAATAACATCACCTAATGCTTTATGAGATTCTACATCATAGAATCTATATACTTTTTTGAAATGTGGATTAGTAATTTTTGCCTCATTTTCAGAGATTTTAATTTTAGGTATTATTACACCTTTTTCTTCTATTGCAGCTAGTTTATAAACTCCTCCAAATACAGGATCAGATGATGATGTTATCAATCTTTCGCCTACTCCAAACGAATCAATTTGTGCTCCTTGATTAATTAATTCAGTAATTAATCTTTCATCTAATCCATTAGATGCACAAATAGTAACCCAAGGTAATCCAGCTTTAACTAATAGTTTTTTTGCTTCTTTAGATAAATATGCAATATCGCCAGAATCAATACGAATACCAGCTTTATTAATACCCATAGGTATTAATACTTCTTTTATTGCTTTTATTGCATTTGGAACACCTTGTTTTAATACATCAAATGTATCTACTAATAAAACTACATTATCTGGATACATCTTACAATATGATACAAATGCATCATATTCACTAGGGAATAATTGTACCCAAGAATGAGCCATAGTTCCTAATGCTTTAACACCATATTCTATATCAGATATAGTACAAGCAGTACCAGCCGCTCCTGCAATATAAGCACTACGTGCTCCAAGTATTGCAGCTTGAGCACCTTGTGCTCTTCTGGAACCAAATTCCATTACTGGTCTACCATTTGCTGCACGTACAATACGAGATGTCTTAGTTGCAATTAACGATTGATGATTTACACATAATAGTAGATATGTTTCTACTATTTGAGCTTCAATTATATTTGCTTTAACAGTAATAAGTGGTTCATAAGGAAATACTACTGTACCTTCTTTTACTGAATAAATATCTCCATGAAATTTAAAATTTCTTAAATATTCTAGAAATCCATCTGAAAAAGAATTTCTTTTTCTTAAATATTCAATATCGGAATCTGTAAATTTTAAATTTTTAACATAATTTATAATAGATTCAAGTCCTGCAAATATTACAAATCCACCATTATCAGGATTCTTTCTATAAAACATATCAAAGTATACTATAGTATCTTTATATCCTGATTCAAAATATCCATTAGCCATAGTTAATTCATAATAATCCATTAATAAGGTATAATTATTTAAATCCATATAATTCTTTCCTTTATAGTATTTATTTCTTTAATATTATAACATATTTATATACTAATTATATGTATTAAAAAAAGAAAAACACATGTAACTTTAGTTACATGTGTATAATACTAAATTAATTTTAGTAGTTTTCTTTTCTTACTTCAAAGTAAGATCCAGGATGTGCACATACTGGACATACTTCTGGTGCTTTTTTACCCATTACAAGATGACCACAGTTACGGCATTCCCACATAGTTTCTTCGCTCTTTTCGAATACTTTTTGCATTTCTACATTAGATAGTAATGCTCTATATCTTTCTTCATGAGCTTTTTCAATAGCAGCTACTGCTTTAAATTGATAAGCAAGTTTAGCAAATCCTTCTTCTTCAGCTTCTTTTGCAAACTTATCATACATATCAGTCCATTCATAATTTTCACCTGCGGCTGCAGCTGCTAAATTTTCAGCTGTAGTTTTTAGTTCTCCTAATGCTTTGAACCATAACTTTGCATGTTCTTTTTCATTGTTTGCAGTTTGTTCGAAGATTGCTGCGATTTGTTCATAACCTTCTTTTCTTGCAACGCTAGCAAAATAAGTATACTTATTTCTAGCTTGACTTTCACCAGCAAATGCTGTCATTAAATTTTGTTCAGTTTTTGAACCTTTTAATTCCATTTTATATACCTCCGTACGCTTTTATTATAACACCTAATAATTCATAATCAAGGTATTAATATTAAATAACTTCATTTTCAGTTTGAACTTCTATTTTATTTTTCATATAAATGTTAGCAGTTAATTTACCTGTTATTTCAAACATTATATAATAAATAAAACTAATTAATGAATCATTTGAAACAACATTTGTTATTTTTTTAATCCAATATGCTGGATTAATTAATTTAGATATTTTAAATGCTGCATTATATATTTTGAGTAATACTTTTACCCAACCTTTATTGAATATTTCAAATACTTTTTCACCTAATTGAGATGCATTTAATATTAATTTAATTGAAATTTGATTTAAACCAGGTATTCCTAAATCATTAATGACATCACTTGTTAAATCAATTGCCCTATACATTAAATCAAATATTTCATCAATTGTTAATTCAAACAATGGATAATTACTATTTTCATAATTATCTTTTGCTATTTTTTCTACTAACCACTTAATTTCATCTACTAATGATAGTGGTTCTGTATCTTTTACATCATCTAAATCTAAATATGTTTTAGCAAGTTCTTTATAATTAATATTTCTTTTGATTTCTACTAATCCAAATAAAATTTTAATTTTATTTTTTCTAGACTTTTCATGATATGAATAAATATTATCTATATATTTTAAATAAAGTTTTCTTTTTTCATCAGGTATTTTATTAAAGTCGGGTTCTATATGAGTTAAAACCTTTTTTCTTTTTATTTTTAAATAAACAGAAGCAGCCCATGAAGCCCCTAAAATTAATCCTAAAAAAGAAGATAAAAGATTACCAAAAGTAGGGGCGAATGTTAATGTAATCATTTCTTTTCACCTCTTGCTTTTTCTTTTTCATTAAAGTAAGAATTATTATATATTTTAATTGTTTCATATCCTAAATCTTTAATAAAACTTAATATTTTATTATTAATTAATCCATCTAGTAAGAAATAAGACTTCTTAGTAGATTCTGTTACTTCTTTTTTAACAGATGGTTCAATGTTTTCTTCTTCTACCAAAGATGTATTAGAAGATTTTTTTAATCTTTTCATTACATATGATGCACGCATAGATCTAATATTCATTGAAATATCTGTATCAATTGTTGATTGATCTTTCTTAAAGATCTTTTTAAATAAATTAGATGTTTTAACAAGTAATGCATAACTTTTCCAAACAGTTTTAAATGCTTGAGAATCTATAACACTATCAACTAATTTATCTATTTGTTTTATTGCATCTTTTATAATATTAAAAGATGTTTGTAAATCAATATCTAATTCAGGATTCTTCTTATTAGGCGAATATAGGAAAGCTATATCTTGAATCATCTTATATGATATATCTTTTAATCCAATAAATCTTTGACTAATAATTTTTTTAGAATAATTATTAGTATAATTATTTATTGCATCGTTAATAATATCTTCTGGATTATTAAGTGGTTTTAATTCATTTTTATAATGAGTTTTAGATAAATAATCATTGCTTATCTTACCTAATATATAAATTGCAATTAATATTAAAATTAAACCAAGTATTGCTCCAATAAAGAAATAAACTATAGTTGCTATATTATCCATGATATTTATAACAGCAAGCATATTTATCCTCCTTAATAACAATTTGTATTTTTAATCTCTTGAAAAGTCTTTTTTTCTCCAAAATCTTTTAACATTATTAACCATTTTTCTAGTAATAGTGCTGTTTCTTTATGTAATAGATATTTAGTTTTTCTAGAATCATAATATTCAAAACTTGATGCATCAGTATATAATTCTTTTTTATATGTTTTACATGCTGCAACTCTATCACAAAACATCTCTTTAACATATTTTATAGGCATCTTAACAGGTGAATAAGCAAGTATTTCTGGATTAAAATCATACCAATATTCAAAATGATGTTTATTTCTACCTTTATGATGTAGCCATGCTTTAGAATACCCATTAATAAGACGTTCTTGCTCATTAGGAGATTTAGATCCGTTTGTATAATATTTAACACTATTAAAGAATTCTACAAATGAATATTTTGATAAATCATGAAATAATCCTTGTAATAATATACCGCATTTTGAACAATGTTTAATTACTAAATGTCTATGATGATTAATAGTATGTAAATGTAGAAATAATTTTTTTAAATAATTCATAATTATTTACCTTTTGTAAGTAGTTTTACAAGTGGATTCTTCTTTGTTTGCATAGCTCCTACTGGACAGAATTCTTGACAACAGAAACATCTAATACATTTATTTCGATCAATAACAGGATAATTATTAACCATAGAAATTGCTTTAGCAGGACAAATATTAAAACATTTCTTACATCCTATACAACTTTTTGTTTTACAAATAGGTTTTACAACTAAGATTTTTTCGACTAAAGAAGAAAATATTCCATATCCATTAAATTTCATATTTTTTCCAGGTTCGATCTTTTTAAAATCTAGAACTTGATATTTAGATAAATCAATATTAATATTTAAATCTTTAATATTATCAGGAGTAAATCCTAGTCTTATACTTTCTGATACAGTTCTGACATTATTTACATCTAAATTAATTAAATAACATGCCGCTATATCTAATGCATATTGATTCTTAGATGCCATTACTAATCCTATATCTCGAGGTGTATCTTGTGTAGGACCATTACCTTCCATTCCTACTACACAATCCATAATATTTAAAATAGGTTTATAGAATTCATTAATATCTATTAACATATCTGCAAAATCAGAATGCTCCGAATATCTATAATGATATTCTGGTTTTAATATACCAGGTACAGTACCAAATAAGTTTTTGACTGCTCCAGATAATCCCATCATTCCATGAGATTTAATTTTGGAAAAGTTTATTATAGCATCTTGTTCTAATAACCATGATGTTGTATCCAAACTTTTTACAACTAATCCATTAGTTTCTACTATTTGTTGATTACAATTATAATTAAGAATTGCTCCAACTTCAGTAAGTTTATCTATACCAGTTTGAGTATATACAGATTTTAAAGCAGATTCTGTAAATAATCCTCCTGGACTATCACCTAAAGTTACTATTGCGCCTTTAGATATTAATAATTTAACTAATGCTTTAACTAACATTGGATTAATAGTAGCAGCTTTTTCGGGTTTCATTGCAGCAACTAAATTAAGTTTAACTCCAATTTTCATTCCTTTTTTTACAAAATCTAATAAATTATTATTATTTAATAATTCATCTAATGCTTTATAACATAATAATTCATCATATGTTCTAAGTTCCACTGCATAAATATCTTTAATCATAATGTCTATTCCTTATTATATAAATATATTATATCACTAATTAGTTAGAAACTCTTTATTGAATCGCTTGATAAATCTAATATTTCATCAAAATCAATTTTATTTTTAACAATAGTTATAAATCTATTATCTAAATCTATTTTAGATACCATACCAGTTAATTGTACATATTCATTATTTCTATAAATAACTAAATCTAATATCATACCAATAGTCACTTGTTTCATTTTATATGATAATTCTTCTAAATAATCATCTGATAATTCAGGCTTTTCAATTACAATATGTTCTTTATTTTGAATTTCTTCTCTAAATCCTTTTAAAGCATCAAAAGGCATAAATTGTCTTGCTCTATCACTCACCGTTATGTCCTCCAACTAAAGTATTTCTTTTTATTGTTGTTGCTTTATCTTGCAAATCCATTCCTTTTATTAATGAATTCTTACCATATTTACTTTTAATACTCAATATAGTTTTTTGAATAGATTTTTCTTTTTGTTCATCTAAATCATTAGTAAATAAATTTGTTGTAGCATATATTTCAGGTATTACATTTCCAAATCCAATACCAAGTCCTCTTATAGGATAATCTTGATCTACACTTTCATTAAATAAATTTAATACATATTCATTTAATTTTTTATAAGAATTAGTATATTCTGATAATTTTCTAGAAGCCATAGTAGGTTTATGAATATCTTTAGAATATCTTATTTGAATAGAAATATGATTAGTAACAAGCTCTTGATCAACAAGTTGTAATACATTTAATTCAATCATTTCTTTCATAACTATTAAAGCATCACTATATTTATAATCTTCAAATAATATTTGAGTATTAGATACTTGGTGTGAACTTGATTTATAATTATGTATTTCTTCAATAGTACATGGTTCATAACCATTTGCATGATCAATTAAAAATTCTGCATTTACTCCAAATTCTTTATATAAAATAGAAGGATCTATTTTTGTAATACCATATAAATTAGTAATACCATATTTTAATAATCTTTTAGTAATACCAGGACCTATATTCCAAATATCTGTAAGGGGTTCATAAAACCACATTTCTTTTTTAAATTTATCTTCATCTAAATATCCAATATGATCAGATACATGTTTTGCTACAACATCAAGTGCTACTTTACACAAAAATAAATTTGTTCCAATTCCAGCTGTAGCACATATACCGGTAGTTTTATATACATCATTTATAATAGTTTTTGCTAAAGTAAATACATCCATGTTATATAACTTAATATACTGAGTTACATCCATAAAACATTCATCTATAGAATATACTAAAATATCTTCTTTAGCAATATATTTTAAATAAACTTGATATATTATAGCCGATACTTTAATATATTCTTTCATTCTAGGTTTAGCTGCAACATAGCTAACATCTGATGGTATTTCAAATATCCTACACCTATTATGAATACCAAGTTCTTTCATATGAGGACTAATCGCAAGACAAAGTGCTCCATTACCTCTTGAAATATCTGCTACAACTAAATTAGCTTTGAAAGGATCTAATCCACGAGACACACATTCTACTGATGCATAAAAACATTTTAAATCTATACATAAATATAATCTATCCATATTTAATTCTCCTTTCAAAAAATAAATGCTTATGATTAAGCATTTATTTTACATTTTAATATGTTTTATTTCAATAAATCCTTCATCTAAAGAAGCATCTTCAAATCTATTAGCATAATCTTTAATAACATCAAGCGGAAGATATAATTCATTTGGATCTTGATTTCTTTTTTCTACTCTTTTAAGTGATGTTTCAAGATCTACATCAAATACTATAGCTGAAACAAGTGGTTTTAATCCATATAAAGACATTTTATTAAAGAATCCTTGTCTTGGTCCTTTAGAAATATTAGTAGCATCTAAAATAAAATCTTCATTCTTTCTAATCTTATATGCACATCTTAAATATAAAAACATCCAAACAATACGTTCAGGTATACCTTTAAATGTTTGTCTTATTTTATCAGATGAAATAATTTCAATACCAGTTTTTTCATGCATTTGATTAGCATAAGTAGATTTTCCAGAACCTTGAATTCCTATAAGCATGTATACCATATATTATTCCACCTTCATAATTCAATTTTACCATAATGTAATATTTAATTCTTTTTGTTAACAAAAAAAGTTATAGATTTTTCACAAAATCTATAACTTATTGCATTCTTTTTGTCCAAGTTTTTGGCGAGAATAAAATTATTATTGGAATTAATTCTAAACGTCCCGCAATCATTTCAATTGATAATATTAATTTAGAAAAATTAGAATAATTAGCACCTAAAATACCAAATGAATAACTAGGTGATATTTTTCCAAGTCCAGGTCCTATATTTGATAAACAAGAAAGGCTTGCAGTAAAATTGGTTAATAAATCGTTACCATCAAAAGATATAAGTGCTGTACATATAATTAGTATAAAAATATAAACTAAGAAATATGATATAACAGAATGTTCCATTTCTTGAGATATAGGTTTTTTATCTAAAGAAATAGTTTCTACTTTTCTTGGATTAAAAGAGTTTTTAATTCTTTTAAAAACAGATTTAATAAGTATTGTAACTCTACTGATTTTTAATCCTCCAGCAGTAGAACCTGCAGTTGATCCCATAAACATAAGTATAACAATAATTAATTGTGATAATGCGGGCCAAGTTGAATAATCTACAGTAGAATAACCGGTAGTTGATATAATTGATGATACTTGAAATAAAGAAGTTCTAAATGTTTCTTCAAATGATGAATATAATTTATTTACTTGTAACATAATTATTATTATTGAAAAAATAATTGTTAGAAAATAAATATGTAATTCTTCACTTTTAATTGCATCTTTTACTTTTCCTATTAACAAATAATAATATAAAGTAAAATTTATTCCAAATATTATCATGAATATACTTATTACATATTGTGAATAAATACTTAAAGTAGCAATAGAAGATGATATTATACCAAATCCTCCAGTACCTGCTGTACCAAATGAATATATTAAGCTATCATACCAAGAAATATCTTTATCTAATGCTAATAGAATAAATTCAATTATAGTAAAACTAATATATATTAAATATAATATTCGAGAAGTTGCTTTCATCTTAGATGAAATTTTACCAACACTAGGTCCAGGTGATTCTGCTTGTAATATATGAAGGGATGCTCCATTATCTGATTCCGGAATAATTGCAAGTATAAATACTAGTATTCCCATTCCTCCAATCCAATGAGAGAAACTTCTCCACAAGAATATAGAATGATTAGATTCGATTAATAATTCGGGATAATCAATAACTGATGCGCCAGTTGTAGTAAATCCTGATGACATTTCAAAAAATGCATCAAAGAAATTGGGTAATACACCAGATATCATAAAAGGAATTGATCCAATTAGGCTCATTATAATCCAAGATAGCCCAACTATTACAAGACCTTCTTTAACTCCTAATGATGAATTATTTATTTTAAGATTTGAAAGTAATAATCCAAATCCAAATAAAATAATCATAGGAATAATAAACGATAAATAGTTATTAAAAGATTCTTTATATATTAAACATATAAGTAATGGTAAAGTCATTAGTATTCCAACTAATACCATAATTTTACCAAGAATCTTTCTTATTATTTGAAAGTTCATATTATATTACTCCAAACAATCATCTAAGCTTTGGATTATATGACCATATGAAACAACAATTACTTGATCTGATTCAGAAATTAGACTTTTACCTGATGGAATAATAATTTCTCCATCATGAATAATTGCGCCTATTAAAGTATTATTTTTCAAATGTAAATTTTGTAATGGAATATTTAGTGTTTTAGATTGATTAGATGCGGTAAACTCTAAAACTTCTACTTTATTATTAACTATTTTATTAATAGATTCAAAATCGCTATCAGGATAATCATTAATACTTCTAACAAATCCAATAATTCTAGATGATGTTATTTCTTTAGGAGAAATAATACTAGTTGAACCTATTGAATCTAAAATTGAAGTAAATGATGAATTATTTACTTTTGTAATTACTTTAGGTACTTCAATTTTAGATGCATACATGGAAACAATAATGTTTTCTTCATCTATACCTGTTAAAGTAACTACACAGTCACAATTATTAATACCTTCTTCTTCTAATAATTGTTTATTTGTTCCATCACCATTTACAATAGTAACATTTGGTAATATTTCTGATAATTCAAGACATCTATTATAATCTTGTTCAATTATTTTTACATTTACTTTCATTTTTGATAGTACTTCTGCAAGATATACTGATATCTTACCACCACCAATAATCAAAACATCTTTTATTTTTTCTTCAATTAAACCAAGTTTTTTTAAGAATGATTTAATAACTGGACGACTTGCAGTTATATAAATCTTATCATGAGCATTAAATACAAAGTTTCCTTTAGGAATTATTACTTCTTCTTCACGTTCTACTGCACATACTAATATTTGTATATTATATTCATTATTAATATCTATTAATGATTTATTAACCATCAAAGAATCTTCTGGTACATATAATTCTACTAAATCGACTTTATTAGCTGCAAATCTATCAACTCTTAATGCTTCTGGGAAATTAATTATATTTTTAATTTCTTCTGCAGCTTCATATTCTGGATTAATAATTAAAGATAATCCTAATTCTTTTTTCATCCATGATACTTGTCTTGAATATTCATAACTTCTAACACGAGCAATTATATGTTTTGCCCCTAATTTTTTAGCCATTAAACATGCTAAAATATTAGTCTCATCACTATCAGTCACAGCAACAACTACATCTGCTTTATGAGCATTAGCATTTTTTAATGACTCATAACTTGTGCCACTACCTACAAGACCTAAAATATCATATTTTTCAATAGCTTGATTAACTTCATTTTCTAATATGTCAACTGCAACAATTTCATGTTTTTCACTAGATAATTGTTTAATAATTTCACGACCGACTTTTCCACATCCAATAACAATAATTTGCATATAGATAGCCTCCTTTTTTAATTCTATAATATTATACTACATTTATTAACAAATATAAACACATTAAAATTAGAAAAATATTTAAATAAATATGCTAAAATAACTAATGGAGGAAAAATTTTTATGCCGAATTTACCATTATATTTAAAATTAACATTTACATTTACACTAATCGCTATTGCTATTTTATTATATTTAATAAATAAAACTAAAACACGTTTATGGATTATGATTGCAATGGTTTTATCAACTCTTGGTGATATATTCATGACTGATTGCCTAGATATTGGTGGTTTTTCAATGGTACCAGGTGTAGCATTCTTTATGTTATCACATGTTGCATATGTATTTGCATATCGTACAGAAAATGATGGACCTAATAAAAATCTTGGTACATGGATAGGAATAGGTGTGATGATTGTATCAACAATTTTATTTGAAATATTAGCATTCACAATTCCTACTACTCCAAATACAACAATGTCTTTATTAATACCTATTTATATTGCAGTAATAGGATGGAATTTAGTAGAAAACTTTACTCTAGCATATAATAAAAAAGGGTTATATAATATATTACCATTTGCTATAGTATTATTTTATCTAACAGATTATTGGATTTTCTTAGATATGGTAAATATTACAGAAAAATCAACAAATCTAGTTTGGTATTTTTATCCATTAGCTCAACTTGGATTAGTATTATTCAGCACAAAAATAAAAAAAGTAAATTAAAAAATCATATTGGTTAAACCAATATGATTTTTCTTTTACATTAATGCACCAATAAATGATCCTATTGTTGCTAGTAAAGCAAATATAATTCCAAGTATTAAGAATACTGGTTTTCCAAAATTTCCAACTAATACGGAATCTTTTGCTTTTTTACGTGAATAATAATATGCAGCAATTATACCAAAACATGTTAATACTTGAACAAGTCCTGCCATTGCAGTAAGACCTATAAATGTTTTTTCAAGTATTAATGTTAAAATTAATGCTGGAATAGATGCTACTACCCATGATAATTTTAATCCAAGATTAAATTGTTCATGAACTATATCTCTTAAATCTAAAGTATTTGCCCAAAATGATGTAGCAAGTGCAAATAAAGTAAAACAAGTTCCTAAAATTCCTAACCAATGCGTTTCACCTATTTGATTTGAAATACAAATAATTGCACCATCTTTACCAATAACATGTCCTGGATCACCTACAATTTTATTTAATCCCGATTCTCCACAGAAAGATACAGTTACAAATACCATTAAAACAACAATTATTAAGTTTAATGTTTGACCTAAAATAATACTCCAACGTATTTTTTTAATATCTCCACCTAAACCTTTTACTGCTTGAGGTACACTCATTACAGCTGATAAAGAGAAAGTTACCATTCCAAATAATGCTAGCATAAATTTAACATTAACACTATCTACAGTAATAAATTCATTTTGTGGATAGAAAAATGATGCACCTAAGAATATTACCATAATAATACTCATTGTAATAGTACAATATTTTTCACATATTCCAACTAATTTCATTCCGAAAAATACTACTGTTGCACAAACTAAATAAAATATTATAGCAGTAAGTTTAGTATTTAATGCGAGTCCATACGCATTAAAAATATTATTTAAAGCAGTTGCTGCACCTGTAACATATGCTGTACAGTTAGCAAGCACACTAAATCCAAAACATACAGCAGCAATAACAGTTACTACTTTTTTAGTTTTTTCTTTCTTAAATAATGGTTCTAAACATTTAACAAACATAGCACCATTATTATTATAAGATAATTCACCTATAATTAAATGTAAGAATAAGCTTAATGCAAAAGCTAATCCTAAAATCCAAACTACATCCCACCAATTATTTAAAGATGCCATATAAGGAACTGATAATATTCCAGCTCCAACTCCATGACCTAAAATAATTCCTGTTGCTTCTAAAAAAGACAATTTTGATTCACTTTTAAATTCTTTTTCCATAATGTTCCCTTCTTTAAATATATTTAATCATTTTATAATGCGGATAATTTTCTTCTAAAAACATATCTCCAACAACTTTATAACCATTCTTTTCATAAAAAGGTACTACTTGATATTGTGCATGTAATACAACTTCATTTATTGAAGTTGTATTTTTTATAACTTTTTCTGCTTCATTAATTAATGAAGAACCAAGATGGTTATTTCGATATTCTTTTCTAACTAATATTCTTCCTAAATGAACAATAGTATCTTCAACTATAAATCTACAATAAGCAATTAATTGATTATCTTTATTATATAAAGATACATGTGTATATAAATGTTCATCAATTGTAATTTCCACACTTTTAGGAAATCCTTGTTCAATACAAAAAACTTCTTCTCTTAAAGATTTTATTGTATCATTTATATCATAAGTTATAATTACATTATATTGCATATTAATATTTTTTTGAATTAAGAGATTTATATTTATTAAATAAATCTAAACATTCTTTTCTATCTAACATTTCTAAATAATTAGTAATGTTTTTTCTTCCACCCATTAAATCATCAAATTTTTGATCTCTAAAACCAATTAATTCATTATCTTTAATAGTTGCTCCATAATAAACTTTACTAATATTAGCCCACATACAAGCGCATAAACACATAGGGCATGGTTCACCTGTTGTATAAATTATTGTATTAGATAAATCATATGTTTTTAATTTTTTAGATGCAGTTGCTATTGCCATAATTTCTCCATGGCATGTAGCATTATTATTTTTTAGAACCATATTATGGCCTTTTCCAATAATTTTACCATCTTTAACAATTACTGATCCAAATGGTCCACCATGATTTAATCTTATACCCTTATATGCTTCTTTAATGGCTTCAGCCATAAATTCATTCATATTTTTATCCTATTTTAATACAATACCTAATATGATTAATAATTCACCTAATGAATATGTTAGCATTACTAAGAAATGAGAATGTTGTTTGCCATTCTTATTAAATCTCTTAAAGAATAATGATGTATCAGATATAAAGAATAATATAGCACCAGCTAAAGTTATATATGAACCAATTGAAGTAGGATTATTAAATAATCTTAACCAAGCAAATGTATTCATTGTACCATTAATCAATAAATATAACATCATTGCATAAAACAAAGCTTTATTAAGATATGGGGAAAGTTTAATAAATACAAATGCAACAGTTGCTATATATACAGCTGCAACTAAAGCAATTAACCATGGATTCATAGTAGCCCATGCTACATCACTTGCATATCCTATACAGAAGAATACATGGCTTACCATAAATGCTAATCCACCAATAACAAACCATTTAGTTCCTTTTGGTATTAAAAACATATCACCTAAGAAACTAAAAAATATTGCAAGTACAATAATCCAAGATGGTTCAGTTACACTTTCTAGATAAAATCCTAATAACGAAAATAAAATAAAACCTTTTGTTACATCTCTTAAATGTTGATTACATTTTTGTGATGCATAAAGGTGAATAATAGTATCAATAACAAATACTGCTAAATATAAATATTGCATATTTAAACTCCTTATTATATATTTATTATATAAAATTTACATATATTTTTCCAATGTTAATATAAATAATAAATAGTATTCACAAATATGTGAATACTATTTATAAATTATTGTCTTAATTCAATATGATATAAGTAATTTAAACTATTTAAAATACGTTTCATCTTTTGATTAATAACATCTTCAGTTAATGTATCAGTAGATTCTAGGGTAATTCTTACTGCTACACTCTTTTTACCTTCTTCTATATTTGATCCTTCATAAATATCAAATACGTTAACATTCTTAATCATATTTTTATCTGCTTTATATATAGCATCAATTACTTCTCCAACTTCTTGTTTTGCATCCATAACAAGAGCTAAATCTCTATCAACAGATGGAACTTTAGATATTTGTTTATATAAAACAACAGGATTAGTTATATCAAATATAGGTTCTAATTCTATTTCAAATGCATAAGTATCATAAATATCTAATTCTTTAGCAAGTAATGGATGAATTTCTCCTACATATCCAATTAATGTATCATTTAAATATATATAAGCAGTACGTCCAGGATGCATTGAATTTGATGGATTTTCACATGTTTTATATGATACATTTAATTCTAATTTTTCAAATAAAGCATCAAGTATTCCTTTTACATAATAGAAATCGATATTATCAAATTCATTTCTCCACATTAAATTATGATGATTTCCTTGCATTACTCCTGCTAACATGAATTTTTCTACTGGTTCATCATTTATTAAATAATACTTTTTACCTATTTCAAAAAATGATAAATCAGTAATTTTACGAGCATTATTATATTTTAATACATCTAAAAGTGATGGAACTAAACTTCTTCTCATAATAGAATGTTCTTCTGTCATAGGATGAAGTAATACAATAGGTTTACAATCATCAGTATATAAATCATTACAAAGTTTTGATAATTTTGAATTTACTAATGAATATGTAACACATTCATTTAATCCTAAGCCAATTAATGTTTTATTAATTAATGTCCTAATTTTTTGAGCATGTGTTAATCCACCAACAGTACTTACTAGTGGTAATGTTTCATTAAGTTTATCATATCCATTAATACGAGCTATTTCTTCAATTAAGTCTTGTTTTATCTTTACATCCATTCTTCTATTAGGAACAAATACTAATAAATTAATATTTTTTTCTTCTACTTTGAAATCTAAAGATTCACAAATATCTTTAATTTTAGATAGTGGAATATTAATTCCTAAATATGATTTTACTTTTTCTTCGTTAATTTCAATTAAAGTATCATCAATATGTTCAATTCCTGCATGTACATATGATTTAGAAACTTTTCCATCAGCATATTTTTCTAATAAATAACATGCATAATCAACTGCATTAAGTGAATTATTTAAATCTACTCCTCTTTCATAACGAGAACTTGATTCACTTCTTAAAGCAAGTCTTTGTGATGTTTTTCGAATAGATAAACCATCAAATACTGCACTTTCTAATACAATATTTTTAG
This sequence comes from Caryophanales bacterium UBA1737, assembly GCA_002315915.1. Lineage (GTDB taxonomy): Bacteria > Bacillota_I > Bacilli_A > ML615J-28 > CAG-313 > UBA1737. The sequence continues at coordinate 20,170 of DCIB01000017.1, forward strand.
TATTTTCATCAACTTCTGTTGATTTACCACCCATTACACCAGCTAAACATACTACTCTATTATTATCTAATTCATCTGTAATAACAATATCTGATTCAATAAGATCTCTTTCTTGATCATCTAAAGTTATTAATTTTTCATCTTTTTTAGCACATCTAACAGTTATTTCTTTTCCTAGTTTATCTTTATCAAAAGAATGAAGTGGTTGTCCAAATAACATTAAGATATAGTTTGTTATATCTACTACATTATTAATGGGTCTAACACCAGCTGCAATAAGTCTTGCTTTAATAAAAGCAGGTGATTCCTTAATAGTTACATCTTTTACTATTCTTGCATAATAAGATAAACACTTTGGTGTATCTATCTTTACACTAATTTCATCTGATGTATTATCATTTGTTTCATGAAGAATTGCTTTTGGATAATTAATTTCTTTATTATACATAGCCTTCATATCATGAGCAACACCTAACATACTCATTAAATCTAATCTATTAGGAGTAAGTGCAAGTTCTATTTGATAATCATCTAAACATAAATATTTTAAAGGATCATCTCCTGCTACAGCATCATCTCCTAAAACATAGATACCATTTTGATAAATAGCTGGAACATATTTATTCTCGATACCAAGTTCTTGTAATGAACAAATCATTCCATTAGATGAAACACCTCTAACAACAGATTCTTTAATAGTACCACCAGGAAGTACTGCACCAGGTAGGGCTACTATTACATTTTGACCCTCACTAATATTTGGTGCTCCACATACAATTTGTTCTATTTTATTTCCTAAGTCTACTTTACAAACATGTAAATGATCAGAATTTTCATGATTTTTTACTTCTAATACATGACCAATAGTTAAATTAGTTGCAGAAACCATCTTTTTCCATGTTTCAACTTCTACTGAATATAAAGACATTTCCTCAACTAATTTTTCTGGAGTAACATCAATATTTATTAATTCTTTTAACCAATTATAAGATAATATCATATTAATTTTCTCCTTTAAATTGATTTAACAAACGATCATCATTTAAATAAAAGTTTCTAATATCATCTATTCCATGACGTAGCATTGCTGCACGTTCAATACCTATACCAAAAGCAAATCCTTGATATACTTCTGGATCATATCCAGCGCCCTTTAATACATTAGGATGTACCATACCAGCACCAAGTATTTCAATCCATCCAGATTGTTTACACATATTACATCCTACTCCGCCACATTTAAAACAAGATACATCTACTTCTACAGATGGTTCTGTAAATGGGAAATATGAAGGTTTGAATCTAACTTTTAGGGAATCTCCAAACATTTTTTGTACAAACAAATTAAGAGTTCCTTTTAAATCAGACATAGTTATATTTTTATCAACAACTAATCCTTCAAACTGCATAAATTGATGAGAATGAGTAGCATCATCATCATCTCTACGATAAGTTTTACCTGGAGCAAGTATTTTAACAGGTTCTCCTTTAAGTTTAAGCATAGTTCTAACTTGCATTGGAGATGTTTGTGTTCTTAATAATAAATTCTCTGTAATATAAAAAGAATCTTGCATATCTCTAGCTGGATGCCCTTTAGGTACATTTAACATTTCAAAGTTATAAAGATCTGTTTCTACTTCTGGACCTTCAGCAATAGTATAACCCATACCAATAAAAATATCTTCTACTTCTTCAATAGTTTTAGTTAAAGGATGAATAGATCCAACTTTTATTTTTTTTGAAGGAAGAGTTACATCTATTTTTTCGCTTCTTAATTTCTTTTCAATAATAGCATTTTGAAGTTCTAATCTTCTTTCTTGTAAGAATGCTTCTATTTTTTGTTTTGTTTCATTAGCAAGACTACCTATAATTTTCTTTTCCTCAATAGATGCTGTTGCAAGAGTTTTTAAAATTTCTGTAAGTGGACTTTTCTTACCTGTATAAAAACTTCGTAATTCATTTAAAGATGCGTCATCAATAGCATCTTTAATTTTTTCTTTTGCTGCATCTAAAATTTCTTTTAATTCATTTTCTTTGCTCATATTTTTACTCCTTAAAAATAAAAAACATCCTTAGAATATTCTAAGGACGCCTAAATTTAATTTATTCGTGTTACCACCTTAGTTTATAGATAAATTATCTATACACTCATTATGATTTATAACGGAAATCAACCGGACTTGATTAGAGTCACTCAATTGGCGAACACTTCAATAAAATTATTTTATAAAACTTTCAGTCTACGGTTTTACTCCCTAAAAAAATAATATTTATTTACTTTTCCAATATCATAGATTTATTTATACTTTAATTTTAACAAATATATTTAATTTTTTCTTTAAACTTGCAAATCTTCTTTATTTATCCAACTAGGATAAGTAGAAAGAATTATTACTTTATTAGTTATAGGATGATTAAATTCTAAATAATAACTATGTAAATGTAAAATACCATCTTCTGTAGGAGTTCCATATAAGTTATCACCTATAATAGAACTTCCCATTGATGAAAAATGTAATCTTAATTGATGAGTTTTACCTGTACATAGTAGAGCTTCTATAATAGAATGATTATCTCTTACTAATAATGTTTTATATACTGTTTTAGAATTTGGTTCTTTATCTATAATCATTCTTTTTATTGCGGAATCAGGATCTTTAGTTATATGATTTTGAATAATTCCACAAGATGGATTAACAATGTTTGTAGTTTCTAATAAATACTTTTTACAAATAAGAGTATTTTGCATCAAAGATGTAACATAACTATTCTTTGCAAGCATAATAATACCCGATGTTGCAGCGTCTAATCTAGAAATAAAATGAATATTAGCTACAATTCCTTTTCTTTTATAATAACTCATAACATAATTAGCTAATGAATTAGTAAAATATTCTTTTGTTGGTATTACTACTTGATTAATTGGTTTATTTAAAATAAGAAAATAACTATCTTCATATAAGATATCAATATCACCTTTAACAGATACGATGTTTTCACCTTTATATGATTGTGGCATTACTACTTCTAATAAATCACCATTATGTAATTCAAAATGATCATCAACATTTTCATCATTTACTAAGTATTGTCCGTTACCACTTCTTATTTCTTTAAATATATTATCAGGTATTTTTTTTGTTTCTAAATAGCTTCTAACAACATAACCATTAGATTCAATTTTATAACGTAAAATCATAGTTATACCTCTTATTTAATTATACAATTCAATTAATAAAAAATCTTAATAAATAGAATATATAAATTTCTTGCATTAAAAAATATTCTATTATATAATACTTAATAATTATTAGGAAGATACAATTATGATTAAAGAACCTTTATCAAAAGAAAACCAAAATGAACCTGATATTGAATTTAAAACTTTAATTACCGAAGCTGATTACAATAAAATATTAAAAGAAAACGAATCAATAAAAGGTGATTTACAGATTAACTATTATTTTGATACAACTCGTTTTACTTTAAAAGCTTCTGAAGCTGTTTTAAGAATAAAAAGAACAGATAAACACTTAACAATAATTCTAGAACGTAAAAAGAATTATGCAGTTCTAAGAATTGAAGAAGAAATAACAGAAGATGAATTTAATGATATATTAAATAATCATGTTATTAAACATGCATCAATTTTAGAAGAATTAAATGAATTAATAAAGAATCAACCTATAGTTAATTTTATGACTTTTTCTACATATCGTATAAACATTCCATTTAAAGATACTAAATTTGCTTTAGATAAATGTGAATATTGTGATATGGTTGATTATGAATTAGAATATAGAACAAAAAATAGAGAAAGCGGAAAGTTAATATTTGTAGAATTTATAAAGAAATTTAATCTTCAATATGAAAGAAGCCAATCTAAATTAAAACGTGCATATGATGCATTAAAGAAAATGTTTTAAAAGGTAAGCATTCAAAATGCTTACCTTTTAATTATCTTCTTCGTCGTCATCTTCTTCGTCGTCAATATCAGCTTCTAAAGCAGCTAATCCAGCAACAAGTACAGAACCATTTCTTAATTTAAATTGTGCAGTTGGTCTTTTATCTTGTGGTAAAAATATTGAAATATCTTCATTATTATATCCAACTTGTAATTCAGTTTCATTTATAATAATAGGTCTTTTTAAAACACTTGGATTATTAATAATAAAATCAATTAAATCATTAAAACTCATATTATCTGGTTCTAAGTGTTTTTCTTTAAAAACTTTAGATCGAGTTGAAATAATATCTGTAAATCCGCTTTCGGAATTAGCTAACATCTTTAAAATATCATCTCTAGATAATTTAATTGTAAATATATTTTTTTCAGAATATGGTATTCCATATTGATCAAACCATTTTTTTGCTTTACGACATGAAGCACAACTTGGTGTTGTATAAATTTGAATCATAGTATATTTCCTTTACTATGATATTTTAACATAGTTTTTAGATAAAAGTCAATAGCGATTTTCACAAATACTAAAGTTTTTTAATTATATTTAATAATTCAAATGGTTTATCAATAATATATTCATTATTTAATTTAAGTAAATCTTCTTTATTTCTGTATCCCCAACTACATAAAATGCATTTAATATTTGAATTGATACAAGTATCATAATCGATATTTGTATCACCCACATATATAACTTCATTATTTTTTAAATTATAATTGTTTAGTGCTTTATATATCATATCTGGTTTTGGTTTTTTTGGACAATCATTTGTAGCACCAACAACTAAATCAATACTATTATTAAATAAAAATTTAATTAATTCATCTGCATTATTTTGATCTTTATTAGTAATTACTATTATTTTTAAATTTAATTCTTTTATCTGATTTAATAATTCATATATTCCTTCATAAACATAAGTATGATCTTTAGAATGCAAATCATAATATGATTTAAAATAAGATATAGCAGTATCAAGTTTAGATTTATCAGTTGGCAAACTTCTTTCTACTAATTTATTAATACCATTACCAATAAAAGTTCTTATTTCATCTATTGATCTTGTATTATATCCAAGTTTTTCTAAAGAATAATTTACTGCATTCATTAAATCTATTAAAGTATAAATAAGTGTTCCATCTAAATCAAATAATACTGCTTTTAACATATATTTATTCCTCTATAAATATTATACGCATTATTTTATATATTATTATTTATATGAATTATAATATTTATATATGGGAGCTGGTATACCGGCTGAGAGGTGAGTGTACTCACGACCAACCTGATCTAGATAATGCTAGCGTAGGAAAATAGAAGTTTCTATCTTTAGCTAGCGCTAAAGATTTTTTTATATTGAGGTATCTTATGAAAAAAAATTTATTATTCATTTGTGAAATTGCAGTATTTTCAAGTTTAGCAATAGTTCTTGATTATGTTTGTGGATTAATAAAAATAGGTCCAAATGGTGGATCAATTAATATTGCAATGCTTCCAATATTAATAGTATCTTATAGATGGAAAGCAAAAGGTGGATTAATTTCAGGATTATTAGTCGGAACAATCCAATTAATATGGGCAAGTAGTATAATTAATCCAATTCAAGCAATACTTGATTATGTATTAAGTTATACAGTAATAGGACTAAGTGGATTATTTTATCATAATATTGATAATTTAAAAAAGTTTAAAAAGAATTTAATTCTAATTATAGGTGCAATAATAAGTATATTAATAAGACTTTGTATTGCAACAATATCAGGAATTGTTTTTTGGCAAACACCATTCACTGCATCACTTATATATAATATTTCATATCTACTACCTTCTGGTGCTATATGTATTGTATTATTAATCATACTAATTAATGTTTTATCATATTATATAGAAAAGAAAAAAGCATAGTTTTATTAAACTATGCTTTTAAATTATATTTTATGGACCGTAAACAAAATTACCTACAATTAAATCAAATAATGGTCTTAAATCTATTATTGCAGTTTGTAAGATTCCAGCTGATGCATAACTTGCATCAACCTCATGTTCTCTAGAATTACCTGAAGCTACCATGTCAGCATAAAGTTCTGTTTTTAGTTGATCAAAATTATCTTTATCTCTGAATTCAAATAAAGAATTCATCATTTTAAAATATCTCCAACTAATTTGAGAATTTTTAATATTATTTAAATACATTTGATCTGAAGCCTTTTCTTCAGCTGATTTTGCTGCATAATCAGATGCATTCATTTTATTAGTATAATATGCAATGGAACTATTAAAGTATCCTTCTAATTCTTCAAATTCTTTTGAAGTACATGGAAGAATAAGTTTAGGATCTTTATAAATATTCAAATGTCTTCTTCCAGCCCATTTAGAAGCCTTCATAATAAAATTATAAATGTTTTCCCCAGCTTCACCATAATAAGCCTTACAAAAATCAAGTGCTTCTTGTTCCCAATCACAATAAGGATCTTGCATTGCTTTACTTATAATATATGCACGTAGTTCAGCAAATTCAGTATCGGCACCATTTTTATTTAGTGTATAGTTACCTTCTTCATATATACCTAAAACATTATGTTCTTTATAAACTCTAATATTATGTGCTAGAATATTTAAATTTGGAAATACACTAGAAAAATATGAGAAGTTAGCACAATAATCCCAAATATATATACGATTACAAATTTTACTCCATGCAGCTAAATCATCCATAAATGCTTTATTAGCTAAACAATGTTCATCATCAATATAATGTGATGCACAACATTCTATAGTACAAAGTCTTACAATTACATTTTCTAATGGAACTTCTGTTTTTGGAGCTGTACGAGTGTATCTATATGCAAATGTATCAAATGCTAAATTTTTATATTGAGTAAAGTTTGCAGCAATTCTATTAACAAAACGAATATTAGGTCCTGCATAAGAACCTTCTTCTTTAGCATATTTTAAACATTCATCACACTTACAACCAGTTAAATCATCTGTTTGAGTTAATGATATTATTTGTAATCCGCCATTTGGATCATATCTATTAGGATCATTAACATAAGATGTAACTTCTTGTAATATTATTTCATATGTTTTTTCACAAGATAAACATAATTCATCGTTACGTCTATTACCATTTGCATCTAATGCAAAACATTCTGGATTAGATTCGAAATAAATATTTCTATTACAGAATTCTCCTGCAAAAGTATGACAGAATAAAGATATATATTTAACACATCCACCTAAATCTTTTCCAACCGCTGAATAATTATATGTATCAGTATCTGTTTGTCCAATAACAATTGATTCAGCACTAAAACGATATTCATCGGTATTAAATCCTCTAAACCAAGAATATTCATTATCTTTAGGACTAATCCAATCTGTATCTAACATTTCAAATGCAGCTGTATAACCTTTTGAATATCCTCCAGTTTTATAAGGAAAAGTAATTTTATCTTTTGTTTTTACATAATAATTACTTGTATAACACTTATATCCACCAAACTCTTCAATAAATGCATAACATCCACGTAATAAATAATCAGCAGTTCTACCAGTAATTATAATATCTCTATTATTATTACTTTCGAACTTGTAATCACATGTAACATTATTATATTTTAAATCAGAATTAATTGCTAACTTGATATGTGCAACTGATTCATCGTCTTCAAGTATTAAATAATAACCATTAATTTCATTTACATAATAATTAAACTTTTTACCTATTAAATCAGATACACCAGTACCAAGTACTAATTTATATGAACTATTTACTTCTATAGTTAGGTCATCACTTGTATAATTTAGAGTTGTTTTATTATATGTTTCACTTTCATATTCAACAGTATATGAAGCAGATACAAAAACACCTAGAACTATTAGTAATACAAGACCAACTAAAAGTAATGGAGTCCACAGAATCCATAATAATTTCTTTATCATATGTTCCCTTTCTTTAACACATAAATTATATCTTATTAAAATGATATAATCAACAAAACAATAAAAATAAATTGATTATTAAAATCAATTTATTTTGTTTTTACAAAATTATTTTTTTTAGAAAATGCCTTAAATAATATAAATATTAAGAATGAAGCAAAAGAAAAGCCTACAATATAAACCAATAAATATAAAATCCATGGTAATGCTTCATATAAAGTTGATAAAACAGGCATTGAATTACAGTAGTGTCTGCTAATATAAAACATATCAAAATATCCTGCATCTGGTACTGTATAATACACGACTTCATTTAAAATAATTGCCACAATTAAAAAACATCCAAATATTAATAATGATTTTAACCAATTTTTAAAATTAATTTTATCTTTATTATATACTAATAGGAAAAAGCCAATAATGACTTGAACACCATGATGAAGAATTGTTTGGATATCTAAAAATAAATATTGACTAAATGGAGGAATTAATACACCAAGTAAACCGCCAAACAAAACAAAAAAAGCTGTAAATTGCATAATAATATCTCTAAACTTGCCGTTTTTACAAAAAACAATTAATGGTAAAGTGTATAAAATTGATGAACAAAATTGGAATGGAAATAAATACCATGAAAAACCAAAACTTACAACTTGTGTTTCTTCATTATAATTAAATCCCATCATTATTATTTTTGTTGTTTCAACTAAACACAAAACAATCCAAGTAAAAAAGAAAATAATTCTTAATGTTTTATCACTAATATTTTTCAAACATGTACACATGAATATAGTCACAGCAGCAATAATTAGTAGACAAACAATATGAAATAATCCAAATACTTCAGGTGTTTCAATATGTGAATTATTAATAATATAAAATAAGTTTTCAAACCAATTCATAAAAATCTCCCTTAAATAATACTTTAATTATATCTTATAATATATAAAATAATTAGTTATTTGATAAAACAATTTTGATTACTATTTAATAATTTCTTTTCCTTTATAGATTTAAATAATATCTTAAACAATAAATCAATTATAGATAAAGAAATTACAATAATAAAAAGCGTTCCTTCATTTATACCTAAATCATAATATTCTAATAATCTAGCTACTGTTTGATACATATATATATTTACACTAATTGAACAAATAACATTTATATATTTATTGCTAAAGTTAATACAACTAGAAAAATAAATTAGCAAAGGAAATAATATTAAAAGTAATAGAACTTTTTCAACATTAATTTCAATAGAAAAACAAGTAATATATAAAGTTAAAATAAAAGTGAATATAACTATAATAAACGAAATTATATTACTCTTAAATCTAGGTATTTTAGATAGTATGTACCCTAAAAAGAAAGCAAATAATGATCTCATTACTTCATCACTTTTATCAACAGAAAAAGTTTTATAGGCGGCAAAAGAAAAAATAATAAATACAGATATATAAAGGAAAGGAAATTTATTATAAACTCTTTTTGCAGAATATAAAAATACCATCATTATATACTGCATAGGTATAAACCAAAGAAAACCTAAAAATCTTAAATACTCTTCATTTTCAATAGCATAAATAATAGAAAAAACAGAACATATTGAAAAAGTTATTAAAAGTGGTTTAAACCTATTCCATACTAACGAAAGCAAACCATTAAAAAAAGGTTTTTCACTTTCTTTACTATAAATTTTATCAAAATAAAATCCACTTATTATCAAGAAAAACTCAACAGCTAAATAGCCATATGAATATTTATTTTCTAAGCTCACCAATCTATATCCATGTAAATAACAAATCCATAATGAAGCAAGCAATCTATATATCTCGATGAATGAATTTCTTTTTGTTTCCTTATTAATCATAATAACCTCTTATTATATTTATTAATTATATCATAATAAATATTTTATTTTGTTAAATTTATAGTTTAATTTAAGTAGCTAATAAATATAAAAACTTCATCAAAGAGCTAATAACTCAAAGATGAAGTTTTTTATACTAAATAGTATTTATTCTACTTTTTTATTAGACATAACTTTAGTTTTACAATTAGGACAATTTAAATATGCTTTATTAAATGTTCTATAACTAAACATATAATCACCAAATGTAAGTTTTAACTTTTCCTTACAAATAGGGCATTCATAATATCCAATAAAAGTATGACATATTTCCAAACAAATTAAACATAAAAAAGAACATAATAAACATATTAATTGGATAATACTAAAATCAATAACAGTTAATACTAAAATAGCAATAAAAGCAATCAAACATATTATAAAGCATATTTCTATCAATTTCTTTAAATTCTTATTATTCATACTATTTACCAACATACAAACTAGATATTTTCAATAATTATATTTTTATATCTAGATATTTATTATAATAATCCCCAGATGAGCCGTTATCATTCATGCGAGTCCGCATGTTACCACAGTGGTAAGATTAACCCTTTTAAATTAGGACTCCAATACAATGTAATGGCACTCAACACATTAAAAGATAAATCTCCCTAAAAAATTCAATTGTCCGGGTCGCCATATAATATGAAAACGCGAACTCTCCAGGTAAGATAATTATAACAATATATAATGATGATATCTATTCATTATATAATTAATCTGTAATTTTCGTAATTATTTCTTTATTCTTTATAATAAATGAATAAATAATATTACCTAGAACAAAACATGATATAAATTCACCAAACATAACATAAATTACACATAATAAAAATGATATTTTTGTAGTAATAAATAATTCATATCCTATAATTAACCCATTAATTATTACAGGAATTAATAATGATATTCTTTTATTTTTTATTAATAAGATTAAAAAACAAGATAATAATGTTGAAATAGTACCAAATATAAAATCAAGTGCTATAAAAGAAAATATATTACTAATTAAACATCCTATTGTTAATGATATTATATATTTTTTATCAAATAATACAAATATCATTAAACATTCAGCAATTCTTATTTGTATATAATTAAATGAAAAAGGATAGCTTATAAGAGTTAATGCTACATATAATGCTGCAACAATACTAATCCTTGCTATCCATAAAGTTTTTTTATTCATAAATACTCCTTGTTTTAATAATGGTGGTTATGCAAGGAAGAACACCATATATTGATATTATATTAAAAAAAATTAATTAATAATCAAATTATACTTATTATTTTAAATTATTTACTTCTCTTTCTAATTCAGTTACTCTTTTTTCAAGTTCTTCTATTTTACAACACATTTCAAATGAATTAAGATATCCATATTTACTAGTTCTTTTTTTGAATTTTTCATAATTAGGTTTCTTTGGAATTGAAATAATACTAATTATCATAATTAAAACAAATACAACAACAAATGTAATAATTGCAATTATAGAATCTCTATCAAAAGGTTCACCATTTAAGAACATTATTCCAAACATTAATAGGAAAAATAAGATACATCCACTCATTGTGAATATAATTACTTTCAAACTATATTTTCTATTCTTAGAATAAGAATCACTAAAGATCTTTTTTGATTGTTCTTCAATATCCTTTTTATTTTTATACTCATCATAATCTTCAAAATTCATATTTATATACCTCTTTTATTCGATTATATCATAATTATTAATTATTAATGATATTTTATAATAAACATCTTTTAGCATTTAAATTGAATCATATTCATTATTTATATAAAATATAAGTATAAATAAAATAAATGAAAAGAAATAGTAAATATTATTGTTGATTTTAGGGAGTCTATATTAAGTGAAAAATAGATAATCAAAATATTAATATTGAATGGATCTTGGATATGAGTTTGAGGAAATGCTTACTCCGCATAAAATAGCGTTAAAATTATAAAGGGAATAATTATTTATTCTAAACTTTAGGTGGTACCACGAGTTAAATTCGTCCTTTAGATGAATTTAACTCGTTTTTATTTTTATGGAGGTATATTATGAAAACAATATTATCAGGTGTTCAACCTAGTGGTATGCTTACTTTAGGTAATTATTTAGGTGCTATTAGCCAATTTGTTAATTTACAAAATTCAAGTGATGATCAAGAATTATTATTTTTTATAGCCGATTTACATGCAATAACAGTACCACAAGATGCTACCATTCTAAGAAAAAATATAAAAAGCTTAACAGCTTTATATCTAGCATGTGGACTTGATCCTAATAAATCTACTATATTTGTTCAATCAGAAGTAAAAGAACACTCAGAATTAGGATATATTTTACAATCATTAACTTATATTGGTGAATTAGAAAGAATGACTCAATTTAAAGATAAGATGGCTAAACAAACTCAAGGAGTATCTAGTGCTCTTTTAACTTATCCTGTTTTAATGGCAGCTGACATTTTATTATATAATTCAGACTATGTACCAGTAGGAGTGGATCAAAAACAACATTTAGAAATGGCAAGAAACTTAGCTGAAAGATTTAATTCAAGATATTCTGATACATTTAAAATTCCAGAACCTCTTATATTAAAGTCTGGAGCAAAAATTATGTCTTTACAAGATCCAACTAAGAAAATGAGTAAATCAGATAAGCTTGATAAAGCAACAATTTTTTTGCTAGATGATGAAAATATAATCAGAAAGAAAATTGCTAGTGCTGTAACTGATTCAGATGGATTTATTAAATATGATGTAGATAATAAACCAGGAATATCTAATTTACTTACTATTTATTCTTGTTGTATGAATTTATCAATTAAAGAAGCAGAAGAACATTTTAAAGATGCTAATTATGGAACACTTAAATCTGAAGTAAGTGATTCAATAATAAAAGTATTAAAGCCAATTCAAGATAGATACAATGAAATTCTAAATAATAATGATTATATTAATAAAGTATTAGATACAGGTAAAGAAAAAGCCTCATACATTGCATCTAAAATGATTAATAAGGTTAAACATAAAGTAGGATTAGGAAGATTTTAAAAAGTTAACAACGAAAGTTGTTAACTTTATTTTTTATTATGCAAATTGAGCAACCCAAGCAGGATCACCAAGTTGTGGACCTAACATTCCTAAGCATCCAGCTACAATTAGTAACGTAACAACAATAAATAATTCAATACCAAGACCTATTAATTGCCATTTACGTGGTGCATCATGAATTAATACAGCTGCAACAAAGAATGGAACATATCCAATTAAGAATAAAATATATGGACATTCAGCTTGCCACCAAGTCTTTTCCCATGTTAATAATCCCATAGCATTTAATAGGATTTCAATAATAACAGCAGAAATAGAACCTAGTACAATAACCATTATTCTACCCATAATAGCTTTTCTTTTTGTAATACGTTCTTCTGGTGTTAAATCTTTAGATTTTACATTAACTTTATAATATAAGTTGTTTGGATCATCTAAATAGTTTTTATTTGCATCCATAAACTTTTCACCTTCATATCCCTTAGTTACATTTAACATATAGCAAGTAGCCATACCCAAAAATAAGAACATGATTGAAATTTCAATATTATAACCAATTAATATTTGTAGTGCACTATTACCTTTTGCAATAGTACCCCATACAGGTTGTCCTGTAGTTGCGTATACCATCGAGTTCCAAGTTTCATTAAATACATCCCATAGCCAGAAAGCTAATCCTCCTAAAACTACAGAATATTTCTTATCTCTAATATTTTTCCATACAGTATAGAATAAAATTACAAAGAATGGAACAATATACCATTGAAAATTATCTACACTTTGTAAACATTCTTCTAGTTGATATGGAGTAATACCTTGAGGTTTTAAAAAAAACATTTATTTGTCCTCCCTTTAGACAATAATATTTTAACATTATTTTTTGGTATACTAAAATAATTATATAATTTTTGTAAAAGGAGTCACAATTTTTAATTGTGACTCCTTTAATTAAATAAAGATTTATATGATAATCCTAAATATATATTGAATAATGAAATAGACAAAATAGTAGAACCTATTATATCTGTTAACCAATGAACACCTGAAATAATTCTTCCAACTACTAAAAATATCATTATAAACATATTAAAAATATGTAATATTTTTCTTAATTTAATATTATTAATATATTTATACATATTAGCAGAACATGCAAGACAAAAACCATATGATAAAAGTGTTGTAGATGAAGGATAAGATGATTCTAATTCTCCATCAATTAATACTGGTCGATAATTAATAGGTAATTTTATAAATAATATAAATAGTATAAATAATAAAATATAATATAATCCTAAAATTAAAATATTTTCATCTACACTAAATAATTTCTTTCTTTTAATTAATTGAATAAATCCTACAAATCCAAATATTAACCCACCAACAATAGGAATAACACTTATAATATCTGTAATTTTGTATAATTCTAAATTAACTCCTATTAAATTACTAAACCATTTATTAATTGTAGATAATCCTACTAATGAATTATTTGGTCCAATATCATTAACATCAACAAACATTATTATTAATGTAAATATAATAAATATTCCTAAAAAAATAAAACCAATTTTTAAATATTTTTTCATATTAATTAAAATATCCTTCTTCTATAAGTAATTCTAAAACCTTTTTTTCTCTTTGTATCATTAATAACGATTTAGGACCATAATTATCTTTAGAATTACATTCTATTGCAATAACTGGATCAACGTACTCTAATGTAAATAATTCTTCATCTTCATATTTATCTAAATTTTGATTAACTATATTATTATCTACACTACATAAATAATAATAATTATCCTGAACTAAATATGAATCATTTATTTTTTCGATACGTTTTACTAATCCATATTCTTTAATAGATGAAATAATTATATTTAATCCAGCTTCTTCTTGTGTTTCTCTTATTAACGCATCAATATTAGATTCTTCATCTTCAATTCCACCACCTGGAAATTTATAATAATCATACTTTAATGAATGTATTAAAGCTATATTTTTATCTTTGATAATAATACTTCTTGAAGATGGACGAATAATTACATTATCTAATGAATTATATTTATCTAATCCTAAATTAAATAGAGTTCTCATTAATTACTAATTCCTTAAATTATTTATATTTTAACAAATAAGCTTCTTTTTTTCTATAAAACAACCGAGATTATAAAATCTCGGTTGTAATTATTTAATATCTTTAGGATCATATCCTTCAAAAATATAATTATCATAATATCCTTTAGTTATTTCTAATTTTTTTGGATCTCTTACAGTCCACATAACTACAGGCATTCTTTTTTTGATTCTTAATATTTGAGGTCTTTTTATATCATCCACATCATATGCTAGAAAATCAGAATGATTATAATTTATCCATACTAAATATCGTAATAATACTTTACATATAGGATTAACATCATCTCCATCAAATGTACAAGATAATTGGCCTCTTATAATTTCTGGAGCATGTTTATAAAAATATCTTACAATAAATGGATTAAATGATTCCATAATATAACGGCCTTTATAATTACGTAGAGCTTCTATTATTAAATCTTCCATCTTTCCAATATTTTTATGGTGTTTTACTTCAATTAATAATGGGATTTGATCATTGACTAAATCTAATACTTCTTTAAAAGTAGGTATACTATATTTTGTACCATTAACTTTTAAATCTTTTATTTCGCTCCAAGATTTTTCTCTAATATCGCCTTTTACACCGCATAAACGCATCATATCATAATCATGAAATACTACTAACACTCCATCAGTAGTCATTTGAACATCTAGTTCACATCCATATCCATGATATATTGCATTTTGAAATGCTCCAAGAGTATTTTCTGGAAATTCTTTATTAAACATGCCTCGATGAGAAAGTGGTTCTTTTACAAGCCAAGTATCATATAAATTCATAATTATTATTCCTTTAAATTGTTTTAGTATATTTATTTAAATTCCTAGATAAATCCGGATTAGTACCTAATTTTTCAGTTATCAAACATGATAATAATTGTATAGTAAAGATACATGAATATTTATAAGTACTAACATCAATGTTTTTAATGCAATTTTTAATAGAATATATGTGTCCATTATTTAAATTAACTTTATTAATTAATTCGTTTACATCATCTTTTACTTCATCAACTGGTTCTATTACTAACATATGAAAAGAATCATCAACTAATGCAAAAGGTCCATGCATAAAATCACTAGATGCAAAACTATTTGCATTAATAAAACAAGTTTCTTGTAATTTGCAACATGTTTCTTGTGCTACTCCTAATAATTCTCCTCTTGTAATTACAAATAAATTTTTAATTTTAGATATAGATGATGCTAAATCATCTAATTTATTCATATCAATATTTTTTATTAAACTTCCAAGATTATTAAATATAGATAAATCTTTATCTAATATTGAATATGCAAGCATATCTAAAACTAATACTTCTGAAGTAAAAGATTTTGTTGCTGCCATTGCATGTTCTTTATTTACTTTTAAATATAAAGAATATACACATATTTCATTTAAAGGTGTATTTTCATCATTAGTAATAGCAATAGTTTTAGCTCCTATTTCTTTTGCTTTAGACATTACTATTCTTAAATCAGCCCCTTGTCCGCCTTGGCTTACTGCAATATATAATGTATCTTTAGATAAACTGCCATTATATTTTGTAATAGTTGATGGGTATACAAATGAAACTCTAATATTAGAATTAGATTCTAATATATACTTAAATGAAGTAGTAGCATTTCGTGATGATCCTCTTGCTACTATTTCAATATGATTAATTTTTAATTCCTTTATCATATTAGATAATAATTTAACTTTATCTAAATTTTCATTAAAAGTGTAATTTAATAATATCTCTTGTGAATAAATTTCTTTTTTCATTATTGACATATATGTTCACTCTTTCTTATAGAACATTGTTCTTTTTTATATTTTAACACACTGTATATAAGAATCAAATATTTTATATATATTTGAAATAATAACAATTATTTGATAAAATTATAGTGATGAGAACATTGTTCTCTTTTAAGGAGTAATATGAAAATATTAGATTGTCATGTGCATTATGCTATGCCTATTGCTCCAGAAGAAATAATATCTTTAATGGATGATACTAAAACTGATTATTTTAATGTTGTGTTAGTACCTGAACGCCAAAGAATTAGTTCTATATGTGATGCAATGGTTTTAAAAGCTAAATCTATGAATAGATGTAGTGTTTATTCTTCTTTAGATGTTAGTAAATACTTTATTAATAGTAAAAATCTTGGTAAAGCATTTGCTAAATATACTAAATATCTATTAAAAATGGGTGCAGATGGTATTAAGCTTATTGAAGGTAAACCAAATATGCGAAAACTACTTCCTATTCCAGATTTTGATAACATGGTATGGGATCCATTCTTTGAATATTTAGAAACTAATCAAATTCCAGTATTATGGCATGTAAATGATCCAGAAGAATTCTGGGATAAAGACAAAATTCCTTCTTGGGCATCAAGTCAGGGATGGTATTATGATGAATCATTTATAAATAATGAAGAACAGTATCGACAAATAGGTAAAGTATTAGAAAGACACCCAAATATTAAAATTATATTTGCACATTTCTTCTTCATGTCTAATCAATTATCAAGATTACAATCCATATTAGATAAATATCCTAATATTATGATTGATTTGACTCCGGGTATTGAAATGTATATTAATTTTTCTAATAATATAATAGAAGCAAAAAATTTCTTTATAAAAAATCAAGATAGAATTATATATGGTACTGATATCGGTGCTAGAGCGGTATTAGGCTCATCAATCATTAATAAAAAAGAATGTATTGATCGTTCTATAATAGTTAGAACATTCCTTGAAAAAGATAAAGTAGAAGTAAAAGCAGATGGTAATTTCTTAATTGGAATGAAAGATTTTACTTTAAATGGACTTTCTTTAGATAAAGATATATTACAAAAAATATATTGTAATAACTTTATTAATTTTAGTGGTCATATAAGAAAAATTAATAATCATTTAGTTATTAAAGAAGCTAAAAGGCTAAAGAAAACTATAACTATTATGTCAATCTTTGATAAAAAGGTTAAAAAAGATTTTACTTATTTAAATGAAGCAATTAAATTTTTTAATAAATAGATAAAGGAGTAAAAATGAAAAAATTATCTAGAAAACAACTTCCATTGTATGCGTTATCTGGATTTGGTTTGAATTTGCTTAATACAATTCTTACAATCTATCTAGTAGATGCATTACAAACAACAAACATTGACCCAGCTAACTGGGCTAAATGGACATTTGCTGAGAAAACTATTGTTTATGTATTAGTATTCAGTATTTTAAAATTCTTAGCTCAATTAATTGATGGAATTATTGATATTCCATTTGCAGCATTAACAGATAGATTAAAATCTAAATGGGGTAAGCGTCGTCCAGTAATCTTTGTAGGTGCTATTCTTACAATGATTTTCTATGTACTTGCATGTTTCCCTATTGCAACAGAAGAATATTCTGTTCTTAATGCAATATATTATGGTTTTGTATTAATATTCTTCTATTCATCATATACATTAACATATGTTACATATTATGGAACATATTCAGAAGTATGTGAAAACGAAAAAGATCGTTTCTACATTTCAAACTGGAAAGCATTTATTGATACAGTTCAATATGCACTTGCTTATGCATTAATACCACTTGTAATTAATTCGATGCCTGGTGGTATTGGATTAAAAGAAGTAGCATTATGGATGACACCACTTGGTTTATTAATGTTTGTTTCAGTATTCATGATTAAAGAACGTTCTACATTACCTGAAGATGTAAAAGCTTGGAAAGAAGCACATCCAGATGAAGTAGAAGATAATGTTGATGATGATGTACCTATTAAAGAAAGTATTATTTATACAGCAAAGAATAAAGCATTTGTAAGATGGTTAATCTTACTTGCAGTATTCTTCTTCGGATTACAAATGTTCTTATCAGGACAAAATGTACTTTGTCTTGGTGCTATGAAGTTAAATGGTGGCGAAATGGCGATTATTAACTCTGCCGCATTTGGTCCTGTTCCTCTAATGATTTGGATTTATCGTAAGATAATGAAGAAAAAAGGTTTCCGTTTTGCTTTCCAATGTGCTCTAGCTTCATTTGCTCTTGCAATGATTACATTCTCAGTAGCATATGAACCATGGATTGCATCTAAAACAATTAGAATTGTTATTGGTGCGATTGGTGGTACAATTGGATCATTTGGTATCGGTGCATTTTTCTCTGCTCCATATTTAGTTCCAGCACAAGCTGCAGCTGAAGATTTAGCAGCAACAGGAAAAAGTCATCCTTCAATGTATTTTGCAGTACAAGGTTTAGCAACAGCAGCAGCTGGTGCTTTAAGTACTGGTTTAATTTGGCCTAATCTTCGTGAAGTAGTAACAACTGCTGAACCATATCTTGGTGGCCATTTAATGACATACATTGTAGCAGTAACTTCTATTATTGCAATATTTGTTGCATTTGCTTTACCTAAATCATATGATGAACTAGGAAAAGAAAATTAATAATAACGAAAAAACAAGATGTCTTATGACATCTTGTTTTCTTTATGTTATAATACCTAATAGGTGATTATTATGCAATATACAAAAAATTCTGTTAGAGAAAGAATATTAAATGTAGGATTAGAAGAATTTGAAACAAAAGGTTTTGAAAATACTTCTATGCGAGATATTGTATCTAAAGCAAATAGTAGTTTAGGAAATGTTTATCGTTATTTTAAAAATAAAGAAGATTTATATAACGCAATTGTTCAGCCATTAATTGATGATTGCTTAAAAAATACTGATAAATTCATCCTAGATCCCAAAGAATTTGATATGATATCAATACAAATGGTATCTTTCTTTGAGTCTAATGTTAGAATATTTAACATATTATTTCTAGGTTCATATAATAAATATAATGATTTTATAATTAGTTTTTCTAATATATTTGCAAACAAAATAAAAAATTATGTTGATAAAAAGATAAACAACTATACTTTAGTAAATAATAATATTTTTCATATATTAGCTAATTCATTTATTAATGGTATAAAAACAATAATGGAAAACTATACTACTAAAGATGAAGCAATATCTGAGATAAAAGAATTATTACAAATTATGTTTTTAGATATTGAAAACAAAATATATATTAAATAACAATAATCCAGTTTTTTTAAAAAAACTGGATTATTTTCTTAATGTCCTTAAATATTGTTTTTTATCATCTGATATTCTATATGATTCAATAGCTTTTTGAATAGATTTATTATGTACCCATTTATCTAAAATACCATTTTCAATAATTTTAATAGCCAAATCCCATTGTTTTATTAATGCAAAACTCATATACCATGCTTGCATCATCTTTACATAATATTCATCATTATGAATATTAGTTACAATATTTAAATATTCTTCTTTAAAATTATCATCTAAATAAAAAGACATTAGCATTTCTATACCAAATCTTATAGTATAAGTTTTATTACTATTAGTCCATCTATATATTTCATTAATTAATTTATCAGTATTTTTCTTAAATGCTTTAGGAGATAATGTATCACATACTGCCCAATTATCTACATATGGTAAGAATTTATCAACATAGGATAATGCTTCTTCATAATTAGTTAATTTAGTTAATAATATACTATGTAACATATTTTCATCATAATATTTATGTGGTAAATTATTTAGAAAATTAACTGATTCATTAGTTTTTGCAAATTCTTTAGCAAATTCTCTTAATACAGGAACTCTTACTCCTATAAAACAATCAGAATTTAATCCTGGAGTTAATTTTTCTTGAAATAATGCATATTCTTTATCTTGCAATTTGGATAATTCTTCTACTACATTAATCATTATTTAAATAAATCCAATACTTTTTCTTTACTCATATAGCCTAATGCTTGTTTATATACAGAACCATTTTTAAATATAAATAAAGCGGGAATGGATGAAACATTAAATTTTTCACATAAATCATATTCTTCATCGCAATTAACTTTACATATTTTAATATCTTCATGTTCATTAGCTATTTCTTCTAATATAGGAGATAACATCATACAAGGTCCACACCAATCAGCATAGAAATCAACTAATACAGGTATATTAGAATCTATTACTTCTTGTTTAAAATTATTAATATTTACAATTACTTCTTTCATTTATATATTCTCCTATTTTTCTTTATAATATAACATACAGTGACAATATCCTTCAAAACTTGGATCTTTTATTTGTTCTCTAAATTCTTTACACATACAAATAAAATCAGGAGTTCTTTCTCTTCTACAAGGACAATATCCACCAGTTTTCTTTAATCCTTCTTTTATTTTATTAGCTATAATTATATTATCGTTTTCTTTTATTCTCATTAATATATACCTCATTAAATATTATACATTAATATAAACATGATATAAATAGTATAGAATAAAAATAATATTCATTTTATAAGGCATCTATAATAATTGGTATTATATTGCTAAACCTTACATAAAATATATAAAAGGTTTTCTAATTAGATGAAGATTATTAGATATTTTTATAAATGATGTTTTTTTAAAACAAATTTCAAATTCTGTTTTTACATATCCAAACTGTTCTTATTGAGTAAGAATTCAAAAATTCCAATAACTAAAATACCTTCTTCTGTGATCCATGCTTTTTTGTTTTCTTTTACTATTATTATTTTTTTAAAATTATCATGTATGTTTAATAAAGGTTTTTCTTCTTGAATCGTTTTTTCACGAGTTGTAAGAGACAGTGATGATTGAATGTAATATTTCTTATTAAATTGATTACATACAAAATCAACTTCAATTTGCTTTTTTGCATCGCCTTCTCGAATAGATACAACACCTACATCTACATTATATCCTCGAACCAATAACTCATTATAAATAATATTTTCCATAATATGAGTTTCTTCTTGTTGTCTAAAGTTTAATATAGAATTTCTTAATCCAATATCAGAAAAATAGAACTTAAATGGTGATTGAATATATTTTTTACCTTTTATATCATACCTTTCAGATTTTTCAATCAAGAATGAATCTTCTAAATATTTCAAATAAGATGATAGTGTATTTATAGATAAATCTTTAACGCCATTACTATGAAATGTGTTTAATAATTTATTAGGATTAGTCAATGAACCAATTGATGAGGATAATACATTTAATAATGAATCCAAAATATCTGCTCTTTGAACATTGTTTCTTTCAACGATATCGCATATGTAAGTTTTTTCAAATAATTGTTTCAAATACTTAGATTTTTCACTCTCATTTTTAAATGCAGTTACTTTTGGCAATCCCCCATAAATACTATATTCTTCCCAAGCATCCTCTTTATCACCTTCAAATACTGAATAGTATTCTGAAAAAGTAAGAGGAAAAACTCTAATCTCATCACCACGGCCTCGAAACTCAGTAATAATATCAGATGATAAAAATTTGGAATTGCTTCCAGTTACATAAATATCTAAATTTTTAATATGTAAAAAACCATTTAAAACTGATTCAAAATCATTAACTTTTTGAATTTCGTCAAATAATAGAAAATATTGATCATTATCAATGATTAAACTCCTTATGTATTCGTCTAAAACATCAGGATCTTGATATTTGGCATTTCTACGCTCATCAAAATCAATTTTAACGATATGGTTTTCATTTATTCCATTTGCTATTAAATATTCTTTAAAGATCGGATCAAGAAGAAATGATTTCCCACATCTTCTTATTCCGGTAATGATTTTTACAAGTCCATTATTTCGCTTATTTATTAGTTGATTAAGATAGATTTCTCTTTTAATAGTTTGCATATACAATCCCCAATTTATACATTTTATCTAGTTAACGTATTTAATTTCAATATTATTATACTAAATTTTATATAAAAAGTCAATCTGTTAGTGAATATTTTTTCCGTTTACGTAAATTTTATTCAAAATATAATATATGGTATCAACTTTTAAAAAACATGATACTTAAATATAGACTTATATTTCAAATGACAATAACTACATATTTTTATTTATTGTTAACTATTTTATATATGTTAGTGTAATCAAAAAAATTTAGACCTGTTACATTTTCTATAAAAATAAGGTTTAATACGCTAGTATTAAACCTTTACTTTCAAAATGGAGCAAGTGACGGGAATCGAACCCGCATGACCAGCTTGGAAGGCTGGAGTTCTGCCATTGAACTACACCTGCTTAAATGGTCGGGACTGCAGGATTCGAACCTGTGACCCTCTGGTCCCAAACCAGATGCTCTACCAAGCTGAGCTAAGTCCCGAAAATTTTAAAATGGCACGCCAGATAGGACTCGAACCCACAACCCCTTGATCCGTAGTCAAGTATTCTATCCAATTGAACTACTGGCGCATATTATAAATGGCGGTTCCAACGAGACTTGAACTCGCGATCTCCAGTGTGACAGACTGACATGTTAACCAACTACACCATGGAACCATTTGGAAATGGTGCGGGTGACAGGACTTGAACCTGCACTCGTGAGAACTAGATCCTAAGTCTAGCGCGTCTGCCAATTTCGCCACACCCGCAACATCACATTGAACTTTCAATGCTATATTATTTTAGCATATTACTATATTGTAGTCAAGAAATGTGTTTGATTTATAATGTTTAAATTTCTTTGATATAATAATAATAGGTGTTATATATGAGTTTTAAAAAAATAGTTAAAATTCCAAATCAAGGTTTTTGTTTTGGAGTAACAAGAGCTATTGAAATAGTTCAAGAAATAAGGAAAAACAATACAAATTTAAATACTATTTATTTACTTGGTAATTTAGTTCATAATAATTTTATTAAAGAATATATGGAATCATTAAATATTAAAGTTATTGATGGCTCATCTCGCATTGAAATGATAGAAAGTATTCCAGATAATGAAACTATTATATTCTCTGCCCATGGTGTAAGTGATAAAGTAAGAAAAATTGCTAAAGATAAAAATTTAAAAGTATATGATTCAACATGTCCTTTTGTAGAAAAAACATTTAAACAAGTACAAGATAAAGTAAATGAAGGATATGATATATTATTTGTTGGTAAACCTAATCATCCTGAAACAGAAGCAATGTTAGAATTATCAAACAATGTACATTTAGTTAACGATGATATATTTATAAATAAAATAAATTCTAATAAAATAATAGTTGCTCATCAAACAACAATGTCTAAATATGATATTTCAGATATGTTTGATAAAATATTAAAAGAATATCCTAATGCTGTATTATTAGATATGATATGTAAAGCAACCGAACACAGACAAGATTCATTAAATAATATATCTATAGATGATTATGAAGGTAAATCAATAATACTAATTATTGGCGATAAAATGAGCAATAATTCAAATAAACTATATGAATTAGCACTTAGAAAAAGAGAATTTGATTCTTTGTTTATATCATCTATTAATGATTTAAACCTAAATTATGTTAAAAATTATGAAAATATAATTATTGCATCAGGAACTTCTACTCCAATGTCTATAATTGATGAAGTAGTTGATGTATTAAATAATATTGATAATTATAATGATGAATATGCAACATCAAAAATCAACTATAAAAACGTAGTATAACCAAGGTTTTAACCTTGGTTATTTTTTTAATACAATTAATGGGATATTCATTTCATTAGGTGTAAGACCTGCATGATGACCTTTAAAACGCTTTTTATTTTTAGTATTCATAGATAACATTTTATCTGATATAGCAATAGCGTTATAATTACCTAATGTAAATTTAGTTGTAATATGTGGTTTATATAATCCAGATATATTAGAATTAATATATTCTTCATTAGTTAATAATAGAAAATCATCTTTAAAATATTTATTAAATAATGCTTCAAATAATTCTTTTTTATCTTCTTTTATATAAAATTGAGCAGATCTTCCTTCACCACTAATAGGTTTTATCATACAATCTAATATATCTTTATAATCAGTTAAATATATTGTATGAATATCCATCATTCCGTGATCTGCAATAACAAAGATACAAGTATCTTTGTTAAGTATTTTATATAAATCTTTAAACTTATTATTTAAATATTTAATATCTAAATGAGTAATTAAAGAATTAGTTCCATACTTATGCATTAAAGAATCAGGATTAGTCCAGTAAAAGTATGTGTAGTTATTCTCATCTAAATTAATAATTTCTTTTAATTTATTAAATGCTTTATTAAAAGTTTTATATCCATCTTTTTTAAACTTTGGAAATACTTCATGATATTTAATATCTTTAGGTAAATTTGAAGTCCATAAAGTATTATCTAACAAATTAGATGGATAATATTTATCAAATTTTATATCTTTATAATAATCTTTATTTTGAAATAATACAATAGAAGGATCTATTTCATTAAAATATAAATGCCATCCAAGCCAACCATGTTCGATTGGTGTTTTACCATTTAATACTGTAGTTGTAGCTGCAACAGTAGTTGGCGGATATACTGTAGATATAGTTTTAATTCTATTTTTAATTAAAAAATCATTTTCTTTTAAATGTTTATTTAAAATATATGAACCCATTCCATCTAATAAGCATACTACAATATGCTTATATTTATTATTTAATATCTCATCTATTTCATCCATTGAAGGATAATTAGATGAAATATTATAATATTTCATTAATGAGGATATTAAATTTATTGTATTATTCTTAGTATAATCTACATATTTCATTATTTTAATAACTCTTTATCAATGAATTTATATGCAAGACGTCTTGATTTAAAGATTTTAACATCAATATTAGGATAATCTTTGATAATATTTTGTAGTATAGGATTATATAATTTATAATAATTAAAACTCCATTTAACTAAATTCATATCAACTTTGTTTTCTGTACAGCCAAATGGCAAATCAGAACGTTCTATTTTATGATGTTTAGTTTTATATACTCTTTCTATTATTGATAACACACATTTAATTCTGCTAGGATGTAAGCATATCACTAAATCTGCTCTTTTTAATCTTTCATCTAAAGTTTTATAATAATTACCTTCTATTATCCAAGATGGTTTTGATGCAAATTCTATAATTTTATTTTTCCAATCATCTAAATCAGGCATAGTCCAATTAGGAAGCCAATAATGATGATCTAAATGAATTACATCTATATGTAATTTATTAGAGATATATTCAGAATAAGTAGTTTTTCCAGCACCTGATGGACCAATAATTAAAATTCTTTGATATTTCATAATTTGATACCTTATTAATATGATTATACTAATTATTAATTATTAAAAAAATGATTTTGCAAGAATAAAAAAGTTATTTCATTAAGAAATAACCTTTTAATTTAAATATTATAAATTAGTAAAACCATTGATGTAATAAATGATCCCAAACTAATTAAAAATGAAATAATTGAAAATGCTTTTTTATTGCATTTAATTTGAGCAAATCCAAATGCTAATGCAATAACAGGAATTACAAAATATAAAATAATAATACCAACTACAAGTCCTACTGCTGTTGCAAAGAATGGAAGCAATAATGTTTTTAATGCTTGTTCAGTGCCACTTGAGGTACTTACAAGAGGAATTAATGCATCATTTATTAAATTTGCTACTTTTTCTGATAAAGGAATTGATAATGCGATTGCTATAATTGAGAATATTATTGCAGTAATACCATAACCTTTAACTTTATCAAATCCAGATAATTCATGAACTCTTTGTTTAGTTGCTTTTCTTATAGCATGTTTATTTAACGATTTTATATAAGCATTAAGTTCATTAATATCACCAGTAACAATACCTTCTTTATATAAACGAATAGTTGAATTTTGATAAGAATATTTATTAAAAGTTTTTGTTGGATCATAACGTTTATATTTATAATATACAACTATATATTCACCATGGTCTTTAATTAATGTAATATCTGTAACAGGTACTTTTAAATTAACCATTTTAGCACCCACTCTTTGACGAGACATAAAATCTCTATCAATTAT
This sequence comes from Caryophanales bacterium UBA1737, assembly GCA_002315915.1. Taxonomy (GTDB): domain Bacteria; phylum Bacillota_I; class Bacilli_A; order ML615J-28; family CAG-313; genus UBA1737. The sequence goes on from DCIB01000017.1 coordinate 47,186, forward strand.
AATTACAGAATCTTTTCCAAAAGTATATCCTGAAAAATGTCTAATTAAAGCAATAACTCCAAATATTACTATGACTGCACCCGCTATAAGTATAAATATAAAGCCTTGGAATTCTGATAAATCTAATTGTTTAGATGTATTAATAAGAGTAAATACAATAATAAATATACCAATACCAACTTCAAATATACCTTTAATTAAATTAGCTATTCTACTTGCTTGTGTTTTAAACTTATCATTTGGATTAGAAATAAATTTGATTTCTTTAAAATTAGCTGCATCTTCTGGTAATAAGTCTCTTTCTTTTTCAAGTAATCTTTCTAATTTAATTTGATCACGTTCTGCAAGTTTACCGCTTAAGAATACTGCTTTAATAATACCATATAAAAACGCAAATACTCCAACTAAAAATATTATCAAATCGCCACTTGATGCTTTTAATGTTTCTTGTAAGAATGCAATAAATGTTGCATCAGGTACAATACCTACATAGTACTTATATAAGAATAATTTAGAAAATATTTCAAATAATATTACTAAAAATCCTACAATTATCCAAAATAATCCATAACTTCTTTTCATTTTTTACCACCAGTTAGTTACTATTTCAGCAAATGATACTAAATCTTTAATTTCAGCTTTAATACCATCTACTTTAATATATCCATTATATTTACCAAATACTTGATGTTGAAGTGATTTAATTATTACAACATCTGTACAATCACATCTATCAACAATTGGTGTAAATGTTAAATCAATAGAACTATCTTTAGATGTAAACTTCCATGGTTTCATAAAATCCCATGAACCATCTTCTTTTTTAGGAGGTTCATAAGTAACATCTTCTAATTTATAAGCTTTTCCATCATAGAATAACATATTTTCAGAAGCCGCAGAAGTATCTCCGAAACCATATCCTAAGTTAAATCCTACTTCATGACCATCACATACTCCTGATAATGATGCCCAGCGCCATGTATTTTTATATGTCCAAACACCTCTACCCCAATCTAATACACCACGAGTATCTTTATCGCTAAATACAAAATGTTCTCCATCATAATCATAATAACCTTTTGCAATCATACAATTAATCTTTTGATTATAATAGAAATGTTTTGGTTTATCAAATGGTGTAACAATTACCATTGATCCATCTACATTTTCCATTAACTCCATATGAGCTTTAAATGGTTTTCCTTCATTGTAGTCTTTTATATCTACATCTAATACTCTTTTTTTACCATTTACTTCAAATTTAAGTTCATAATTCTTATCTTTCCAATAAGATACTCCACCTACACTAGATGCTGGTAAATTTACACTACCTAATGGGAAAGCACACATTGACGACTTAGTAATATATGTTGCTTTATCAAAATCTAATATAGAACAACTTGCAAGTCCCATATATCCATTATCATCTATAGTAAATGCAACTCCTCGATGATTATTACCCATATAATAATAATCCCATTCTTTAATTTTAAATTTAGCTACTTTGATTGCTTTTCTATCATATTCTTTATCTAAAGCAAAAGCAAATCCTGCTTCACATAAATTACCACTCTTATCTAATAATGGTCCTTTTGTAACTTTATGTTGCATAATATTCTCCTTTATTTATTTAATTTCATTTAAATTATATCATAATAAAAAGGATTGCAAAAGCAATCCTTTAATTTATTTTTATATTATTTATCGTAATCAACAGTATATGTTAATACATCGTTAACTACATCACCATCGATTTGTAATCCACATGCAACATCAAAAGTAACTTTTAAATGTTTAGCAGTGATATGAGTAATGAATTTCTTACCATCATGTTTACCAGATGAGAATGTAGGGAATCTTAGTAATGTTGTAAGTCTACCTTTACTTGCTAATACAGTTAATGTACACATACCATTATTATTTAAACGATCTTGTTTAGGAGCAGCCATCATATGACCACCATAGAATTTACCATGCATTGCAGCTGCTAGCCATACATTATCAAATTCATATTTCTTTCCATCTGCTTCAACTATACAATGTCTTGTATTAAATACAGTTTTTGTTCCATCAGGAAGTTTACCATTTCCAAGTAATAATCCTATTGCTATTTTAGTATAGTCAATTACTGCATTTTTGTCTTGTTCTTTAATTTTATCTGCAACAACACAGCAATCACCATCTACTCCATAACCAATACCATTTATAAATCTTGCTTTAATACCATTAACACTAACTAATGGAAGATTTACTAAGAATTGAGTAAATTCTACTTTTCCATCTTTTTCATATTGTTCTACATCATTATAGAAATCATTTCCTGATCCACATTTTGCATAGAAAAGTTTATTTTTAAACTTATATCCATACATTTCATTAATGAAACGATTTACTGTTCCATCACCACCACATAGAACTACTTCATCAACTGCTTCTTTAGAATCAAAGAATTTCTTATAATCTAGACCAATTACAGATTGAAATTCATGTTTTCCTTTTACATTAGCTTCTGCCCATGCACGTGCATCTTGTTCACCTCTTGAATTATCTGAAAGAGGGTTGAATAAAATATAAATCATTGATATTCTCCTTTTATTTAAATTATTCATTTATATTATAGAATAATTAAATATTACTTGCAACAAAGATTAGAAATTAATATTAATCATTATCTTTATTTTTAATATATTTAGTCCATTTAATATAACCATATGTTGTATTAGATAAATATGCTGCTTTTAATACAAGTAATATCCATTGACCCAGTAATATATTAATAACTATTTCTAAAAATGTATTTATATACCAAGCAAACCATTGTTCTTTATATCTTAAAAATATAAATACTCCGTTGCATACCGCAACAGCACTAGACATAGCATCTAAATAGCATACAATTTTTTCTTCTAAAGAACCAGCCTCTAATAAACTATCTACATCTATTGTAAGTAATAACTCGCCCACTCCAATTGTCCATATAATTATACCTATAATGATTAATATTTTAACCCAACCCTTAAGTTGTCTTACTTCAGTTAAATTATCATCATTATCATCAACATGTTTATGCCAATTAATAAAACTAATAATATCAATAGGAATCCAAAAGAATAATGTGATAGCTACTGTAGCAAATCTTGCTCCAATTACAATACAAGTTGTAATTTCTATTATTTCAACTAATAAAGATACTATAAAATTCCATTTACTTTGTTTACTAATTAATAGTTCACATAACGCGTTTGTAAACACATCAGCTATGTATAATGATATAATTATTAAAGGATTTATTTGTAAATCATCAATGGTAGAAGGAAATAATATAGCAACTATAATAGTTAATATAATTACAGAAAAAAACCAAATTTTTTCATAATTAGTAAAACTATTCCATAATTTGTTAATTCTATCTTTCATATGAATTCCTCAATATATATTTATTCTATACAATATAACCATGTTTTACAATAATTTTACTAATCATAAGGAGTATCAATTTATGATTCTAAATAATATTAATAAAGATTTATTAGATTTAAGTAAAAAAGCTGAAACTGAATTAAAAGATACATTTAATCATATAGATGAAATATGTCAATTTAATTCAGATAGAATACTTTCTAGTTTTATTAAATATGAAGTATCTTATACAGATTTTCAAGATATAAATGGATATGGTAACTTTGATTCTGGCAGAGAAAAGCTAGAAAAAATGTTTGCAGAAATACTTGGAATGGAAGATAGTCTTGTTAGACCACAAATAATGAGTGGTACAAACGCATTATATCTTGCTTTTTCGGCATTATTAAAACATGGTGATACATTAATATCTATAACTGGTAAACCATATGATTCTTTACAAGAAATGATTGGATTAGTAGGTGATTCTACTCAATCTTTAAAAGCTAATGGTGTATCTTTTGAAGAAATCGATTTAATTAATAATGAATTTGATACATCTAAAATAATAGACAGATTATCTAAAAATGATGTTAAAGTAGTAGAAATACAAAGATCTCGTGGATATTCATCTAGAAAGTCATTATCAATAAGTAAAATAGAAGCCATTATTAAAGAAATTAGAAAAGTTAATACAGATGTTATTATATTTGTAGATAACTGCTATGGGGAATTAGTAGAAGATAAGGAACCTGGTCATATTGGTGCTGATATTACAGTCGGATCACTAATGAAAAATTTAGGTGGCGGAATAGCCTCAACTGGAGGATATATTGCTGGAAAAAAGCATTTAATTAAAATGGTTTCTGAAAGATTAACATCTCCAGGTATTGCAAAAGACTTAGGAGCAAATTTTAATCAAAATATTAATTTCTTTAAAGGATTATATATGGCTCCTAATGCTGTTAAAGGTGCACTTAAAACAGCTTGTTTTGCTTCATATATGTTAGAACATTTAGGTTTTTCAAATGTTTCTCCTAAATATAATGAAGAACGTACTGATATTATACAGACATTTGATCTATTAACGCTAGATAATTTAGTTAATTTTGCTCAAGGAATACAAGAATCATCTCCAATTGATTCAAATGTTACATTGCTTCCTGCTCCAATGCCAGGATATCCATTTGATGAAATAATGGCAGCTGGTTGTTTTACACAAGGTTCTACTATAGAACTTAGTGCTGATGCTCCAATACTACCTCCATATACTTTATATATGCAAGGTTCTCTTACATATGAATATGGAAAACTTGGAATATTAAATGCCTTAAATAAAATAAAAAAGGAAGCCTAACTTCCGTATTGGCCTCCATCAATTCTAATTACAGTATTATTTATATATGATGCTTCATCACTAGCTAAGAATTTAACTAAATGAGCAACTTCACTAGGATCTCCGTAACGTTTTACGAAGATCTTTTCTGTTTCTTGTTTTAAAAATTCTTCATCATAACCATCAAGTTCGGATTCAGTTCCAATAAATCCAGGTGCAATTGCATTTACTAGTATATCTGGAGCAAATTGCATAGCTAAATCATGTGTTAAAGATATTAATGCTGCTTTTGATGCATCATAATCTATACACATAGGATAATATGTATTAATACCATTTGTAGAACTAACATTAATAATTCTTCCAAAATGATTATTAATCATATAATCTTTTGCTCTTAAAGATGTATTAAATGCTCCTATTACATTAACATCTAATGTTTTTCTAAAATCATTAGATGTTTTTTTATTAAAATAATTTGATAAATCAATAGCTGCATTATTAACAAGTACATCTACACCACCAAATTCTTTTTCAATTAGAGTAAACATATTATTTACTTCATCTTCTTTAGAAACATCACATTTAATAGCAAGACATTTAACACCCTTATTAAGAAGTTCTTCTTTTAATAAAAGAGCTTCTTTTTCAGATGTATTATAATTAATTACACAATTATATCCAATAGTTGCAAATTCTTTTATTATTGCTTTACCAATTCCTTTACTAGAACCGGTTACTAATATAGTTTTATTCATATTATCTTTACAAAAAAAGAGCTTAAAATTTAAGCTCTTCCACAATATTTACCATCAACAGTGTTAACTACAATAGTTTCACCTTTATTAATAAATGGTGGAACTTTAACAATAAATCCTGTTTCAAGCCATGCATCTTTAGTATCTGTAGATTTTGCTCCAGGAATAGGATCTGTTGTATCAGCAATAACAAATTCCATTTTATCTGGAAGATCAATACCAATGATTTCGTTATCACATAATTTCATTGAAATTGTAGTTCCTTCTATAAGGAAGTTTTTAGTGTATTCTACTTGTTCAGCTGGAACTTCATATGTTTCATATGTTTCCATATCCATAAAGTAATATGTATCACCTGAATTATAAGAATATTGAACTTCTCTTTTAGATACCATTGCTTGTTCAAATTTAGTATTTGGGTTAAAATTTCTTTCTTGAATAGCACCTGTTCTTAAATTTTTCATTTTAGTTTTAAGAATTGCTGCACCTTTACCTGGTTTTACATGTTGGAAATCTAGTACTTGCCAAATATTTCCTTCAATAAGTAATGTTAATCCAGTTTTAAAATCGCCTGCTTCAATAGCCATTATTATAATCTCCTTTATAACTAATTAATCCTTTTATATTTTACTAATTTACTTAATATAAGTCAAATTATATGAAAGATACTAATTAATATATTAATTTAAAAACTTTTTATATAAATATTTATCTTATTTTAATTTTTATATTTTGTCTACTTTTCTTACAAGTTTATAGCAAAAAAAGTAGACGAAATATATATTTTTAAAAAAAATAAACGACAGATATTTTAAATATCTGTCGATTTTTTTAAAATGGTAGTCTGGACGGGGTTCGAACCCGTGGATGCATGCGTGAAAGGCATGTGAGTTAACCGCTTCTCCACCAGACCATGGATTATATAATGGTGGATCCTAAGAGATTCGAACTCTCGACCCCCTGCGTGCAGGGCAGGTGCTCTCCCAGCTGAGCTAAGGACCCAAAAATAATAATAAAATGGCGCCTCAACACGGACTTGAACCGCGGACCCCCTGATTAACAGTCAGATG
>DCIB01000024.1 GCA_002315915.1 Caryophanales bacterium UBA1737
CCAACTTTAGGGGTACCCTTCAAAACACCTCTTTTACTTTATATATTTGATTAATAAATCATATAAATTATCTGCGATAACCTTTTGATAATCAACATTTGGATGATTTAATCTATTAATAAGAAGTTTAGTAACATCAACTCCACTTCTACATAATTTATCCCATATTTTATATACATCACATATATCTATATGTTTTATTTTACATAAAAATAGTATAGATAATCTAAATATATTATACCTACCACTTTTTTGAGCTTGAACTAAAGATTTAGCCATATTAATTAATACTTCATCTTTTAATTCATTTGATATATAAGTACACATATAATTTTCTGTTAAAAATATAGGTTTTATATTATTCTTTTTTAATATATTAAATATTTTATTCATGTTAAATACATATCTAAATAATGTCATATGTAGACAATCATTTATTCCAAATGATACTACACATATATATGGATTATAATTTATAACATCTTTCTCTATTCTTTTTAACCCATGTATACAAGTATTACCACTATATCCAGAATTAATAACTTCGATATCTTTAAAGTTTTCTTTGAATTTATCATTTAAAAATTTAGAATACGCTAAATCCTTATTTTTATTAGTTAATATTTTTCCTTCTTTATTAGTATAACATTCAAAACATCCTTCAGTTATACTATCTCCAAAACATACAATTTTCATATTATTTAATTAATAAATCTTTAAACTTATTCATTTTAATAAGTTGATCTTTCCAAAATATAACAGCATCATTTAAATTACATCCATCTGGAATTCTAGTTTCTGCTATTAAATCATTTTTATAATTGATATTTTTTAATCCTTTAGCACAATCTAAATAATCAATAACTCCACTAAAAGGCACTAAATGATTATCATGTATTCCATCATTATCATGTATATGTAAACAATATACATCTTTATTTAATGATTCTAATAATATTCTAGGTGATAAATCCATATGTTTAAACATTTCAGCATGTCCAATATCTACGCATGCTTTTAAATAATGGCTGTTTACTCCTTTTACAATATTATTAAATGAATCAGGTAAAGAACATGCACAAGGTCTTGCTTTTTGGATATTTTTATTCCATCTCCACATATTTTCAGTACATATTATTACATCATTTTCTACAGCATAAGGTAATAATTTATTAAAAAATTTAATATTTTGATCATCTGTATAATCATTCCAAGGGTGTATAACTAAATTCTTAATACCTAAAGCATTACATATTTTAATACACTTAACTAATTTATCAAACATTCTTTTATTATAAGAATAATTTCTCGGTTGATATACTGGGAATGGTGCATGTGCTTGTACTAATGGTAAATTTATAGAATCAGCATATTCTTTTATTAATTTAGCTTTTTCTAAGTATTTGTCTCCATAAAATTCACTATATAATTTTCTATTATTATAGCTTTTCATTAAAGTAATATCACAACATTCATATCCCAAATCTTTAATTAACTTTAAAGACTTTTTTAAATCATGTAAAAAGTATGTAACATACTCAGTCATCATTCCAATTCTTAACATATTTTATCCTTATCTAATATATAATGACCATTAAAATCATAGTTATCAATATTTTTTGTTGTAATACATATGATATTCGCCGAGTGTGGTTTAATACTAGATACTTTAATAGAATCATTTTTAAATACCTTATTAATAGTTTTACCATAATAATCTATTATAGTATAGTTATTACGATTATGTAAATATCCTTTTTCTATTATATAATTAACATCAATAATATTTTCAATAACTTTGTTATCATCAAAATTAAATCTTATAAAATATATAGATTCTTTATTATCTTTATTAAATAAATATATTTTATCTGGATATCTATTAATACTTAATAAATTATCTATTTCAATCTCTATATTATTTATTGGTATTATTTTATATAAATTATCTATTCGATCTTTATCAATACTATCTAATTTTTCAGTAGTAGATATTATTCCACATCCTAATAATTGATTAATAACACAAGATTTTACCTCTTCATCATTTAATAAACCTAAACTAAGGCGAGTATTTCTATCAATTTTATTATTTCTTCTTATTATTAACGCATCCGGATCATTACACCACCAATAAGACATATAATATCTCAATATGTTTTGTTTTATAGTATACGGGATAGTTTTACCACCAATATTAATATTTGAACTCCACATCGATAATACATCACTAGATGTTCTTTGCGCATCAACTATTCCAATTAATGAATCATATAATCCACCACACATTAAAAAGAAAGCTTTATCAGTCATACCTTTTCTAATATGTTTTATACAATTCACATAATTTTCAACAGGTGTTGAATATTTATCATAATAATTAGCATCTTCACAAACTAAAAATGCTCTAGTAAAATCTAACTTATGATAATAAAATCCATCATTTATAGTTAAATCATGATACATCTTTTCGAAATAATCCCATGTATCTTTTATTGATATATCAATAATATAATAATCTTTATTATTAACATTAAAAATACAAGGTTTATTTTTATTATTATATAGAATCCATTCTGGATGATTAATAATAATTGATGAATCTTTTTCCGCAATAAATGGGCTAGTCCAAATACCAGGTATTAAATTATATGATTTAATTAAATCAGCTAAGTCTTTTTTAGTAATATTAAACTTATTATTAGTATTCCATGATCCTATTAAATCTTCCCATCCATCATCAATTTGAAATACATTAAATGGTAATTTTAATTCTTTTATTTTATTTAAATTATCAATAGCATCTTGTAAAGTAATACTTTGACCATAATAATACCAAGTAGAATAAACTGAATAATGTTTTTTTATAATATTATTTGTTTTAATTTTAGATAAAGAAAACTCTTTAATAGATTTATTAGTATTATATGAAATATATAATAAAACATCTTCTGTTACAAATTCTTCATTAGGTTTTAATAATTTATTAATTTCCGCATATATTTCTAATCTTTTAAATAATCCTTTATTATCTATATAAATATATACTTTAATTAAGTGTTTTTTACCACCCATAAAAGTAAAAAATAAAGCTTTATCATTGTTACCAATAATAGTTAACGAATCACTTATAATTACATTACCTTTTTTAATAGTACTAGACATCCCATTTTCAGATATTTTAGTTAAAGCATCTTTCATCGAATCATCAAAACATCCAAATTTGCATACAGTTGGTAAATCATTTTTTTTGTCTACCTGATCTAAATAATGATGCATTATTTAGATCAATATCAAATTCAGATAAATTATTTGATTCATATAAAAGAACATCACCAATATATTGGTCAAACAAATTATTATTTAAAATTTTTTTATTAATTGTTTTCATATAATTTACTTCTACTTATATATTATATTATATTAAAATTATTATTAACTTAAATGATATATAAATATTATTTAATCACTTAAAATTATGCACAATATTGCAAATATGCACGTTTTCTAATAAAAAAGCATTGTAAATATGCTTTTTTTAAAATCATTAATTAATGTATTACGCAAAAAGACCATCATTTATAATAAATGATGATCTTTTTTTATTATCAATTAGTAGTTTTTATACTTATAATATTAAACTAAATTTAATTAGTTATTTTCTTTTTGTTTTTAAAATATATTGTAAGAATTAATCCAATTAAGAATACAGCAAATAAAGCAAGTGATACTAAAAATAAAGTAAGTGTTGATTTAGTAATAAAGAATTGGAATATAACAAGTACTAATACTTGAACTACACTCATTATTGCAAACCCTTTAGAAAAGTTATTTAATGCTTTAGTTTCATAGTTTGGATCACAAATCTTAAGTAACATAAGACCAGTCATCATTACACCAGTACATGTTCCCCATGTAATAATAGCATGTTCAAATGCTTCATCATCTTTACATAATTTTTTAACAAAATAGAATATAAAGATATAAGTAACAATAAATCCTAATATAGATGCAATAATAATTGGAACAATATATACAGATAATGCTTTTAAAGGCATTGCTGAAATAGCACATACTATTGCAAAATCAGTTAAGAATCCAGATATTCTTGCAACTATTTTTCTATCAATTAACCATTCTAAATGAAGTTTTTGTAATATTTTGTTAATTAAAAACATATATAACATAGCTAAACTCCATACTGGAATTTGACCAAGAATAGCTCCAACTTTTGGAATAAGTTTTAATAAAGCTATAGTTCCATATGCTAATACACAATCTGCAAGTATTATTGCAAATACTAGTGATATAGTTTCAATAGTATAATTCTTAGTTGATTCCATACCAAGAGGAGCTTGTGTATTAATATCTTTAACTAAACCTGTTAATTGTAATTCATCTAGTTTAACTGGTTCTTTCATTATCTTTGTTTTATTTTTACGTGCAGCTATATTAATAAATACAATACCAGCAATCATACCACCAACAAGGCCAAATGTTGCAAATAATGTACCAACACCTTGAGATGTAGTAGTTAAACTTTCGCCTAAGTATTTACCAAATAATGTAGGAATAGATCCAACAGTACCATGTCCTCCAACGAATCCAATAGCAAGTTCAAATCCAAATACATTATATAGATTGGCATTCTTATCAAGTAATGATGTTAATAAGTTAACACCTAAACCAGTAACAATTTGAAGTAAAAGCATTGCTACAAGTAAAAAGAATAATCCTGTTGATACACCATTACCTTTTTCTTTAGTAATATCACTATCTGGTTTTCTCTTAAATAAACCAAGTGGTGTAGATGCGAATATAGGAATAATAAATATACCTGGTATTGCATCCATAATCTTATATATATTTTCTACTAATGAAGCTTCTTCAGTCTGTGAAACCCATAAATCCTTTATTCCAGGAATTAGTCCCAATACCTCAGGTCCAAGTAATAACCCAATGAAGCCTCCAATAACTGACGCAGGAAGGAATAATTTCTGGAAAACTTTTACCTTACTTCTTAAAAGTAAACCAAGTAAAAGAAATGCTCCAGCAACACCAAGTGAAAGTAATATATACTTTAATGTGTTACTATTAGCAATAAAAACATTTGCTAAAACCATTTTTTATCCTCCTTCTGTTTTAGATATTTAATTATAAAACATTTATAATAATATGTAAAAAAAATAACTTAATTATTTTAAATACATTGCAAAGCCTTTTCCTAATTCAATCATAGATAAAGAATCATAATGTGCTAAATCAGGATTATCAAAAGGTTCATTGCTTGTTGTTAAACCTATGGAAATAGTATCTACTAAATAATTTAGATTAGAACTTTCTTCCACTTGTTTTTTATGCGAATTAATTCTTTCATAATAAACCCAATAATTACTATTATTTAAGATATATGCATCAACAAATTTTATTGAATTAGAATATTTTTTTAAATCAGCTCTATAATATTTAATCAAACTTATTTCATCTTGATAATAATTAGATTCATTACTAAATGAATCACTTTCACCTTGCATCCAACATATTCCTAAAATATTTATGGAATATCCTTTGCTAATAAGATAATCAAGTGATTTTTTAGTGTAACTAATAGATGAATAATATAAAGAACCTCTATAATGATATCCTTTTAACCATTGATTCCTAAGAGCTGTTGCACTATAAGTATATTTAATTATAAATACATTATCAAAATCATCTGATAATTCTTCAGCTATTCCTATTTCTGGTCCAAAACAATTAGGATATCCTTGTCCTAATTTTACATTTACAAATCCATTTGAAGTATTTAGAAAATTATCACAATTATAATTAATATAAACATTATCATAACCAATTAATGCTTTATTATATAATTCATTATTAGTAACTTTTAAACATTCATTATATGAAATCCCTGTAGTGTTACTTTGACCATATAATATTACAACATTTGCAGTTTTATTAGAAACATTATCTAAATTGTCATCAATTGTAAAATTTGTATGTATATCTAATTTTTTTGAATCATCTTTAGAATAATAATCATTGCAATTACAACTATTTAAAAATATTATTAAAAAAATAAATAAGAAATATATTACTTTTTTCATATAAAATACCTTTTATTAAATTATACATTATTTTAAAAAATAAAACTTGTAGATTATTCTACAAGTTTTAATAATTATAATATATGTGAGTTAATGATATATCTGTATTATTTGATATATTTAAAACAGTTCCACCATTTAATCCATCATCATAATAACAACCAATTCCTGTTTTTAATGAATATGCAAACATAACTCCGCGATATTTAATACAGAAATTATTAGTATGATCATGACCAACAAGTATTGAATCTAAAGATGATACTTCATTTAATTTATCAAATACATTATCATTAATAGGTGGGCAACATATACCTTCATGACATACTCCAAATGAATCTTTATATCCATCTTTCCAATATGCATCAGTATAGCTTAAAGATACATCTAAGTCATTTGAAATATTTAGAGTTGATGCAGCTTTATATGCATAATAATATTCAGATATAGGCATATGTTGAATAATTGTACTTTTTACAATACTAGAATCTTTAGAATATCTATTAGCAGATGCTACTCCCCATTTAAAGAAATCTATTTGTTCATCAGATAGCTTTGCATAACTACTATAATTAATACGTTCTTTACCCGTAACATCAAATATTTCATTATCTCCACTATTTATCATATATAAACTTCTTACAATACTGACATCTAATCCATCTTTTTCTACTACGTTAATTATATAAGTTCCATATCTAATATGACCATCAAAACATGTGCCAATATTTGATGGTCCATATTTAGTAATACAATTTCTATATGTATTTAATAAATCAATTTGATTTGGTATTGATAAATAATCACATTGATTATCATGATTACCAAATGCAACAGCCCATGGTATATTATAACTATCAATAATACTACCAATACAAGTAAGTGGTGCTATTGCGCTATATCCTAAGTCTCCAGATATTGTTATTAAATCTGGTTCCGCTTCTTTAATACAATAATCAATTGTACTTTTAGCTATCTCATATACATTATTTCCTTTAACAGTTTCAGAAGTAGTAAGCTGAATATCTGTAAAATTTAGTACTTTAAAATCTTTATCCTTATTTTTTTCTAAACATACTACATAATCATAATTAGTACATTTAACTTCATTATCAACAACAGTTAAATTATATAGTTCATCAAAAGAAAAATCTTTTGATGAAGGTTCATGATACAAAATACTTACTAAAGTAACAATTATTAATGTTACTAAAGATAATATTGATAATACTATAATTCCTTTTTTATCCATTTTCATATATATAACCTCTAATAATATGATATACTTTAAATAATGATTTATCACTCAATTAAATAATTTCTATAGGAGAATAATATGAAATATAATTTTAACGAAACAATTGACAGAAAGAATAATAAATATAGTTTTTCTATAAAATGGCAAAATAATGATAATTTATTTACATATGATAAAGAATTTGATGATCAAATATGTTTCCAACTTGCTGATATGGACTTTAAAACTGCACCTGAAATAATAGAAGATCTAAAAAATTGCGCATCATATGGGGTATTTGGTTATAGTTCACCTAATAAATTATATTATGATACAGTTGTTAAATGGCATAATGATGAATATCACATAAATTGTACCAATGATGATTGTTATGTATGTGGTACTGGTACTCATCAAGTAATTAAAGAAATATTCACAAGATGTACAAAAGTTGGTGATGGAATAATTGTATTAACTCCAAGTTATAATTATCATTGGGATATTGATCCATTAAAAAGACATTTTGTGGGTGTTGAAATGATTAATAATAATGGATATTATTCTATTGATTTTGATAAATTTGAAGAAGCTTGTAAAGATAAAAATAATACATTATTCATATTATGTAATCCACATAACCCTACAGGACGTATATTTAATAAGGAAGAATTATTAAAAATATCAAAAATATGTCTAGATAATAATGTATTAGTAGTATCTGATGAAGTTCATTCAGATTTAATTAGATTTAATAATGAATTCTATTCAGCAGGAAGTATTATGGATAAATCTAATTTAATATTATGTACAGCAGTTAATAAAACATTTAATCTAGCAGGACTTGCTATGACAAACTTCTTTATCTTTAATGATAAATTAAAAGAATTATTCAAAGATTATAGATGTCTTCCAACTCCTTTTGGATTAACAGCTGTAATATCTGCATATACTAAAGGGAAGCCTTGGTTAAACGAATTAAACTTATATTTAGATGATTTAGTAAAGACATCTGTTGATTTTATAAATAATAATTTTAAAAATGTCCATTGTTTTCTTCCTGAAGCATCATATATATTATGGGTAGATTTTAGTAAAACAGGTAAAACTAAAGAAGAATTACAAGATATTATATATAACAAATGTCATATATTAGATCAAGCTGGAGATAATTTTGATTCTAATGCAATGTTTAGAAGGTTTTGTTTAACTTCTCCTAAAAATGTTGTAATGGATGGATTAAAAAGACTTGAAAAATATTTTAAATAACTCAATTTTTTGAGTTATTTTTTTATTATAAAAAATAAAGAATGCCTTTTTTTACTATGATATAATAAAAATAGATAATAAATCTATTGGAATTCGAGCTCATTATCCTAAAAAGAAATTCATGGATATGATGCCGGGGCATAAATAGAAATGTTTATACCTTCCATTGTGAAAAGGAGGAAAATTATGAAAAAATTATTATCTAAATTTTTGTTGTGCTTAATTGCACTATTTATTGTAGTAGGGGTTACCGGATGTAATTGTAATGATGATGGTGGTGATGAAGAAACTGAAAACATTATTAGAATTTCAACTACTACTTCTGTTAAAGATAGCGGTTTATTAGCTGCAATTATTCCTGTATTTGAAGCTACATATGGTTATAAAGTTCAAGTTACTTCAGCTGGTACAGGAAAAGCTATTAATAATGCTAAAGCTGGTAATGCAGATTTAATTTTAGTTCATGCTAAAGCTCAAGAAGAAACATTTGTAGGAGATTCACATTTATATTCTAGAATTGTACCTGGATTTACTAGTGAAAGATTATCATTTATGTATAATTACTTTGTTTTAGCTGGTCCTAAAACTAATAATACTGAAATAAAAAATGCTGCCAATGTAAAAGCTGCTTTTGAAGCTATTGCAACTAATTCAAAAACTTTTATTTCTCGTGGTGATAATAGCGGAACTCACTCAGCAGAATTAAAATTATGGCCATCCGGTTTAGGAATTACTAAAGAAGCTACTTCATTTGCTAGTTATACAAGTTGGTATAAATCTGCAGGTACTGGTATGGGGGCTTGTTTAGCAATGGCTGATCAACAAAATGCTTATATCTTATCTGATAAAGCAACATATTTAACTTATCAAAAAGATCATACATCTTCAAATCTAGAAATCATTAAAGAAGAAGATGATTCATTAAAAAATACATATACAGTTATTGCAATTAATCCAAATGCTACATGGCAATCATCTGCAGACTATTCAACTGTTTCAGATGTAGCTGTTAATACACAAGGTGCTGATGCATTTATTTATTGGTTATTGACTGATTCTACAAAAGAATTAATAGCTTCATATGGAACAGAATCATTTGGTGCATCTTTATTTACTATCATTAATGGTGATACAGCACCTAAAACACCTGCAAATATTACAATTAAACATGCTTAATTAAAATGATTGTTGAAGGCATCAATAAAGCTTTAGAATTAATTTTCAATGGTGGTAATACAGAACTAAATAGCATATTAGAAACTACATTTCAAATGTGTTTAAAAAGTTCTATAATATCATTATTAATAGCAATTCCAATTGGAATACTATTAGGTATATTTAATTTTAAAGGCAAAAAAATAATAATAGTTCTAAATAGAACATTAACAGGTATTCCACCTGTAGTATGTGGGCTTGTATGTTATCTATTATTTTCTGGTGTTGGTCCATTAAGACATTTAAAACTTCTATATACTGTTAATGGTATGGTTATTGCTCAAGTTTTATTAATAACTCCTGTATTAATTGCAACAATAGAATCTTTTGTTTCAACAATCGGGCCAAAAATTAAAAACACTACTATAGGATTAAAAATCCCTTTTATTAAAACATTATTATTAATAATAAATGAATTAAAATATCAATTAATTACCACATATCTTTTAGGACTTGCTAGATCAATGGCTGAAGTTGGTGCTATTTCAATAGTTGGTGGCGCAATTCAATGGGAAACTAACGTTATGACTACTGCAATAATGCAGTATACTCAAATGGGATATTTCTCATATGCATTTGCTTTAGGATTAGTATTATTAACAATTTCTTTAGTAATAAATGTAATTGTTTCATTAATTTCAAGAGGTTCCGATTATGATATTTAAAAACTTAATCAAAACCTATAAAAACAATCAAGTTCTAAACATTGATAACATTGAATTTCAAGAAGGATTAATCTATTCAATTATTGGTTCTAATGGTTCCGGAAAATCTACATTAGGAAAAATATTATCTGGAGTTATTAAAACAGATTCTAATAAAAATATATCTAATAAAGATATAACTTATATGGAACAAAATAGTTTTGGATTTAATTTATCAGTATTAAATAACTGTTTAATCAATTCTAAAAATAGAAAAAAAGACTTAGTAAAAGCAAAAGAATTATTAAAAGTTCTAAATATGAGTGATTTAGGAAAAAGTAATGCTTCTAAACTATCAGGTGGTGAAACATCCAAAATGGCATTAGTTAGAATATTACTTAATCCAACAAAATATGTTATATTAGATGAACCAACATCTGCTATGGATATAGATTCTATGCTGAAAGCAGAAGAATTAATAAAAGATATTAATAAAAAAAATCATATTACTTTTATTATTATTACACACTCAATATCTGAAGCTAAACGAATATCTGATAGAGTAATTTTCTTAAAAGATGGCAAAATTATTGAAAAAGGAAATTGTTTAGATGTATTAAATAATCCTAAAACAATAGAACTTAAGAATTTTATTGAATTATATTCTAAATAAAAATAAGACGAAAGATTATAATAATCTTTCGTCTTTTAATTTAGAATTTCAATAGAATCTCCGGCTTTTATTATTCCACCTTTTAATACTATTGTAAATATTCCTTCTTTTGGCATACAACAAGTTCCAAAACGTTTAGCTATTTCACATCCTTGATCTGCATGACACTTTTTTCCTATTTGTGATACTTCTTGAATAGTTTCCCCAATTTTTAATTTTGTACCTACAGGTATTTCGTAAAGAGTTAATCCTTCTGTAGTAATGTTTTCTGCAAACTTTCCTTCACAAAGACCATCAATATTACCTTTTAATTCTTCAAACTTCTTTATTGATTCTATTGATAACAAAGATACTTGTCTAATTCCAGGTCCACTATGAGAATCACCTATTATTCCAAAGTCTTCTTTTAGTTCAACATATTCAACAGGATGTTTAATTACACCTTTAATTTCAGATATATTAACTGATAATACTTTACCATTAATCATAAAATACTTCTCCACTTTTCCCACCACATTTATATGTGACCCTTAAATTAGTTATTTTCATAGTTTTATCTATTGCTTTAACCATATCGTATATAGTAAGTGCAGCTGTAGATGCACTTACTAATGCATCCATTTCAACTCCTGTTATATAATTAGTTTTTACAATAGATTCAATTTCAATACCATAATCTTTATATTCAAAGAAAATATCTGAAGATGTTAATGGAATTTGATGACACATTGGTATTAATTCTGGTGTTTTTTTAGAAGCCATAATACCTGCAACTTGACTAACTGCTAATACATTTCCTTTTTCAATAGTACCTTCTTTAATTTTATTTAAAGTATTACTGTTCATATGAATTTCAACTTTGGCTTTTGCAATACGTTCTGTATTTGTTTTATTTGAAACATCTACCATATGAGATAATCCATCTTTATTAAAATGAGTTAATTCATCCATATTATTATCCTCCAATTTTTTGCATATCTATTTCTTGATATACACCTTTATCAATATTATGATCCTTAGGCTTATTATAAATTATTTCTTTTAATTTATTTGTAAGTAATATTTCATCATACATATATTCTTTAATGTTATAAGATATTTTATTATGAAGACAAGGAATTACATCACCAAATGAAGTTAATCTTATTCTAGAACATGATGAACAAAATTTATTTGATATTGGTCTAATAAAACCTATTAAAGATCCATCTTTATATTCATAATATTCACAAGTATTTTCAGTATATTTATATATTAAATTGTATCTTTTTATAATTTCTTCTGATGATATATAATGTTTTTTATAATAATCAATATTATTATTAAAAGGCATTAATTCAATAAATCTAAGTTTAGCATTTACATTACTTGCAAATTTTAATAAATCTAATACTTCACAATCATTAATATCTTTTTGTAGGACTGCATTAATTTTGATATTAAAGCCTAACTCAAAAGATTTATTAATGCCTTCAATTGTTTTTGATATATCACCTTTTGTTAAATCATAATACTTATCTTTATCAAGAGTATCTAATGAAATATTTAATGATTTTAAACCAGAATTCTTTAAAAAAATAGCATAATCATTTAATAAAATACCATTTGTTGTAAGAGATATATTATCAATAAAATTAGATAATTCTTTAATAAGTGTAATTATACCCTTTTTTAATAATGGTTCTCCACCTGTTAATCTTACTTTAGTAATGCCTAATTTATTAAAACATTTAATAACCTTAACATATTCTTCTATTGATAATACATCATTATGATCAACTTTAATTTCTTTTATAGAAGAACAATATTTACATTTTAAGTTACAAAGATCCGTTAATGATACTCTTAAATAATCAATTTTTCTATTATTACTATCAATCATTATCTATAAATACGACTTTCCCTAAATTATCTATAGTATAATCTTTTAATTCTAATACTTTATTTTTAAAATCATCACTTCTTAAAACATTAATAAATTCTTGAACTCTATTATCATTATAATTTTCATATGTAGTTAAAAAATCATATTCTTCTGTAGCTAGTGGATAAAAATCTAAATCTAAAATTCTAGATATACTAGATATTCCTATACCACATTTAGCTGTATCATTATCTATTGCAACACCAACTGATAAATGAGTAGTGTATTCTTTTTGATAGCCGTTTATAGTATCAACATCTATATTTTCCTTATTTAATAAATAATCAAATAAGATTCTAGTCCCAGAACCTGCTTGTCTATTTGCAAAAGGAATATTATTACAAGATATTTCTTTAATTGTTTTAATATTTAATCCTTTTTGAGACAAAATACCTTGAGTTCTTCCTACACCTTTTATTAAAACCATTTTTTGATTTTTAAAATACTTTTTGATATATGAAATATTATAAAAACCAGTATTAGTATCTAATAAATGGATTGGTGCTATATGACATTCATTTTTTAGTAATGCAAATATACCACCCATTGAACCAACATGAGCACTTGATACATTTAAAGTATCTGATATTACATCTATTACTAGATCATGTGATCCAATTATAGATAAATTATTTTTAATTACATCTAGTGATTTAATTAATTTAACTTTAACTAAATCTCCTTCATTATATCCTTCACTTAGTCTATCTACATATAATAATCCATCAGCTTTAACTAATGACATTATTTGTGCAGCTCCTCTTTCAAGAGGAGTTGCAATAAACTTATCATTTACATAACCAATATTCATTCTTATGTATTCAGCATTTTTTAATGAAGATACGATAGTTCTTGAAAGAATACATTCTAAATATTGACTATCATTATCTTTTATACATTGCATTTGTAAAAGAATTGGTTTAACAAATAGATCAAATACTAAATAAGCAGATACAGGATATCCAGGTATGCCAATAACTGGTTTATTATTAATCATACCTAGAATAGTAGGTTTACCTGGTTTTATTGCAATTCCATGAGCAAATACAGTTCCTAATTCTTCAATAATATCAACTGTATAATCTTTTGTTCCTGCACTAGAACCCGCATTAATAATTACTAAATCATTTTCATTAACTGCTTTTAATAGTATTTCTTTTAATAATTCTTTATCATCAATACATATATCATAAATATAAGGTATTCCATAGTTAGATTCCACTAAAGCTTTAAACATTTTAGAATTAGACTCCATGAGTTTACCATTTTTTAACTCATTTTTATCATTAACCATTTCATTACCAGTTGGAATTATTCCTACAACAGGTTTTTTGTATACTTCTATAGTATCACAACACGAAGCATAAATTGCTCCAATATCTTGAGGTCTGATTCTACTATTTTTTTTAAGAATCATTTCTCCTTCTACTATAGATTCACCTTTAACTCTAATATTTTGATATGGATAAGAAGGTTTGATTATTGATACAGTTTCATCATCAATAACTAAAACATCCTCTATCATAATAACTGAGTTATATTCTTTTTTTATTGGATTACCCGTATTTACATATTCAAAATCAATACCTAACTTTAAATCTTTAGGTGTTTCATTAGATGCAGATAAGGTATTTTCACTTAATACTTGAATACCATCCATTGCAGAAGCATTATACATTGGATCACATTTAGTTGCATAAATAGATTTTGATGTAACTCTATTTAAAGAATCTATAGTTTTGATGACTTCAGTTTTACAACAAATATCACCTAATGAATCTAAATACTTATCATATATAGTAATATCATTATTATCAATATACGTTTTTCTCATAATAATCTAACCTTAATTAATTCAGACTTATTTATTCCTTCAACTTTTTCATCTATTACTGTAAAACCATCTGCCTTTGATAAAATATTTATTAAACCAGACTTATAAAATATTGGAGTTGCTAGTAATTCCCCATTGATAGTTTCAAGCTTGATAGGCATAATAGTAGTTTTTCCACTATTTGATGGAAAATTAATACTAGTTTTAGCATAAACATAATTAATACTATTATCATTATATACTTCTTTAATAGAATCAATAAATATTAAAGATAAAGACATTATTGCAGCCATAGGATGACCTGGCAAACCAATTATTAATTTATTATCTTTTACACCAGCCATTGTAGGTTTTCCTGGTTTAATTGATATTCCATGAAATAATACTTTATCACATATAGAATCAATTATTCTTAATGTATAATCTTTATTACCAACAGATGAACCTCCGCTAATAAAAACAATATCTGATTCATTAAAAGATTTAGTTATTATTTCTTCAAGCTTTTTATAATCATCTTTAACTAAATATTTATTAATTAATTTACCAAATGGTTTAATCATTGAATCAATAGTATAAGAATTAATATCTCTTATATATGCATTAGATAATTGTTCATCTATAGGTATTATTTCATCACCAGTTGAAATAATTGAATAATTGAATTTTTTATATACTTTTACTTTAGAAATACCTAATGATGCAAGTAAACCTATATACTTAGTAGTAATTAGTGTTCCTTTACTAATAACTAATTCCTTTTCTTTGATATCTTCTCCAATTTGAATAATGTTTTCATTATTAGTAACTTTAGAAAATACCAAAACATCATCATTATCTCTTTTAGTATTTTCAATCATTACAACAGCATTAAATGGTTCTTTAACCATTCCTCCTGTTGGAACATATATGCAATCATCATTAGAATAATTGTTATTATCATAAACACCAATATTTATATCATTAACACATTTAAAAATAACAGGAACTGCTTGACTAGAACCATATGTTTTTGATGCTACAACTGCATATCCATCAACTGTTGATCTATTAAAAGATGGATAATTACTATCAGAATATACATCTATAGCTATAATACGATTAATTGAATCACATATATTAATGATTTCTGTGTTTAAAAAAGAATAATTTTCTTTTATTAAATCTTTACTTGTTTTTAAAGATACACAATTTAACATTATTTTCTAGCACACTCTCTTGATATACCTATTAAAGTATCTATACCATGTAATAATGGTTCAATAACAAATTCTAAGTTTTCCTTACAAGCTTTAGGAGATCCGGGTAAATTTAATATAACAGAATCATCTTTAATACCACATATTGCTCTTGATAAAATAGCTCTATTTGTAAATTCACATGATTTCAATCTCATATATTCAGTTATTCCCGGTGCTTCTTTTTCAATTACTTCTTTTGTTGCTTCTGGTGTAACATCTCTTTTTCCAAAACCAGTACCACCAGTAGTTAGTATTAAATTAGCTTTCATCTTAACACATTTATTTAATTCATTTACAATTAAGTCAAGTTCATCAGGAATAATATTATAATAAATTACATCAAATGAATAATTATTTAATACTTTTTCTATTTCAGGCTTAGATAGATCTACTCTTTCGCCAATAGAACCTTTATCAGATATTGTTATTATGCATACATTATAATTCATATTAATAACTCCTATCATTTTTTATTTTTCTTTATATTATATATTATATCAAATAATAGATTATTTCCGATATTATTATATAAGGATTATTATAAAATATATTTAATTAAAATATTTTATATATTTATTTTTTTATATTAAAATTAGATAAAGGTATATTAAAATGAATATTATTAAAAAAATTTTATTATTATCACTTATATTTTTAACTACAATATCATGTAATTGTAATAATAATGAACAAGAATCAATACAAAGTTATAAAAATTTAATTATTATCATTGGAGATGGTATGGGTAAAAACCATATAGAAGCTTTACAAGAATCCACTAACGAAGATATTTGTTTTACATCTTGGAATAAATGTGAATCTAATACTAGTTCATTTGGAGATAATGGTATATTTATTATTCATACGACAGATAGTGCCGCAAGTGGTACAGCACTTGCAACGGGAGTAGTAACACATAATGGATATATTGGTAAAGATAAAAATGGAAACGATGTTAGTACTATTCTAGACTACGCTAAATCATTAGAAAAATCTACTGGTATTGTTACAACAGATACTCTTTATGGTGCAACACCAGCTGCTTTTTCATCGCATAGTATCAGCAGGGGAAATACTGATGAAATATTAACTGGTATTGCTACTTCTAATGTTGATATCTTAATTAGTAATTATTCAGATACTACAAATAATTATAAAGATACTTTTATTAATAACGGATATTCTTATTATACAGATGTTAATAATGTAGATTTATCAAATACTAATAAACTTATATATCAACCAATTGTTGAGGAATCAAATGGAAATGTATCTTTAAAGGAAATGGTTGAAGTATCGATTAATATTTTAAATAAGAATGAAAATGGTTATTGTTTAATGATTGAACAAGCATATATAGATAAATATTCACATAATAATGATTTTTCTAATATGTTAAAAGCAATACAAAG
Organism: Caryophanales bacterium UBA1737; assembly: GCA_002315915.1. Lineage (GTDB taxonomy): Bacteria > Bacillota_I > Bacilli_A > ML615J-28 > CAG-313 > UBA1737. The sequence continues at coordinate 17,557 of DCIB01000024.1, forward strand.
TTTAAATAATACAATTAATTATCTTAATAATATAGTATCTGATGATACATTCATTATTGTTACAGCTGATCATGAAACTGGTGGATTAAATGTAAGTAGTAAATATAAGCTTTCAAGTAATACTAACATTAATGATAAAGTTTTATATTACCACTTTAATAAAACTGGACATACTAATAGAAATGTATTTTGTTATACAAATAAATTCTATGATTTTAGTACTTTAAATTATTACAATTCAAGTTCACTTATTAAAAACTCAGATATTTATTATATTTCTAAATCTGTTTTGAATTAAAGAAGAGAAAATTCTCTTCTTTTTTTGTTTATATAAAACATAGAAAACACCATGATTATTTGATATTATTATATTGTAAAAGGAGAAAAAATATATGTATAAAATAGACTCCGTGAAATGTGCTGACTGTGGCTACTGTGCATATGTATGCCCCTTTGGTGCAATAATTCATCATGTAAATGAAAAATTTTATGAGATAGATCAAAATGTATGTAAACAATGTGGTCTATGTTATAAAAGTTGTATTGGCGGATTTATTTCTAAAGATAAAGATAATTTAGAAATAGATTCTATTGAGATTGGTACAGACTGTGTTGGATGTACTTTATGTTCTAAGAACTGTCCTGCTAATGCTATTGAAGGAAGTGTAAAAGTTCAACATAAAATATTAGAAGATAAATGTATTAAATGTGGTTTATGTGCTAAGAAATGCCCTAAAAAGTGCATTAATGTTAATTATAAGAAATAGGTGATTAATATGAGTTCAAAATATAAATCATATACAGGAAAAGCTATTAAAATTAATTTAACTACACAAGAAGTAACTGATTATAATATTACAGATGAAGATAGAAATTTATACTTAGGTGGAAAAATTTTAGCTTCTAAAATAATGTATGATAATTTTCCAGGTAAAATTGATCCATTATGTGAAGAAAATATTATAATTATTACAACTGGTCCACTTAATGCAGTTGGTGCACCATGCTCATCTCGTTTTAATACATCTACTATTTCACCACTTACTGGATATTATACTTCTTCAAACTGTGGTGGTAATTTTGGTTTAGATTTAAAAAGAGCTGGTTATGATGCAGTAATCATTACTGGTAAAGCAAAAGAAAAAACATATCTTGTAATTGATAACACTGGTGTTAAGTTCAAAGATGCTACTGAATATTGGGGTATGAAAACTCAAGAAGTTCAAGAAGCAATTCCTGATAAAGGATCTAAATTTGTTATTGGACCAGCAGGAGAAAACTTAGTCAGATATGCATGTGTTGTTTCTGGTGAAAGAGCAGCTGGAAGAGGCGGCGTTGGAGCAGTATTTGGCTCTAAAAACTTAAAAGGCTTAGTTGCTTATGGATTAAAATCTCCTGAAGTTTACAATCCTAAAAAATTCCATAAAAATAACGAATTATGGACTAAACGTTTAACAACACATCCAACTACTGGTCAAATATTACCAGAGCTTGGAACTGCATCACTTGTTACACCAATGCAAACTAAGAATTTACTTGCTACAAAGAACTATTCTAAAGGTAAATATGAAAAATTTGATGATGTATCAGGTGAAACTTTAAGAGATAAATACTTAGTTAGAAATTCAGGATGTACATCATGTCCAATTAGATGTGCAAGAATGGTTACTGTTGATAAAAAAGTAGTAAAAGGACCAGAAGTAGAAACAGTAGGATTATTTGGCCCAAATATTTTAAATAATGATATGCAATCAATACTTGATTGGAACTATTATATGGATGATTTAGGTCTAGATACTATTTCTTGTGGTAATACAATTTCATATGCTATGGAAGCTAATGAAAAAGGATTATGGAAAAACGGATTAGAATTTGGAAAAATAGATAATATTGCATCTATTTTAGATGATATAGCACATCGTAAAGGTATTGGTAATGAACTTGCAGAAGGATCTAAACGTTTAGCAGAAAAATATGGTGGAAAAGAATTCGCTATGAATGCTAAAGGAATGGAACTAGCAGCTTATGAACCACGTGGTGCTGTAGGACAAGGTTTAGGATATGCTGTCGCAAACCGTGGTGGATGTCATTTAAATGGTGGATACTTAGTAGTACTAGAAGGTCTAGGATTATCTGTTAATCCATATACTCCAAAAGGAAAAGCAGCATTCTGTATGATGTTCCAAGATTTAATGGAAGCATGTTCTGCAGGTGGTAACTGTTTATTTACTACATATGCATTCTTCCCTAATATTTTAATTAGTAAACCTAATAGTTGGATTACAAGAACTGTAAATAAGGTATTTTGTTCATTTGGTGGGGTTGTATCATTATTACTTAAGAATCCTCGTATAGCTTGTATTAACTTACCACATATGCTACCACATACTAAAGGCTTAAAATTTGCTACTGGAATGTATATGGATATGGGTAAATTCTTACAAATAGGTGAACGTGGATATAACTTAGAAAGATTAATTGATGTTAAACTAGGAGTATCTAGTAAAGATGATGTACTTCCTGCAAGATTAACAGAAGAATTACAAATATCAACTAATAAAGATTCTAAAGTTCCACTAGATTTACTTAAGAAACAATATTATAAAGTAAGAAGCTGGGATAAAAATGGTATTCCAACTGATAAAATATTAAAGAAATTAAAAATTATTAAATAATTATGGTTAAAGTATTATTATATGGTATTGCTCGTGTAAAATTTAATCAAAAAGAATTAGAAATAAATGCTGGTTCAATAAAAGATTTATTAACACAAATGGCAAAAACTATTAATGTTAAATATAAAGATATGAAAAATTATTTAATATATGTTAATGATATTAATATATCTGATTTAAAGATGTTTAATACAAAATTAAATGACGGCGATATCGTAATGTTACTTTCTCCTTCAAGTGGAGGATAAGATGATAGTAGAAGAAAAAACTATTGCAATAATAGGCCTTGGAGGTTTAGGTGGTTTTGTAGCTGAGTATGCTGCTCGACTAAACTTTAAAAAAATTATTTTAATTGATGCCGATAAATTTACTGAATCTAATATGAACCGCCAGCTATTATGTACTTCCGATACGCTAGATACTTTTAAAGTTGATAATTATTATAATAAAATTAAAAAAATATCAAATTCAGAAGTAATTGCAATAAAAGAATTCTTTAATGAACAAAATACAAATATAATTAATGATTGTGATTTAGTATTTGATTGTTTAGATAATATTAAAACAAGATTATTATTAGAAAAAGTATGTTCACAAAAAAATATTCCTATTGTTCATGGTTCAATTGGAGATAATTTTGGTAATATATGTTTATCATTACCAAACTCTAAATCTATAGAAAAACTATACAAAAATAAAGAAGAAACAAAACTACATACTCAAGCGCATAGTGTTGCAATAATATCATCATTACAAATGGAACTTGCAATAAAATATTTTTTAAATAAATATGATATGTTTATTAATAAGTTTATATATATTGATTTAGAAGACTTTGAAATTAAAATATTACAATTATAAAAAAAGTTGTCCTATGGACAACTTTTTTTAATATCTATAAATTATTATTCATCATATATACTTTTATCAGATAGTGTTGATTTCAAGAGTTCTAAATATTCTTTTGTATACTGTACAAATTCTTTATTATTTATTAAAGTCATAATTTCATCAACCGATGCATATTTTACTTCTACAACTTCTTCTTGTTGTAACACTAATTGAGACAAGTCATAATCTTCTTGATAAAGAAATATATCATCAAATCCTTGATTAAAATTAAAAGTGAATATTGGTCTTATATTAGAAAAATCTTTATTAATAGATAATTCTTCAAACAATTCTCTTTGGATTGCTTGTTTAGTATTTTCTCCGCTTGATACTTGACCACCAACAGTTATATCCCATAGATTTGGCCAATGAAATTTATTAGGTGATCTTTTTTGTATTAATATTTCACCTTTAGAATTAAATATAACTAAATGAACTACTAAACGATATTCTCCTTTTTCTAAAGGAGTATATCTTATTACCTTTTTATTTAAAGGTATTCTATCTTCATTATATAAATCAATATATTCCATTATTTAACCATCTTTGATAAAGCATCTTTTGCTGCTTCTTGACCAGCATTCTTTTTAGAAGTTCCAGTTCCTATTCCAAGTGTTACACCATCTAGTTTAACTGCAATGGTAAATACTTTTTCATTAGGTTTTCCTTCTTCTTTTATTAATACATATTCAACAGTATTTTGGTTATCAGCTTGAATATACTCTTGCAATTTAGATTTATAATCAACAAACATTATATTATCTGTTTCTAATATATCAGGAAAAACTATATTTGATAATACTTTTTTTACTGCTTCATATCCAAAAGTAAGATATGTTGCACCTAAAAAACATTCAAATGTATCAGCTATAACTGCTTTTTTTAATCTTCCACCAGTTTGTTCTTCTCCTACCCCTAATAGTAACATTTCATCTAGCTTTAAACGCTTTGCATAGTTATGGTTTGCTTCTTCACAAACATATGTCATTCTTAATTTAGTCATCAACCCTTCTGTCATATTAGGGAATGTGTTATATATATATTCAGCAACACACATTCCAAGTAATGCATCACCTAAAAATTCAATTCTTTCATTGCTAACTAAATTGTGTTCATTTGCATAAGTAGAATGTGTAAATGCAAGCAGATAGTTATTATAATTATTAGTATGTAAATCATAATTAGATAGTATGGTATCTAATAAATTAATATTTAAATGAATATTTTTATTCATATTAATCACCATTAATCAATCTTTGTCAATTTCATTTCATAATTTGTAAGACAAGTATTAAGTAAAAATTCATATTCTGGATTATTAAATAAATCACTAGAATTAAGAATAATAGAAGAATCTTCTAATGCAGTATGTAATAAATCTTTATCTATTAATAAATCTGCATATTTAAAATTCATTGATCCTGCTTGTTTTTCTCCAAAGAATTCTCCTGGTCCTCTATTTAATAAGTCATACTCTGCAAGTTCAAATCCATCCGATATATTTTCTACCATATTTAGACGTTCTTTTGCGTTATCAGTTAAATTATATGGTATTAAAAAACAATATGGTACTTCACTACTACGCATAACTCTACCACGTAATTGATGAAGAGTTGCAACGCCAAAACGTTCAGCTCCAAGTATAACAATAGTAGTAGCATTTTTTACATTAACACCTACTTCAATTACTGAAGTAGCAACTAATATTTGAATCTTATTATTTAAGAAATCTTGCATGATAGATTCTTTTTCTTCTGAAGGAAGCTTTCCATGTATTAAACCTACACTTGCTATTCCTTTAAAATAATTAATCATCTTTTCATAAGTTTCTTCAGCATTAGCTGTATCAATAGAATCAGATTCTTCAATTAAAGGTGTTACAACATATATTTGATGATGTAAATCTAATTCTTTCTTCATGTGATCTATAACATCTTGTTTATGAGATTCATCTATTACTTTAGTTATTACTTGTTTTCTATTTAAAGGCATTGTTTTAATAACAGATATATCCATATCTCCATATGCTGATATAGCAAGAGTTCTTGGAATTGGTGTAGCTGACATCTTTAAATAATTAACATATGTACCTTTATTTTTTATTAATACTCTTTGATGAACACCAAAGCGATGTTCCTCATCAGTAACAACAAGACCAAGTTTTGCGTATTCAACATCGCTTTGGAATAAAGCATGTGTTCCAATTACAATATTAACACTACCATCTTTAATTTCTTCTAATATCTTAGATCTTTTTGTTTGAGGAGTAGATCCTGTTAATAATTCTATATGAATATCTTTAAAATCCTTAAATAAATTAGTAAGTGATTCATAGTGTTGTTGAGATAATATTTCTGTAGGGCACATTAATACACCCTGAAATCCTCCAGAGCAACAAGCAAGTAACGCAAAACAAGCTATAATTGTTTTACCAGATCCTACTTCACCTTGTAATAATCTATTCATAGAATAAGTTGCTTTTAAATCAGTTAAAATATCATTAATAGCATTTTTTTGATCTAATGTTAATTCATATGGAATAATACTAGTTAATTTAGATAAATAATCTTCATTATAATTAATTACAGGACAAGATGTATCTTGTTTTCTTTTATAATGAGCATATCTCATAGATAATTGATAATTTAATAATTCTTCATATTTAATTCTTTTTAAAGCTTTATTAATATCATCATAATTATCTGAAAAATGTAAATATTTAACTGCATCAGTTATTCCACATAAATCATGTTTATTTTTTAAATCTGATGGAAGAGTTTCTACTAAAAATGATTTATATCTTCTATATGCTTTTTCTACTATCGCAAGATATTTATCTAACGCAATATCTTTTATATGATATATAGGTACAATATTTCGATTCAATTCATCACATATCATTATATTATTAACAGTAAATGAATTTAAATTTTGATAAAAATGCCCTTGTACTCTTAAAACAGATCCATAATTAATTTTAGATTTCAAATATACTCTGTTAAATATAGTACAACGTATTATTCTACCATCAACTTCCATATTAAATACAACAGTTGATAGTTTAGTTTTTAAATAATTTACTACTACTTTACTAGATACAGTTCCTTCTAAAGTAATTATTTCATCAAGTTTAGCATTATTAATACTTGATACTATATAGTCTTCATATTTAATAGGAAAATTATATAGTAAATCATTAATAGTTTCTATTCCTTTTTTTTTAAGAAGTGTTTGGTATCTTGGTAAGATATAATCTTCATTTTCCAAATAGACTTTATTTAAATCCATAATAAAGCCTCCCATCATTATTTTTTAAAAAGAGCACATTATGTGCTCTTTAATTATTACTCAATTGAGAAAATATATGAGTATACGTCTTGTTTTCCTTCAATGACATCAATTTCTACTGAATAATTATCTTCAATAAATGCTTTGACTTCATTTACTTCATCAAGAGTTACATCAGCACCATAAATAATTGTGATAATTTCTTTTTCGTCAATATCAGTTTTTTCTAATAGAGCTTTAACAGCTTCTATTCTTGCAGCATAAGAAACTACAATTTTACCATTCTTTATACCAATAAAATCATCTTTCTTAATAACTACATCTTCAAATTCAGTATCACGAATTGAATAAGTTATAAGTCCTGTTGTAACATTATCAATAGTTTTTTTAATACCAGCTAATATAGTATCTGGATCTTCACTACTTAAATCAAGCATAACTAAAGAAGAATATCCTTGAGCAAGAGTTTTTGATGGTGCAACATATACTTTAGCTGGACCATTATAATATTTAGCTGCTTGTTCAGCTGCCATTACAATATTAGAGTTATTAGGGAAAACAATAATGTTTTCAGCATTGATTTGATCGAAACCTTTTACAAAGTCTTCAGCTGATGGATTCATACTTTGTCCACCAGAAACAATATAATCAACGCCTAATTCTTTAAATGTATTTACAAGTCCATCACCTGATGCAACTGCTACTAACGCAAATTTCTTCTTTTCTTGTTGTTCACGAAGTGCAACACATTGTGGACAATTACATTGATTGTTTGGATCAGTTGTAACTGATTCAACAATTGAACCTTCATTATGTGAAACTTGCATATTTTCAATTTTTATAGTGATATATTCACCATATTCTCTACAATGAGAAAGAACAAGTCCTGGATCCATTGTATGTACATGTACTTTAACTATATCTTCATCTTGTAAAGCAACAATGCTATTACCAATAGTTTCTAACCAATCAGAAATAGTTTTAACATTAAATGTAGGAATATCTACTTTTGAATATTGTAATTGTAAAATAAATTCTGTACAATAACCATATTCTAATGTACTATGTGCATTAAATGAAGATCTATCAACTACTGCAACATTTTGAACATTGTCATCATTTACTAATATTTCTTCACCATTTAAGTATTTTTGCATACCTTCGAATACACAAATTAAACCTGCACCACCAGAATCTACTACACCTGCTTCTTTTAATACAGGCAATAATTCAGGTGTTCTATCTAAAGATAATTTTGCTTCAGAAATTAATTTATTAAAATAATCTTCTAAAGAATCTTTTGACTTTAATGTTTTAAAAGCTTTTTCACAAGATTCTCTTGCAACAGTTAAAATAGTTCCTTCAACTGGTTTTAATACAGCATGATAAGCTTGTGTTACACCAGATTGAAATGCTTTTGCAAAATCAACAACTGTTCCTTCAGCAAGTTCACCAAATCCTTTATAAATTCCTCTAAAAAATTGTGATAAAATAACTCCGGAATTACCACGAGCACCCATTAACATACCGCGAGATGCAAGTTTACTCATCTCAGACACACTAAAAACTGTTTCATTAGCAATAGCTTGAACACCAGCTTCAATAGTCATACGCATGTTAGTACCAGTATCACCATCTGGTACAGGGAATACATTTAACGAATCAATATATTTATAATTAGCTCTTAAGTTCTTTGCGCCACTTGTTACGAGATTCTTATATAATTCTCCGTTGATTCTTAATGTTGACATATATATAAAAAACCTTTCTTTTTTAAATAATCTATTTTATATGTATTAGATTTTCACCAATACTTAAATATTATACCTAATTTATACCCTTTTTTCAAGCAATATATTACTTATAGACTAATTCAAAATACTTGCACCAATAATATGTATTTGATATAATAAAAAAGGTTAAAATAATAATTATCGGAGGTTTCTTTTATGGCAAGAAGATGTTATGTAACTGGTCTTGGTACTGTAACTGGAAACAATCGTTCACATTCTTTACAAGCAACACGTCGTACTTGGAAAGCTAATTTACAAAAAGTTAGAATTAAAGATGAAGATGGCAGAGTTGTTAGAGTATATGTATCTGCACGTGCTTTAAGAACAATGGCTAAGAACGGTTCAGTAGAAAGAGCTTAATAAAATAAAATGTAGGTATTCAAATGAATACCTACTTTTTAATTTATATTATTGATTTCTTTATTATCATAATAATTAATAGATAGAACAATAATAAACTGTGCAATTATATAAAAGAACCATATAACATCAAATTTATACATAATTCTGAAAAATATATTATTAGTATCTAAACCAAGAATATGGGTTTCCATCGCATATGTTATTAATGTATATATGTCACAACAAAGAAATGATAATAGACCTATCCATAAAAGCTTAAGATTTAATCTATTATTTATACTTGTTATAACGTTTATAATAAGATTGACAATATATATTCCACTTATTCCGATTAATAAGCTAAAACTATCATTTAAAACTATTGCAGAGACAATTACTAATAAGATTGACAATATTAGTCTTAACATATTAAACATTTTATACTTAGATTCAAATTTATTTATTAAAATCATATACATTATCTGAACAATATTAAAAGATATCATTGCAATAATTTGTGTAGTTTCAGTTCTATTATCAATATCAACTAAGAATGTATCTGATATAAGAGTAAATAAGCCTGCAATAACAAAATAAAAAGGTTTTTTATTTTTTTTACTAAAATAGATAGAACTTATTAAGAAAAAAGAAATTGTACTAACTTTTTTAACAAAATATAATCCATCATCAATAAATAAAACCCAAGTGAAAAATAATACAGATAAGATAAAATAAATTATCTTATCTGTATTTTTAATTATTTTTAACATGTTTTATTTTTCTTTATATTTGATAATTCAAATACAATAAATCCTATTAAAGTAAATCCCAATATATAAATTAATAAGAATATAATATATCCAACAACAGATTCTCCTGCTTTTAATAACGGGAATAACATACCAACTAAAGGTAAGGAACATCCAAAATGTCTACTTATATAGAACATATTGAATTGATCATCGGCTGATAAAACATTAGCATTATATACAATTTCATTTAATGCAAAAGCGATTAAACAAGTAACAATAAATACAATTGTTCCTTTAATAAAATAATTAAAGTTAATTCTATCTTTATAATATACTAATGAATATATTCCAACTATTATTTGACCACCATGATGAATCATAGTTTGAATGTCTAAAAATACATTTCTAACAAATACTTGTCCAGGATATGCAAAAACAGTTATACCGCCAAACATCGCAAAGAAACAACAAAAACTTACTAATGAATCCCTAAATTTAGAGTCCTTTAAGAATACAATAAAAGGGAATAAATATAATGGCATAGAACATAATTGGAATGGAAATGAATACCATAAATATTTCCAAACAACTTGATCATTAACAATTTCCATTGATCTTGAAATTTGTTTAATGATTTCAAGAGAAAACATTATAATCCACCAAATAAATACAGTTAATCGATAGAATTTTTCATTTGCATTCTTTTTGAAAATATATAAAAATAATGTAATACCTAAAACAATTAAAATAAACATAATGTGAAACCAACCAAATAATGTAGGAATATCTGATTGTTCACAATTTATAGTAAAAAAACTAAAAAATTTTTCAAAATTATTCATATACATATATCCTTTATTAAAGAATTTGTTTTAATTTTATCAAAAAAAAAAAAAAATCAATCTATTCGTTAAAAATAGATTGATTATGCTATTTAAAGTTTGATATAGTATTAATTATATTTATTTTATTATTTTCATTAATAAAAGAAGTACCCATAACAACTATATCACAACCAGCTTTATATAATTTATATGCGATATCTTTATTTATTCCGCCATCAACTTCAATTTGATAATCAAAATCAAGTGATTCTGCTCTTAAATTATCTAAGTATTCTACTTTATCTAATGCCGATTCTATAAATTTTTGACCACCAAATCCTGGTTCAACACTCATAATTAATATTTGATCTACTAAATGTAAGTATGGTTTTAAAACAGATACATCAGTATTTGGTTTAATTGATATTCCACATTTAGCTCCCATAGAATGAATCTTTTGAATCATTTTATGTGGATCTTTAACTGCTTCAAAGTGAAAAGTAATAATATCCGATCCTGCTTTATAAAATTCTCTATATACATCTTGCGGAGATTCAACCATTAGATGAGTATCAAATACAAAATTATGATGAGCTATTTCTTTTTGTAAATCATAACTTCTTGTTGTATTTGATACAAATTTACCATCCATAATATCTAAATGAAGATATATTATTCCTATTTTTTCTAATTCATTTAATAATTCTTCTAATTTATTTGGATCAGCATTTAAAATTGAAGGTGCAATAATCATAATTACTCCTATTATTAATATTTATTTTTAGATTTTTTTATTTCTTCAATAAACAATTTATAATTATCATATCTTGATTTCAAGATATGATTTTTATTTACTTCATCTTTAACCATACAAAATGGTTCATTGATATGTAAGCATGGTTTATATTTACACATATTGCTTACTTTAAAAAATTCAACAAAATTTTGAGATAATGATAATTCATCAATATCATTAAAACTTATAGTTCCAAATCCTGGAGTATCAGCTACATATCCATCAAATATCTTATATAAAGTAACAGACGTAGTAGTATGTTTGCCTCTAGATAATGAAATAGATATTTCATTTGTATCTAAGTTTAAAGTAGGATCTAATATATTTAAGATACTGCTCTTTCCAACCCCACTTTGTCCTGTAAATACAGTTATTTTGTTATTTAAAAGAGGGATTAATTCTTTTATTGATGAATCAAGTTTAGAGGTTTTAATAGTTGTATAACCAATATTATTATAATAATCAATAATTTGATTATTATAATCTAATTCTTCTTTATTTAATAAATCCATTTTAGAAAATATAATAATAGGTTTAATATTATTAAATTCTAATGTTACTAAGAATTTATCTAATAGATTTAAATTTAATAAAGGTTCTTTAACACTAAAAACTATACATACTTGATCTACATTAGATATATTTGGTCTAATAAGGTCATTTCTTCTATTATATACTTTTTCTATTATTGCGTTATTATCATCCAGTAATGAATATTCAATAATATCGCCAACTTTTGGAATTATTGATTTAATTTTTAATACACCACGAGGTTTTGATATATAGATATTATTAGTATTAATATCAGATATAGTATATGTTCCTGCTATAAAGGAAGTAATTATTGCTTTAGGCATTATTTACCTCTTTCATATGTTTAGCTCTTAACTGTCCACATGCAGCATCAATATCATCACCATGTTTAACACGTAGTGTTGCATTTATGCCTTCATCATATAATACTTTAAAGAATTTTTCAGCCTTTTCATGAGGTGTTGTTTCAAATATATCTTCACTAACTGGATTATATGGTATTAAATTAACATAAGCATTTAATCCTTTTATTAATTTAGAAAGTTCTTTAGCATTATCAATTGAATCATTAATACCTTTAATTAAGATATATTCAAAAGTAATTCTTCTAGATGTTTTATCAAAGTAATATTTTAATGCATCTATCAATTCTTCTATAGGATAAGCTTTATTAATCTTCATTAATTTAGATCTTAATTCATTATTTGGAGCATGTAAACTAACTGCAAGATTTATCTGTAATGGAAAGTCAGCAAATTCTTTTATTTTAGGTACTATACCACAAGTAGAAACAGTTATATGACGAGATCCTATTTCTAATCCTTTTGCATAATTTACTACATTTAAGAATTTAATTAAAGTATCATAATTATCAAAAGGTTCTCCTATACCCATTACAACAATATTAGAAATTCTTTCATTAGTTTTATCTAAAATATGTTGAGCTGTTACAACTTGTAAAACCATTTCTTCTAAAGATAGTTTTCTAACACATCCCATTTTACCTGATGCGCAGAAAACACATCCCATATTACAACCTATTTCACTAGATACACAAATACTATTTCCATAATTAAATTTCATTAAAACAGATTCAATAAAAGATCCATCATCTAATTTAAACAAAAATTTCTTAGTTCCATCACTTGATTCTTGAATAGTTTCAATATCTAAAAGTTTTATATAAAAATTATTTTCTAATTTTTCAATTAATGATTTAGATAAATTTGTCATATCAGAAAAAGATGTTACTCTTATTCTATATAACCATTCAAATATTTGAGTAGCATGAAACTTCTTTTCATTTATAGATAATAAATATTGTTCTAATTCATTAAGTGTTAAATTAAAAATATTCACCATACTTATTCCTTTATAAGTTTACATATATAAAATCCATCTGATTTATTTGAAGGATATATAATTTGCTCACAAACTTTAGTAAAATTATTATTTTCTTTTAAAAATGAATCTATTTGATATTCATTTTCATATTTATTTATAGTACAAGTACTATATACTAATACTCCACCTTTTTTTAAATATTTTGATGTATTAATTAATATTTTCCTTTGTAAAATAATAATATCATTAATATCATTTATAGAAATATTATATTTTAAGTCAGGTTTATGGTTAATAGTACCAAGACCACTACATGGTACATCTAATAAAATCTTATCAAACAACATATTATAATTATATGTTGCTGCATCGGCAATAAATGTGTTAATTGATTTAAATCCTAACTTATCTTTATTAAACTTTATCTTATTAAGTTTTTCTTCATAGATATCACAAGCATATATATATGATTTATCATTAGATAATTCAGCCATATATAAACTTTTACCACCAGGTGCACTACATGCATCTAGAATTAATTCATCTTCTTTTGGGTCTATCATAATAGAAGGAATAGTTGATGATTTATCTTGAGATATAATTAATCCTTCTTGAAAAATAGTTGTATTAATAAGTGATTCTTTAGTATATAATATATTATTATCTAATTCATAATTTATATTATTATCTTTTAAAAATAATAATACAACTTCTTTATTTTTATCTATATGACATATTCTATATGAATTATATACTTCATCAATAGTATAGAAATCTATTATTTTATTATTATATTGTTCATATAATAAATTAACAATATCTAAAGGTATAGATAAATTAATAGATAATTTATCAATATTATTACCTTTTACCTCTTTTATACCATCTCTTATAAACGATCTTAAAACCCAATTAACAAATTTAGATGCGTTAAAATCAATATCTTTAATTATTTTAACTATTTCATTAACTATATAATAATCTTTTAAATTAAGAAATATGATTGAATATATACCACATCTTAACGCATTTTTAAATAAAGGTTTTACTCTTTTACCAGATGTATATGTAGATAATTCATAATCAATATATAATTTCTTTTCAACAACTCCATATATTATTTTAGTATATAATCTTTTTTCATGATCATCATAATTACTTTTTTGTAATCTCTCATCAACTGTTACATTCAAGTATGCATTATGATGTAAGACATTAACTAAATCATTAAATAAATCTAAAAACATATAACATCAGTTGATAAATAATCAAAATATAAGAAACCTAAATATTCATATTCTTTATTAAAACTAAAATCATCAGTTTCTTTTATATAAGTTTTGAAAATACCCATAATATCATCTAAATCATCCTCAGATAAACAAATATTATCTAATTTTTCTATTATAGTATTTTTATAAACATCATTTTTTATATTTTTAGCTATTTCTAACATATATTCACAAAGAACTGGTTTAGATGTTTTTTTCTTTAAGGACTTTTTATATGAATAATATTCATCTATTTGTTCCATTTTCTTTGTTTCAATAAAAGAAAGTGCTGTTAAAGTAAATTTAGGATAAACACTATCTTTAAATTCAAGTATTAAATCTTGTAATGTATAATAATCATTTACAAGTTTATTACATATAAGAGTATCCCATACTGCTTTTGGAGCATTTTCATTTATATTTTTTACAAGTGTAATAATTGAATCTAAACATAATAATTCATCTTCTGTTAGATTATATAAAGATAATAATCTAAATATACATAATGTTTTATATTGAATATTAATATATTTTTTTATATCATCTATTTGTTTGCTCATATTTTTGCTCCTAATTATTTATATTATACAAAAATAATCACTTATTTTCCATTTTAGTAAATAGTGTATAAGAAAAAATAATTGAATATAGATCATTATTTTGATAAAATATTGCATATAGGAGATTTATAAATTATGCAAAAAATAATTGATGATATTACATCATATTTTCAAAATTATGAATTAGAAGATCATATGTATGGAATAATGCTTTCAATTGGAGTAATTATTCTAGCGTTATTCTACTTAAGAAGAATGGCAAAACTAGGGGCTACAGAAAAAGAATTAGATTTATTCACATATCACGGATTAGCATCTGGTGCTGTTGCATATATCGGAGCAGCTTTCTTCCAATCAATATGGAGTTGGCTTGCCCGTGGAGCACAAGTTGGACAACCATTTTCATTTAGTTGGACAGGAATAACTTTTGAAGGTGGCGTACTATCAGCAATGATATTCTTCCTATTAACATTTCCATTTTTCTTTAAAAAATATTATAAACATGGTCTATATTATATGGATCAAGTAGTAATGGGTATATTAATAGCTCATGTATTCGGTAGAATTGGTTGTTGGTATGCTGGATGTTGTTATGGAAAACATGCAACAGTAGAATGGATGGAATGGTTAACAGTACCTTATTTAAGAAATGGTATTGATAGAGGTAATATTTATCCTACACAATTAATAGAAGCTATATATTTACTTATATCATTTATTGTATTTGTATTATGTTTTAAAAAGAATCAATCAGAACGTTACGTAATTTCATATGGAGTATATAGATTCTTTGCAGAATACTTAAGAGGTGACTTCAGAGGTAATTCACCATTTGGCGATTTGACACCTTCTCAATTTATGTCTATTATATGGGTATTATTTGGTGTTGTATTAATAATATTTAGAAAATTACAAAGAAATAAAGAAATAAAAGAATATAATAATTTAAAAGATAAATCATCATTTGAAAAACCTACACTATATTATCATGAATCATTTAAAGGATTATTTAAAGGAATCTTTAAACCTTGTAAATGTGAAAAATGTAATAAAAATATGAAACTTAAATTCAAAAGTGTTGTATCAGATTTTGATATAGTATCCAAAAAAATTGATGCCCACCTTATTTATCAATGTAAATGTGGTGAAGAAAAAGAAATAAAATAATGAGTATATCGCTTCATAAAGCGATATACTCATTTTATTTTAAAAGATTTTAATCCATTAAAAGAGGCTGTTGAACCTAATGAATCTTCAATTCTTAATAATTCATTATATTTAGCAATACGATCTGTTCTAGATAAAGAACCAGTTTTAATTTGACCAGCATTAGTACCTACTGCTATATCACAAATAGTAGTATCTTCTGATTCACCACTTCTATGTGATATTACACAAGTATAACCATTAGATTTAGCAAGTTCAATAGCTGCAAAAGTTTCACTAAGTGTTCCTATTTGATTAATTTTGATCAAAATAGAATTAGCAACACCTAATTTAATACCTTTATCTAAACGTTTAGTATTAGTTGTAAATAAATCATCTCCAACAAGTTGAACCTTATTTCCAAGTCTATCTGTTAGAATCTTCCATCCATCCCAATCTTCTTCTGATAAACCATCTTCTATAGAAATAATTGGATATTCAGATACAAGTTTTTCTAAATAATTAACAAATCCTTTATTATCATATACTTTATTTTCTGATTTTAATAGATAAGTTTTCTTATTTTTGTCATAGAATTCACTGGATGCTACATCTAAACCAATATAGATATCTTTACCTGGAATATAGCCTGCTTCTTTTATTGCATCACATACTAAACTAATAGCTTCTGTATTAGATGGTAATTTTGGAGCATATCCTCCTTCATCACCTACTGCAGTATTTAAATTTTTAGATTTTAATATTTTTTTTAGTACATGAAATACTTCAGATCCAGCTTGTAAACATCTTCTAAATGATGTAAATCCGCATGGAATAATCATTATTTCTTGAAAATCAATACACCAATCAGCATGAGAACCACCATTTAGAATATTCATCATAGGCGTAGGTAATGTATGAGCATTAAATCCACCAAAATATTCATATAATGGAACCATGTTATAATCTGCTGCTGCTTTTGCGCAAGCAACAGAAACAGCAAGTATTGCGTTAGCTCCTAAATTAGATTTATTAGATGTTCCATCTAAATCTATTAGAAAATTATCAATTAATAATTGTTCTCTTACATCGAAACCCATAAGTCTTGGTGCAATAGTATTATTAACATTATCAACTGCTTTTAAAACACCAAGTCCTAAGTATCTAGATGGATCATTATCTCGAAGTTCTAAGGCTTCAGCTTCCCCAGTTGATGCTCCACTTGGAACAATTGCTCTACCAAATGCACCAGATTCTGTTGTAACTTCTACTTCAACTGTGGGATTACCACGTGAATCTAGCACTTCACGTGCGAATATATCTGTAATATAAGGCATTTTTTTCACCTATTTAGAATAATTTTCCATTATATAATCTAATACACAATCATAAATCATATTTTGAGTATTAGTATAAGAAATACTAGATGTAACAGATGTATTAAGATTATTATTAAATACATAATCAATCATAGCTACTTTATATGTTTTAGTATTAGATATTGATGTAGATGAAGGACAATTAGAATAACATGAACTACTTAATTTAGTCATTATTGTTTTTAATTTTGAACCTGTTATTTCCATATAATAAACACAGTTTTCAAAAGGGAATACCTTTTTTACATCAGCTAAAGTAATATCACCAGCGGCAATCACATCTCTTACACCACCTGTATTAATAAAGCCATATTGAGCACCAGTTAATTCACACATAGTTTCTATTGCAATATCACCCATATCTTCTTTCGTTAATTTTGATGATGTATATCCAATTGATTGTTTAGATGCAGCAATAATATCTGCATAATTATCTTGAATATCTAATATATTTTGATCAGAAACTTCATCATAAACAGTATAATGTTTAAAGCTAGATGATGTGGCTTTACCATTACTAATAGTAATAGATAATGTTCCGACATTTTTATTTTTAGTATAAGATTGTAAAACAGGCATACTATAATTATCAGATCTAGTTATTGTTTCTTGAATTGATTCATGAGTATGAGCACATAATACACCATCAATTAAAGAATCACCTGATAATGCAGCAAGCTCTTCTAAAGTTGATTGATAATATTCATGAATTGAAACAATTACACAATCACAATCTTCTTCAGTTCTTAATTCTTTTGCTAATTCTTCAATAAGTGGTACTGGATCAACAAATTTATAATTACCTAAACTTGATGCAGCTATTGAATTAGTTAAGTTTTCTCCAATAGCTCCAATAATACCTACTTTTAAACCATTATTTTCAACAATAACATAATCATCAATCCAACAAGGTTTTTGATTGGTTGTTTTATTAACAATATTACAACCTAAAAACTTACAATTTAATTCACCATCAGATGCATCACCGTTTTTGTATTTCGCAATAGTATCTAATCCCCAGTCAAACTCATGGTTTCCAATAACAAAACAATCAAATTCCATTAGATTTAATATATCTATAAATACTTTACCTTGAGACATATTAGAAACATATTCACCTTGGAATAAATCGCCATTTGCAACCTTTATATAAGAAGTAGTATTTTCTAATCTTTTAATTAGAGTAGATACTTTATCTAAACCAGTTAAATTAGCATCTTCATCAGTAAATGCAGCTCCATGAGTATCATTAATTGAAAATATATTTACTGTTCCACTATTAGTTTTAGTAAATGTTGATGTGCCACGTGCTCCACATACGCATGAATAATAATATGTGTTACCACTTTTTAAGTATGATGAAGTAGTTACTTTTTGATTATATGTATGACTTAATTTACTTCCATATGTAAAAGTAGTTGTACCACATGCACCGCAAGAACAAGATTTATAGTAAATAGCAGCGCTAGTACATGTTGCAGCTGACTTCAAATAATCAGTAGTTCGTACTTGACATGTATATGAATGAACATGTTCAGGTAATTTTGTACCTTCTGCTTCAATTGTATCAGTAACCCCACATCTTACACAGGATCTAGTTTTTGTACCATTTTCTGTAGTAGTAGCATCATTATTATAAACATACTCTCCATAAGAATGACCTAAAGCAGTAGAATACTCAAAAGTATTGGCTCCTTTTTCACCACATGAACAAGAATAATAATATATAGCTCCATGAGTACAATTAGCATCTTCACATAAAAATTCTCCAGATATTATCTTATGAGTGAACTCATGTTGATGATCATTAAAAATATTTAAAATAAAATCACATGAAGTAATAAATAAAGATAGTATTAAAGAAGTAATTATTAGTATTATTTTTTTCATATATAATCTCTTTTCTTATCATATATATTTTAACATATATATAAAAAAACGAGTATGCATTAGCATACTCGTATATTTTATATATTAAGCTTCAATTTCGTTTGCTTTCTTAGTTTTTACCATTGATATAACAAGAGGTATAAATGATACTAACATAAATGCAGCGGCAGCTAAGAATAAATAATTATTTGGCATTTCTATAGTTTTTCCATCACCAGCATCATAAACAGTACCTAGAGTTTTAATTATAATTTGAGCTACTAGAGGACCAATAATCATAGGGAAAAGATTATAGAATATTTGTCTTACTCCTTCTAAACCACCACGTTCGTTTTCAGGACATAAATTCTTAAACCAAGCATTTAAAGCTGATAAATTAACCATATATCCCAAACATGCAATAATTAATGCAATAGTAACTGTTGTAATTGTCATTGCAAAAGTTAACCAAATACATCCAACAATAGAAATACAAATAGAAATAAATGTAATTAAAGGTGCTTTACCATGGTTAGTTGGTTTTATAAATAAGAACGATAATCCTGTTGCAGCAAGCATACCAATACCCATTATAATAGAACCCATTCCTTTAGTAAGTGGTTCTCCAGATATTTCAGGGAATGCATACCATAAATAGTTTGTTGCATAAGACATATATACATTAAATCCACATGTATAAATACATAATGTCAATAATAATAATAGCATATCTTTAATAGCAAATATTTCTTTAAATTTAAATTGTTGTGCAAATTGTCCCCAAAATTTAGGATGAGTTACAGCAGGTTTTAAATCTTTATCATCTTTTAATAAGAATATAGCAATAACTCCACAAATTAAAACAACTCAACCAACAAATGCAAATATTGGCATAAATGATCCAAATGCTTGAACAATAGTACCTTGTAAACCTTGAATAATAATATTAGCAACAATACTACAAGCACTTACAATTGTAGCTACAGTTCCACGATTTGTTTTATCAGAAATATCAGTAGTCCAAGGTTGGAATCCACCTGTAAATCCAAATGAACCCCAGAAAGACATAATAGAATCCATTGCAACTACATAGAATGGAATAAA
The DNA here is from genome assembly GCA_002315915.1 of Caryophanales bacterium UBA1737. GTDB lineage: Bacteria > Bacillota_I > Bacilli_A > ML615J-28 > CAG-313 > UBA1737. The sequence continues at coordinate 38,125 of DCIB01000024.1, forward strand.
CATTAAACCTTTATCTGTTTCAGGAATAAAATCTGCAAAGCCAAATAATATTGTAAAAATACCCCAGAAAATCATACCAATAGTAATAATCTTTTGACGTTTACCAAGTCTATCAGATAATGTTCCACCTATAAATGATGCTAAAACTGTAAAAGCACCAGACATTGAAGTCATCCATGTAATAACTTCTGATTTACCAGTCAATTCTAACGCATAAGCAGCAAAAGTAGAATTTTCAACTGCCCAACACAATTGACCTACAAGTCCAAACATAGTTATTAAAAACCAGTTCTTACGACTTAATACTTTTTTTGTATTTTCCATAAACTCTCCTTAATAAATATACATATATATTATATCTAATAAATATATCAAATACCACTATACTTATAATTAAAAATAACAGACCAAAAGGGTCTGTTATTTATATAATTCTATTGGATTATATGGTTTTGAATTATTTAATCTTGATTCTTCAGCAGCCATAACTATCTTATGAGATTCTAATGTTTCCTTAATAGTAGTAACATCATCCTTACGTTTTATATCATCATATAATAAATCAACAAATGATTTGACTATTCTTAAATCAGCTTCTCCATGTCCAGGAATAAAAGGTATCGCAGGATGAATAGTTTTACTATATTTACCAAATACATTGATAATTATAGTTCTATCATAATATATAATTTCACCTTTAGTACCCATAATATGACCAGATCTATGCATTTTCTTACTAAAAGCATTTAGAATATGATTAGCAGTAACACCATTTTCAAAATGCATATTAACTACTTGGTAATCACATACATCATTATCATTCAAATACACACATTTACCATAACTTGTATTATTTAAACATTTATACATATCAGTTTTTGTTGCGTTACACTTACCAGTCATAGTTCTATGATTATATTTAACAAATGTTGCTTTATAAAAAGGAGCAGTAAGATACGTCCATTCACAATCATATGGACATTTATCTTTTACTTTACATCCTTTTAAACAATATTCTGTTGCTCCAACTGGTGCATTTGATTTATTAAAATATTTAAGTTCACCATAACTGGATACACTATCACATCTAGAACCTATAAACCAATATAATAAATCTATATCATGACAACATTTAGCAAGTAATGCTGGAGTTGATGTATCACGTCTTTTCCAATTACCTCTAACATATGAATGAGCAAAATGGAAATATCCAACATTTTCAGTATGATCTATATGAACTAAATCTCCAATTACTCCATCTTTTATAAAATCTTTTATTTTAATAAAATAATTAGCATATCTTAAAACATGACAAACTATTAAATCTGCATTCTTTACTTTAGCAAGTTCATATAATTCTATACATTCATCTATATTATCACTAACTGGTTTTTCTAACATTATTTTTTTATAACCAGTAATTAGAGCTTCTTTACATATTTCATAATGACTTTTATCTTGTGTAGATATAATTAATCCATCAGATAACACACCAGCTTTAAAAAAATCAATAGTATTAGAAAAACATAAATCATTTTGAATATTATATTTTGGTTTAAAATCAATAATTGCTTGAGGATTAATATCACATATTGCTTTAATATAAGCTTTTTTCTTATAAAAAAGCTTAATAAAAGACATATATTCAGTTCCTCTATTACCAAGACCAATAACAGATATACTTTTCATAATAATCTCCTAAAATATATAAGTTAAAATAAACATTATTATTATTGCTACTAAAGCTGTTATATATAACTTTTGATCTAACAACGCTAGTATTATAACTACAACTGTACCAATTATAGCTATATAAATATTACTGCAACAATAAAATATATATGGAAAAGTTAATGCAGATAATACCGCATAGGGCATATAATATAAGAAATCTTTAATAAATCTAGACTTAATTTTTTTAGTAACAAATACAATAGGAATAGCTCTAGGTATTGCTGTTACTAAAAACATGACTATTAATACTGAAATGATATATGTCATAATGATTCCTCCTCTGTACGAGGAAATAAAATTGAACCAAATATACATGCAATAATAGTTGAAATAATAGTTTTAAATCCTGTTCCAATAGTACTAAATATAGGAACATAATATAATATGCACGATATAAATATAGCTAGTCCAATAACGTATATAATACTTTTACTTTTTTTTGCATTTGGTATAATTGCTGATAAAAACATTGAATATAATGAAATATTCATTACTTCTAATAAATTAGAAGGGAATAGTGATCCAAAAAAACATCCTAATGTAGTACCTAGTATCCATCCAAATAAAGCAATAGTAGTTAATCCAATCATATATGATGCTTTAATATCATCTTTTTCAGATATAGCTGTTGCATATATTTCATCGGTTATGCCAAAACTCATAATAAATCTTTTCCACAAAGGCATCTTTATATCTATCCTTTGAGATAAAGAAATACTCATTAAAAGATATCTTAAGTTTATTAATAATACTGTAATTCCTATTTCTAATAATGGAGCTAATTCAATCATTAACTTTTCACCTGCAAATTGCCCAGCAGAAGTTAAATTAGTTAATGACATTATTATTGCTACAAGTGGGGATACACCATCATTTACACACATTACACCAAAAGCAAATGATACTGCAACATATCCAATTGCTATAGGTATGGCATTTTTAATTCCTCTAAAAAAATCATTCATAATATCACCAAATACATATACATTATATCAAAATATAAAATAATAGCGATAAGTTTTTACTTATCGCTATAAATTTTAGGTTTTGATAATATTCCAATCTTATCTAAATAATAATTATTATTAGATTTTTTAATATCTTTCATATTAAACCATTTAGGACTATCAGATAATTTATATTTATATTTAACATGAACAGCACCTAAAGAATTTTCACTACTAATAAAAGTTGTAATATCAAGTTTATTTAAATTATTATTTACTTTAAAAAAAGTAGTAAAAGGAGATTTATAAATATAATTTTTTATAGAATTATTAAAATTTAACTCTAATAATGCTGATGCATAATTATTAATAAAGACTTTTAGGTTTTCTCCTAAACAATTTATATCATTATGATATGTAACTTTTCCAGTATAGAAAGGTAATCCTTGATAAGTGAGGTCTTTATATTTAATATAATCTTTTAGTTTATCAATATAGAATGTATTAAATCTTTTATAAACACCAAAATTACCTATTATAAATATATTTTCTAATCTATCATTATCTATAAATGTTTGTTCAATAGTAATAATATTTAATCCTTTAGATAGATTAATTGGGTATTTTTTAAATGATTTATCTAGATAATAATCATTACTATTTATATTGTATAAATTATTATTAATATCAATAGATTGAATACTGCTTTCAGATACTAATTCACAAGATATATCAATCTTAGATATTACATTAAATTTTAATTTAATAGATTGATTACTATTTGATTTAGGAGAAATCCATCTAGTTAAATTTGATTTATAACTATCCATATGAAGATATTTTCTTAAAGTATCAGATAATTTATAAATAATATCTTTCTTTGACTCTTTATTATTTACAATAAATGATGCTTTATCTAATAATAAACAATTTTCATTATCTAATGAATACTTAACTTTATTTTTAAATTTTATAGGTTTACTACATTCTATAATTGATTGTTCAGAAGAGTTATCATTTAAATTATTATCTAAATGTAACATAATTGGATCATTATTATAAGAATTAATATTAACAATAGTTTTATTGTTAATATGCTTTACATCTAATTGAGAAATGTTAGCGTTAAATAAATTATATCTTGATACATTATATATTCCATTAATTGTTATATCTAAGATATTATTATCAACTTTTGTTATATGTTTTAATGGTGTACATTCATCTACATAACAATTTTTATATGTGTTAGTAATAAACAACCATTTAGATTTATCATCTTGTAATATGGTAGATATATAATTAGGTAATGTTTTACCATTTGATGTAATATCATAATCTTTTAAATATGATAGCTTATTAATAATTTCATCATATTTAAGATTAATAAAATTGCTATAATCAACATTTGATTTAATTCCATCAATATATGATGGCTTATTTAAATAATATACTTTATTAGTTTTTGAATATTTATATAAATAATCTAATGTTGTTTTTCTAATTGTTACAAGAGAAGGAATTAAAATCGCATCATAATGACATTTACCAATATTTAAATTATCTTTACTAACAAGTTCTTCTAACATTGATTCTGATATATAATCAAAATCAATATGGTTATATAGTAATATATTTGCTAGATTTAAAAATTCTTTATCGATATTTTTATCTTGAGATAAAAAATAACTTTCAATAGGATGTATTACACCTAATTTAATAATTCTTTTACCTTGTTTTAATAAATAATTTAGTCTTGAAGAAAAATCTTCGATTATTTTAAATTCTTTATACCAAGGAGTTTGATAAGAAAGTGATGGAGGATAATCTCTTTTAGATTCACCTTTTAATGAATAAAGTGATAAATGAGGAACAAACTGAGTAACGCCTAAACAAGATAACCATGATGTTTCTTCTATATATTTACTAAATTCAACAGCATATCTAGATACACCGTATGATTCACATAAAATATCTTCTTTTCCTAATTGATGACAAATACTTGATACTTGTTTAATAGTAGTAAATTCATGTTTACCACATAATAAATCAAGCCCTGGTACTCCAAATCCAGAATAATGAGCCATTGCTTCACCAACAACTCTTTGTTGAGTTATAAGTTTTGGTTCTTCCATTAAATGACCTGTTAAATTAAGATTTAATTTTTTTGCTTTAGAACCAAGATTTAAAGAATATGCTTCTTTAAATCTTTTTGTTACATGATTAAAATAATCAAGTCTAGATTTTGGATAAATAGATGAATTATTATTAAAAAAGATATATGGAACATTATCTATTAAAGAATATCTATATTCTTTAATAAAAGTATCATTAAAATCATCAGTCCATGCAATTATACCAATATATTTATTATTAGGTTTTTTATATAATTTAAATGGCTTAAATTGTGGTTCATCAGTAAATATATTCTTAATTGTAGTACCAAACTTATCTTTTAAAAATTTTTCATAATTACCATATGTAATTTCTGCAAATTTATTCATTGCATCAATAGATAATACATCAACATATGTTTGATTATTATAAGATGGCGATTCATCTGCTATACATAAATATAAATTATATAAAGTATCACCATTTAAATCATCTACTATTGTTTGATTTTTAATAGTTAGATTAAATTGTTTTAATAATACTCTACCACTTAATAATTTATTATTAACAAATACAGGATTAGTATCTAATGATTCATATGTTAATACTAAAAAACGTTGTCTATATTCTTTATATTTTGTAACAAATCCACCACCATACCCAGATGGCCATCTATCTTCATCATATAAATTTGCATACATACCTAATGATTCAGCATAATCTACACATGATTTTACTAAATCATTAAACTCATCACTTAAATAGGGAGTATCTAATCCACATCTAGGATGCATATAGAATCCACCAAAACCAATTTCTTTAAAAATATCTATTTGGTGTAATAATTCTTTTTTATCTAATTTATCATTCCAAGCCCAAAATGGACAACCTCTATAAATAGAAGGTGGATTATTAAATGTTTTAATATCAAAATTACTCATAATACATTGTTCTTTCATTAATTAATATTTTATCATAATTAAAAAATTGTTGTGAATTTAATTCACAACAATTTTAGTTTATTGTATTTAAATAATTAGATACTAAAATATATCCTTGTTTTCCATCATATTCTATATATGAGCAATGATCTGCATCTTTTATAATAGATATTTTTGAGTTATTTATTGAATCATGAATATATATTGAATCTTCTAAATACATAATATCATGTTCGGCAGCAACAATATATGTTGGACAAATAATCTTATTTAGATATTCATAAGTAAAATTAGGTTCTTCTAGCATTAAATTATTTAATATAGAAGGATTAATTAAATTATTAACTAATACAAAACAAGTAAAAAATAACTTAAATGTTTTAGGATTAGAGTTTGCACCACAAGATACTAGTGCTTTAATTGAATCTGGATACATTGATGCAAGAGCAATACCAACCATTGCTCCATCAGAATGTCCTACAAAGAATGGTTTATTAAGTTGCATATTAGTTATAAACTGATAAACATCTTCTGCCATTAATTCATATGATATGATACCAGGATCAGTTGATTTACCATGACATCTACTTTCAATTAAATATACTTTATAATCATTACCTAAATATGTAGCAAGTTCTCGTAATGTATCACAAGATCCACCATTACCATGTAATAGTATTAATGGATATCCTTCTCCATATACTTCATAATGCATTGTTATATTTGTTAATTCACAGTAACTATCATTAGATTTTTCTACTGGATTAGGTAAATCTGATGTATCTAGTGTAATTAAATCATAATTATTAGATTTAATTCTTACTACTATTCTTTCTGTTACAACAATAATACCTATTATGAATAAAATTATTCCTAATATTATTAAAGTTTTCTTTTTATTATTTTTCATCATATATCAAAGACTCGTAATCAATACCTTTTGTTTCTTTTGCTTTTGTAATAACTAATATTAATGAATAAACTAAAGAAGGAACAACTACTGCAACACATGGAATCCAAATAGGTAAGAACCATACACCAACAGATAATATACAAAATCCTGCACCTGAACCAAGTAAATAAATGAAGTTAGCTCCAGCAATAACAGATGCTCTATTATCAGTAGGTGTATTTTCAGTCATCATTATCTCTATATAGTCTTTTCCAATCCAATATGAACCTATATATAACGCATAGAAAAATCCTACGATTATTGGTGGAAAGTCACTATATGCAGATATAATAAACATTATATATGATAATAATGCTATTAAACCAAACGTCACAACTGTTCTTTTACGACCTAATTTATCAGAAATAACTCCCGAAAAGATAGTGATAATACCAAATATTATAGAATAAGGTATTAAAGCAGTAGTAATTTCATTAGTAGTCATACCTGCTTCATTCATTATTGGCTGATAATACTTACTCATAGCTATCATACAAGTACAAAATGATACTTGTGCAAACATTAAAACTCTTAAATCTTTGTGTTTGAATATATATTTAATTGATTTTAGTAGGGAAATTTTTTCAATAGCTTTAATCTTAGATTCTTTTATCTTTTCTTCTTTTTTAGATTTTCTTTCTTCATAAGGTATTTCTAGATATTTAATTCTTTCATCAACAAATGGTTTGGTTTCGCGAATAAACAAAAATGCTACAACTGCAAATATAAGTCCACATAATCCTGGAATATAATAAATTAATTGCCATTTAGATCCATCATTACCCATTAAAAAATCTCTTAGATAAGGTATAGATATAGTACCAATAATACTTATACCTTTAGTAAGACTATAAATAGTAGTACGTTTATCCTTAGGAGCTTCTTCTAATATATATAGAATTTGCATATCATGAGAAGTAAAGAATGTTACTACAATAGCTCCAATTATATATGCAATATAATTATCAGCTAAATAAATTAGTATCATTCCAAGTCCCATACCTAAGGTAGATACTATTAAAAGTGGTTTTCTACCGAATCTATCGCCTAAAATTTTATATATAGGGGCAAGAATTGATGCAGTACCTGTAAATACCGCAAAACTATTATGTATTACAAGTCCTTCATTAGGTGTGAATGTTCTACCAAAGAATGGTCTAGATACAAAAAAAGTATTAATTATATTAGTTGTAACACCTGTTCCTATAGTAGATGCAGTTTCATCCAGCATATTAACCAATATAATTATTATTACTAATGAAAATGTATATCCAAAATATGGTTTCTTATTTTGCTTTTTACGTAAATTAATTAATTCTTTTTGTTCACGTAAAATTATTCTAGAATCTTTATCCATATAATACCTTTAAATAATTTTTGTTCAAATATATATAATATTATACATTATTAGACCCAATTATGTAGTAAAACATATAATTAAAAAACACTTATTATCTATTAAAAATAATAAGTGTTTTAATTATTATATAGGAAATAATATATAAACAAATACTCATTTTTTATTACTTATTTTATCAACCGCAAGAACAATCGGTGGAATAAGGATGGTTAATATAATAAATGATAACCAACATGATACAAAACCATCTATAAAGAACATTTCAATAGTAAAACCTTTATAAATAAAGAAAGATAAAATGTATTTAGCAATTCCCCATACTATTTTTCCCAAGATAATCGATATTATTAATGATATATATATTGATAATCCATTAGACATTTTTTTAATAAATATCTTTTTAAAAAGCCCGGCAAAATATGCATAAGCGAATAATTCAAAAGACATAGAAATATATGTAGGAAAGTAAGGTGATCCAAAAAATAAATATCTTGTAAAAGGCATTATAAAAGAAACTAATCCCCCATATAAAGGACCGAGTAAATATCCAGCTAAAAAAGCAGGGATATGCATAGGTGATATGAGTGTTCCTACTTGTGGAATACCATTAGTTATAAATGGTAACACATATGCAAGTGATAATAATAAAGCTGATAGACATATTTTAAAAATTGATTTTTTCATTTTGTTTTCCTTAAATATATTATAACAAATAATTAAAAATAAATAGAACAAGTAAAACTTGTTCTATTTATTGTTTTATTCAAAATCTGTAGTTTTTATTTTTTCACATACTTTTGCGTGAATAATTGATTCAATAATATGTGATGTTGCTATTCTTAATGATTTTAAAGATAATTTATGAGTTTTATATCCATGATATAGACTCTTTTCAAATTTTTTTCCGCCAGGCATAATCATATCATTACCAGATTCAAGCGCTTCTGGGTTAGTACCTTGACCATTATTTGTTGATAACCAATCTGTCATAACTACACCATTAAAGCCCCATTCATTACGTAATGCTTTAGTATTTAAATCATATCTATCAGGTGTATATACCCCATTTACTAAGTTATAAGAAGTCATTACAGATTTAGGATTAGATTCTTTAACAGCAATTTCAAATCCTTTAATATATATTTCTCGTAATGCTCTTTCGTGTATATGGGAATTAGAATGAGTTCTATTATCTTCTTGGTTGTTACAACAGAAGTGTTTAATAGTAACATAATTACCTTTAGTTTCTTGTACACCTTTAGTTAATGCAGCAGTAACTTTTCCTGATACAAAAGGATCTTCAGAGAAATATTCAAAGTTTCTTCCACATAATGGATTACGATGAATATTAAGAGCTGGTGCTAACCAATATGTTATACCATATTCAGTCATCTCAGATGATATAAGTCTACCAATATCTACTAATAAATCTTCATTCCAAGATTGTGCAAGAGCTGTTGCAACAGGAATAGAAGTTAAATTTTGATATAGTTTAGTATCTGTTTCTTTAGCAAGTACAGGTTTTAATATCTTAGTAGATATTCTATTCATAGCAGCCATTTGATAATTGCCCTCTACTAAACGTTGTTTACCTTTTTTATTAATAGCAGATACTCTTAATAATCTAAGACCTGCTGGTCCATCAGATAAATTAACATTTATTAATCCTTTATCAAATAATTTAGAAGTAGTTCTACCAACTGTACCTGGTGAATAGAATTTTTCTGTGCTATACATTCCAGTTACTCCTTCACCAACACATACATTAATCATTTCTTTCACAGATAATTTATTTAATATATCTTGAACATCTTGAGATTTATCTTCTTCTGATTCTGGATAAGTAACTTTAATACATTCTATTTTAGAAGAATCTAATATTATTTCTTTTAATCCTGTAATATCTTCTTCTTTATTTACCGGAGGAACTATTTCTTTTAATTCTTTATCAATCTTACAAATATTTGTAAGTTTTACTAAAGATATAGTTTTATCTAGTTTTAATACAAATGATGATTTTACATTATCAGAAGCATTACCTACTTTTATTATATAATTACCTTTTTCTAATATATATGAAGCAGTTTCTTCATCATAAGATGCTAAATCATATAAATTAAATTTAATGTTTAATGTTTCTTCTTCATTAGGAGATAATTCTTTAGTCTTTTTAAAACCTATTAATCTTTTAGCTTCTTTTAATAACTTACCATTTAGACAAGCCGCATAAACTTGAACAACTTCTTTTGCTGTAAAACTACCTGTATTTTTAACAATAATTGATACTTCACAATCATTCTTATTAATAGTTAGATCTTTTGCGTTTATATCAAATGTAGTATATGTTAATCCATATCCAAAAGCAAAACGTGGTTTTACATTAAATGTATCAAAATATCTATATCCAACATATATTCCTTCAATATAATCTTCATTCTTAGTATCACCAGATAGATAACTATAAGTTTTACCCGCTACTAAATCATCATATGTTTTAGCCCAAGAATCTGTTAGTTTTGCAGAGAATGATACTTTACCAGATATTAAATCTGCAAAAGCATTTCCTCCTTCTTCACCTTGTTGAACATAGAAAATAATACTTTTAACATCATCAACAACATCAGATATATCCATATATGATCCAGAATTAATAACTAGGATGGAATTCTTATAAGATGCAGCCATCTTTTTAATACTAGCTACTTCACTTTTAGATAGATTAAATTCACCTTTATCTAACTTTTTATCGTTTCCTTCACCAGCTTGACGAGCTACAACATACATAGCAGTATCACAATTAGATAATTTTATATCTTCATCACTTATTTCTCTTCCAAATGGAATCATAAAATATCCATTAAAGAAATCCATTATTTTAAATAAATTAAGAGATCCATGATAAAAATCATATAATCCTTTTTGATATACTGTTTCATATTCATCAAGCCACTTTTGTGATGTAATATCAAATCCTGCATTTTTTAATCCATCATAAATAGATACTGCATAACGTTCATTTACTTCTCCAGAACCTGTTCCACCTTTAACAGTATGTACAACTCCTTCACCATAACATGCAATTTTTTTAGATTTTAAAGGTAATACTCCTTCATTTTTTAAAAGACATATTCCTTCTAATGCCGCTTTATAAGAAGTTTCTCTATTTTTCTTTTCTAATAAAGTTACCTCATCTGTTAATTTAGCAAATGTAAATTGTTTCATATATATACTCCTATAATTTTAATAATTTTTTAATTGAAGATGTAACTTCAATAAATGATTCTTCCTTAAATGGACTCTTTAATCCAGATAATTCTAATAATTCAATAAATGATTTAGTAGGACCTAATTTAGAAAATGCTAGATATTTTTCTAAAGCTTTATCATAATCTATTAAAGATTCAGATAAGAATTGAAATGATACAAATTGAGCAAGACAATAATCAATATAATAGAAAGGTACTTCAAATATATGAGCTTGTCTCATCCAACGTCTACCTTCTCCATAAAAAGGGATATTTGTATTATCCATATATGGTAAGAATTCTTTTTCTAACTTTTTCCAATATTCTATTCTATCATTTGGTGAAACGTCTGGATTATCATATACATATTGTTGAAAAGCATCAACTATAGTACCATATGGAATAAATGAAATACTAGATGCAATATGATTAAAATAAAAATCATCTAATCGATCTTTAAAGAAATACTTCATCCAAGGATATGTCATAAATTCCATACCCATAGAATGACATTCAGCAGTTTCCATAGATAATGTATATAATTCTTCATATTCATGTTTAAAATTAAAATGACCATTTAATGAATGACCAAATTCATGAGTAAATGTTGCAACATCATCCATCGAACCATTAAAGTTAGCTAAAATAAATGGAGTTTTATATAGAGGTATCTCTTCCATATATCCACCACCCCATTTACCTGGTCTACTTTCTACATCAAATGCTTCAATTTTGCGCATATGAGTAAATAAATTACCAGCTTCTATATTCATTTCATGATACATTTTTTCAGCTGCATCAAACTTTTCTTCAATAGTTCCATAAGGATCACAAGAATTTTTTGTATATATTGCATCATCGTAGAATGTAATACTATCAAGATTTAAATCTTTTTTAACTTTATTTTTAATATCGCATACTAAAGGTACTATATATTTTTTAACATTTTCTTTAAATAATTTAATATCATTTTTATCATAACAAGTTCTATTCATATTAGCATAACCTAACTTAGAATAGTTATCAAAACCTAAAAGTTTTCCTTGTTTAGTTCTTATTTTTACTAAATCATCATATATAGAACTAATTTTATCTTCTACTTCCATATATTTAGATCCCAGTGCAACAAATGCACCTTCTCTTAATGATCTATCTACATAAGAAGCGTACTTCATAATACCAGATGGTGGAAGAGTTTCTCCATTATAATCTATTAATAAATTACTCATTAACATAGTATATTCAGAAACTTTTTTTGCTTCTTCTATTTTTAATGGAACTAATCTTTCATCTAATACACTAATAGCTAGTTCCATTGATTTAAACATTACTTTTGGAAAATGTTTTTCTAATTCGCATCTAAATTTAGAATTAATTATTTTATTTTGAAAAGAAGTATCAGCAACTTTAAACAAAGGTAATGTTTCATCCCAAAAGTTTTTCTCATCAATATATTCTTTTACTCTTGTATCTTGAGTAAATCTAATTTGAGCAAGTATATATAGAGTTCTTAATACTTTTATTTCTTCACAATATTCTTTTAATATATTTAAAACTTCATTAATATCTAAAGAATTATCTAATTTATTACCTAATATATTCAATTTATTAATTACTTTATCTTTATCCGGCCTATTATAAGGCATTTCAGAAACTTTATAATCTATCATTTATTTATCCTTCATATATATTTATATTTTATCAAAATATATATTTTAATACCAGAAATTACTAAAAATGAGTATGTTTAATCATACTCATTTTTAGTAATTATATAAACAATTTTCTTTCTAAATATTCTCTTAATGGTTTAATTATTCCAGCAATAATTAAGAATAATCCAATTAATCCAAGGGAACATACACAATATAAGCTCCAAGTAAACATTTTGGAACCAAATGTAATGACATCACATAATTCTACTAACAATGTAGAACAACCCATAGCAATAAATAAGCCACCTGTAATAAATAATCTTCCTTTTTTAATAAATTTATATAAAGGAAGTGCTCCCATTACAATAAAACATATTATTGCAACAACAGGAAAAGCAAAACTTAAAAACCAATTACCATTAGTTTTTAAACATATATATAATAAAAATCCCTCAATAGCTGCAAATCCTACTGGCAAGAATATAAATGGATAATATTTATTAAACCAAAATGGCAAACAAAACAAAATATATAGTAATGCACAACTTAGCATTACGTATCCGCTCCATGAAGCAGATCCATATAAATTTAAACATATAATTAATGTAGTAAGACATGTTGCAATTAAAAATATAGTTATAAAACTTAATGCAACAAAAGTTTTTTGTCTATATTCTTTTGGATATAAATCAGAATATTTTTGTTTTACTACTTCATCAATATTATCAAAAATCATTACTGGTGTTTCACATAAAGGACAAGACTTTACTCCTTTTTCTAATTTAACACCACATTTAACACAATACATGTATATCCCCCTTATTCAGAAGCCTGTATTTCTACAGGTATACCTAAACTTACTAGCTTAGAGAAGAATAGTCTTTCTAATTCTGCATTTTTTAGTTTTCTAATAAAACTCAAATATAATTTTCCATTATATGTAATAGATGACGCAATATCATGATGATAGATACCAGTTGATATTAAGAAATGAACTGAATCTACATATTTATCCCATATATCATCATGTGGGATAACTCCAATATTTGATAGAGTTATTGATTCATTTTTTTCGCCTATAATATTAAAGCCAATATTTATAATTATATCTTTTAAAGATAATGGAGAAATTTTTAAAAAATTTAAATTTTGTAAAAATAAATTTTGTGATACAGCTCCCGCCACTTTTTGAGAAGAAGTTTCACTTTTTATTTGACGTTGTAATTCTAGGCATAATTCTTTAAAAGAATACTTTGGAAGTTTAGGATCTATTGTAATATCAGTTTTTAAAGCAAAGTTTCTTAAAGAATTTATATGAAATATTCTTCTTAAATCATATGGTACTCCAACACCAATAATTCTTTGTTTTTTAAATCTGACTTTCTTTTCTTGTATTTCTTGTAAACATTCAATTAATAGTGCGTCTAAAAAAGCCGTAACAGATACTTCATATTCATGAGCTTTTTCTTTAACAAGATTAGAATCCATTATTCCAGTAACTCTAATAACTTTAGTTCCTGGAAGAAATTCACCAGTATAATGAAATGCTCTATTATTAGGTCTTACATATCTAGATTCTGCTTTACATTTAGGGAAAGCATCTTCAATTTCTTCTAAAGTTGGTTCATCATCTAGATTATATATACCATTTTCTTTTTTAATAGTTTCATTATATTTTAGTTCTAAGTATCTAGAAACTAAATTTCTAAAAAATATTAATCCTCCATCGCCATCTGAAACTGCATGGAATACTTCTACTGCAATTCTATTTTCATAATATAATATTTGAATACAAGACTTTTTTAAATCTGAAGATGATTTAATAGTTAAAGGATAAGCATAATCTAACTTAGATAATAATGGTTTTTTTAATTCTTCTAAATAATGCCAAAATAATCCATTTTTTAGAGATACAAAAAAAGTTGGAAATCTTTTTCTTAAATCAGCTATTGCTTGATCTAGAATATCTTTATCTATATTATCTTTAAGCGTTGCAGATAATCTATACTGAGGAGTATATATTTTATTAAATATTGCTGGAAACGCAACAGCTGCATTATCCAACCTATACCATTTCTTTTTTGACATAAGTCACCTATAAATTATTAATTAGTAATTATTTAATTCATTATTTTTTAATTTATTTAAATGTTTAACTAAACTTATTAAGAAAGGAATACTAAATAAAGAAGTTAATATATCAGCAGCAGCTTGTGTTATTTCAACTCCTGTTAATCCAAAATATTTAGGTAATATAAATACTAAAGGTATAAAGAATATTCCTTGTTTGCAACAAGAAAGAAGTGTTGCTCTTCCTTTTTTTCTCATAGATTGAAAAGACATATTGCATATTACATTAATACATATCAATGGTTGGAAATAACATTGATATTTTACTGCTCTAATACATATATCTATAACATTTTGATCTTTTGTAAAGAATGATACTGCCTCAAATGAGAATATATATAAAATAATAGATAATATACTCATAAATATAAGTCCTGCTGTAAATGTAAATAGCATAGCTTCTTTTACTCTATCATATCTTTTAGCAAAATAATTATATCCACATACAGGTTGATATCCTTGTCCAATACCTAAACAACATGAAAACATCACCATAAATATTTTTGATGTAATACTCATTGCCGATATTGCGGCATTACCGCCTAATGGTCCTGCTTGATTATTAAGAAGTATTGTAGCAATACTAGCAAGTCCTTGTCTACATAGAGATGGAAATCCTAATTTTATTATTTCTAAATAAGTATTTAGTTTAAATACAATGTATTTTGGGTTAAGAGTAATTATTGCTTTTTTAATAATAAACATAAAAAGCATAATTATAAAACTTACTCCTTGAGAAATAAGTGTTGCAATAGCAGCACCTTTTACTCCAAGAGAAAATGTGTATATAAATAATGGATCAAGAAATATATTAAGAATACCACCAGTTGCAATACCAATCATTGAAAATCTTGCTTTACCTTCAGATCTTAATATATTATTCATAATAAAAGATCCAATCATTAAAGGGGCTCCTATTAAAATATATGTCCCGTATTCAATGCCAAGTTCAATTGATTCGTCTATTGCACCTAAAAACATTACAAGTGGTTTAATAAATATTAAACCAAATATCATAAATAATATTCCTATAAATATGCCACAATAAAAAGAACTTGATCCATAATATTGAGCATCATTATTTTTCTTCATTCCAAGTAATGAAGAAATCATATTGCCTGCACCCATTCCAAGCATAAAGCCAAATGCTTGAATTATAGCCATTAAAGGAAATATTACTCCAACAGCTGCTGATGCATTAGTGTCATAATTAGATACATAATATGTATCAGCAATATTATATATTGCTGTTACAAGCATAGATATAGTTGTAGGAAGACCAAGAGTTAATATTAACTTCTTGACAGGTGTATTTATCATCTTGTTAAATTGTTCTTCTTCTTTTGCCATTAGTCTTCCTTTCTTTAAAGGTTATTATAGATAATCTTTAATTATTTCAAAAAATTCTTCTTCGTTTAATACTTTAATGCCTAATTCTTTTGCTTTAGTAAGTTTTGATCCAGCATCACTTCCTGCTACTACAAAAGAAGTTTTAGATGATACAGAAGATGCTGCTTTACCACCAAGTTTTTCTATAACAAGTGATGCTTCATCACGAGTAAATCTTGTAAGAGCTCCAGTTAATACTATTGATTTACCATTAAATAAATCTGATGTTTCAATAATATTTACTGTAGGATTTACTCCATATGATAATAATTTATTAATTAATTCTACATTTTTTGAATCATTAAAATAATTAATAATACTATCTGCCATTACTTCACCAAAATCTTCTATTGATAATAGTTCAATATATGTAGCATGCATTATTTTATCTAATGATTTAAATTCTTTTACTAAAGATTTAGATGCTTTAGCACCTATAAATTTAATTCCTAAGCCAAAAATAAATCTATCTAATGATTGTGTTTTAGATTTTTCAATAGCATCTATTAAATTAGATACTTTTTTGATTCCGTATCTATCAATCATTATTATTTCGGATGCATAATTTTTAAGTAGATATATATCTGATATATCTTTTATATATCCTAAATCATATAATTGTTCTAATTGCTTATCACCAAGTCCATCTATATCCATAGCTTGACGTGAAGCAAAATGAATAATACCTTCTAATATACGTCCTCCACATAATGGATTATGACAATAATGTTCTGCTTCGTTATCTTTTTTAGTAACAGGCATACCACATTCTGGACATATATCTATCATTTTAAATATAGGTAAATTAGCAGTTCTTCTTGATAAATCAACATCTACAACTTCAGGAATAATTTCTCCTGCTTTTCTAACTCTTACATAATCACCAATTCTAATATCTCTAGATGTGATAAAATCTTCATTATTTAAAGTAGCACGTGATACTTTAGTACCTGATACATATACAGGATCTAGTACTGCATTAGGTGTTATCATACCAGTTCTACCTACTGTAAAGATAATATCTTTTAATTTAGTAGTTACTATTTCTGCAGGGAATTTATATGCAACAGCCCATTTAGGAACTTTTACAGTATAACCAATTACATCATATAATTTAAATTCGTTAACTTTGATAACAATACCATCTGTTGCATAATCTAGTGTTTTTCTTTTTTCGTCAAATTCTTTAATATAATCTATTACTTCATTTATATCTTTACAATGTCTATATAATGGATTAACATTAAAACCTTGTTCTGATAAGAATTTTAATACATCAACTTGTGTATTAATTCCATAATTAGATGGATTTACTAAGGTATACGCAAATTGATCTAAGTGACGTTCTTTAGTAATGTGTTCATCTAGTTGTCTTAAAGATCCACCTGCTGCATTTCTACAGTTAGCAAATAATGATTCACCATTTGCTTCTCTTTTTTTATTAAGACTATCTAATACAGATTTTTTCATAAATACTTCACCACGTACTTCTAAAGATACATGATCTTTTAGAATTTTAGGTAAAG
This sequence comes from Caryophanales bacterium UBA1737, assembly GCA_002315915.1. Lineage (GTDB taxonomy): Bacteria > Bacillota_I > Bacilli_A > ML615J-28 > CAG-313 > UBA1737. The sequence continues at coordinate 56,119 of DCIB01000024.1, forward strand.
AAGCTATTTGAACCATATTTTTTGTAATATTTTCACCCTTTATACCATTACCACGAGTAGCACCAAGAGTAAATAATCCATCTTTATAATGAGCAGTTGATGCAATACCATCAATTTTTAATTCGCAAGTATAACTGAAATTATTAGTAATTTGTCTTATACGTTCATCAAATTCATATAATTCATCAAAACTAAATACATCTTGTAAACTCATCATCGCATTTTCGTGAACTATTTCTTCTAAATCAGTTTTTAGATAATCTCCTACTTTTTTAGTTGGTGTATTATCTAATATGTCATTTGGATATAATTCTTCTAATGCTTTAAGTTCACGAGTTAAACTATCATATTCAATATCTTCAACAGTAGGATTATCTAATACATAGTATTCATAACCATATTGATTTAATAATTTAACTAAATAACTCATTCTATTTAAATCAGTTTCTCTTGACATAATTAATGCTTCCTATTTTAAAACTTTTAAATCAGGGTAATTTTTATCTATTTTTCTTATAGAATTATCTTTATCAAATACAATTTGATAGAAATCTCCATCAAATGCAACAACTTTTCCATAACCAAAATATTTATGATTAACTTTACTTGCTATTTTGATTTCATTATCATTTGTAATAGATTTGCCTTGATCTACTACTTTACATTTATTATTACTACTAATAAATTCTTTTAAAAATCTTGAAGGAGGATTACTAATAGTTCTTCCATAGATAAATCTATCTTTAGCGCATGTTAAATATAGAAGGTTTTTAGCACGTGTAAATGCAACATATGCAACACGTCTTTCTTCTTCTATTTCTATATCTTCTCTAAATGATGGAAATATTCCTTCTTCTAAAGCAACAACGAATACTACTTTAAATTCAAGTCCTTTAACAGAGTGAATAGTAGATAATGTTACTGCATCTTTTTTTTCAGTAGTTTCATATGATTGATCTAGTAATAGATTATCTATTCCTAATCTTAATCGTTCCATATTACTAATATCTTTATTATTAATATCTTTTTCAATATTAGAAAGTATTGATTTAAATTCCATAACGTTTTCTACTCTAAACGAATTAGGATTTTCATCTTCACTTTCTAGTATTTTTATATAATTAGTTCTTTCTAAGAAATAATCAAAGAACTTTGTTAATGATAACTTTTCAACATGATCTATTAAATCTTCAATTTGATCTTTGAAATCAAGTAATGATAAATATTTTTTAGAAGGATTATTTATACATAATTCTTTTATAGAATCAAGTAATGATATTCCATAAGTATCTCTTATATATAATATCTTTTCTATAGTTTTTTCACCTATACCACGTGGTTCAATATTAACGATTCTTCTAAAATGAGCTTCACGGTTAGGGTCAATGATAAATCTAAAATAAGTAATAACATCTTTAACTTCTTTTCTTTTAAAATAAGAAAATCCACCATAGATATTATATGGAATTGTATTATGAGAAAAATCAGCTTCAAAATTATGTGATAAAGCAGAATTACGATATAGAACTGCTATATCTTTATATTCTGCGTAGCCTTCTCTTACTAATCTTTTAATTTCTCTTACAACAAAATCTGTTTCAGCGTTATAATATTGGGCTTGTTGAATAATTACATCATCATCTTCTCCATTAATATTGGAAAAAAGATTTTTTTCTTCTCTATTTACATTATTATTAATAAGATTATTAGCACCTTTTAATATAATGTTACTTGATCTATAGTTTTCATTTAAAATTACTTTTTTATAACTTGGGAAATCTTTAGTAAAACTAATCATATTCTCAGGAGTAGCACCACTAAATGAATATATTGATTGGTCATCATCACCTACTACAAATAAGTTGTTATATTTATCAGCTAATAGTTTTATTATTTCATATTGAATAAGATTAGTATCTTGAAATTCATCTACTAATATATATTTATAATATTCTTGATAATATGATAAAACATTTTGATTATTTTTTAATAAATCTAATGTTTTAATAAGTAAATCATCAAAATCTAAATAACTGTTTTCTTTTAGAATTTGTTCATATGTATCATAAATATTTTGATATCTTTTAGGTATTATCCCACATTTATTTTTATAATTAGAAATAGCATTTAAGACATTTTTCAATGGAATAAATGTTTTATCTATTTCTAATTTTTTATAACATTCATTGATTACTTTTAATGAATCATCTTCATCTAATATTTCAAATGTTTTATTATAACCTAAAAGTTCAATATTTTTTCTTAATATTTTTACACATAATGAATGAATAGTTGAAATATTTAGAAGTTTTGCGTCTTCTAAAAGGTAAGTTCCAAGTCTTTCGCTCATTTCGTTGGTTGCTTTTTTAGTAAAAGTAATAGCTAGAATGTTATAAGGCTTTATATCACATTCAGAAACCATATACGCAACTCGAGCAGTTAATGTCTTAGTTTTACCAGTTCCTGCACCAGCATAAACTAAAACAGGACCTTCAATTTGTGAAACAGCTATACGCTGTTGTTCATTTAGAACATCCAAAATAGATGACATTTATTGACCATTAAATGATGATTTTAACCCTACAATTCGGTTAAAATTAATTACATTCCCTTTTCTTTCTTTATCTGTTGTATAATATCCATTTCTAATAAATTGGAATTTATCTTCACTATTTGTATCTTTTAAGTATTCTTCAACAAATCCATCTTTAACTATCCATGAAGATGGATTTATATTATCTTTAAAATTATTAATATCAACGACTTCATTAATCATTAAAAAATCAAATAAATTAAATTTACATGGAATTGCGGTTGTTGCTTCTACATAATGAATAGTACCATTAGGTTTTCTTTCATCAAAACCAGTACCAGATTTAGTACGTTCATCATATGTACAATGAATTTCAATTATGTTTCCTAAATTATCTTTTATTACTTCATTACATTTAATAAAATATGCATGCATCAAACGTACTTCATCACCTATTGATAATCTTTTCCATTTCTTATTAGGTTTAACTTCTATAAAATCTTCTTTTTCAATATATATATATTTACCAAAAGCCATTTTATGAGTTCCTAATTCTGGATTTTCTGTATTATTAATTGAATCAACGTATTCGATTTTTCCTTCAGGATAATTAGTTATAACTACTTTTAATGGATCTACTATCGCCATTGGTCTAATAGTTTTAAGTTTTAAATCTTCTCTTAAGAAATATTCAAGCATTCCATAATCAACTGTTGAATTAATTTTAGATAATCCAGTTGCAAGAATAAAATTCTTAATTGATTCTGGAGTAAATCCTCTTCTTCTAAGTCCAACAAGTGTTGGCATTCTTGGATCATCATATCCTGTTACATAGTTTTCATCAACTAATTGTTTTAAGTATCTTTTACTCATTAAAGTATGAGTGATATTTAATCTACCCCATTCTATTTGTCTAGGATGAGCTGGCAATACATCACAATTATCGATAACCCATTCATATAAATGTCTATGATCTTCGAATTCTATACTACATAAAGAATGTGTAATATTTTCTGTAGCATCTTGTAGTGGATGAGCAAAATCATACATAGGATAAATACACCATTTATCCTTTGTTTGATGATGAGATACATGCATTATACGATATATAACTGGATCTCTCATATTCATATTAGGACTTGCCATATCGATTTTTGCACGTAGAGTTTTTTCTCCATCTTTAAATTCACCATTTCTCATTCTAGCAAATAAATCTAAATTTTCTTCTATAGATCTATTTCTATATGGAGAATCTTTACCTGGATGATTAATATCTCCTCTATATGAAGCTATTTCATCATGTGTTAAATCATCAACATATGCTAACCCTTTTTTAATTAATAAAACAGCCTTTTCATAATTTGATTCAAAATAAGAAGAACCATAATTAATGCTAACAGGAGTATAACCAAGCCATTTAATATCATTAATAATTGCTTCTACATATTCATTTCCTTCTTTAGAAGGGTTAGTATCATCTAAACGTAAGTTTGTTTTTCCACCATAAAATGAGGCCATTTCAAAGTTATTTATTATAGCTCTTGCATGACCTATATGTAAATAAGCGTTTGGTTCTGGAGGAAAACGAGTTAAAATATGGTCTACAACACCATTTTCTAAATCGTTTTTCATTATAGTTTTTATAAAATTAGAATTATCATTCATCATAAGTAAATTATTCCTTTAGTATATTTTATTCATAGATATATAATTTGTATTATTTTTATATAAATCAACTAATAATTTTTCATCATCAATTAGATTATTAGTTGAAGGACATATAATCATTACTAAGATATTTTTAGTATTAATAGTTACTTTAGTTCTATCAGTATCAGAAGTAGGAGAACCAAATGCTCCTAATTCATCTTTATATATAATCATATTATTCATATTAATAATATCTCTATTGATACCATTAAAAGAATCATTATTTGTTCCTAAAGTAATTTCAATATTACCTTCTAACTTATCGCTATCAACAACACAAACACTTCTTAAAGATTTAATAGATAAAATATTACCTAAATCTATTACATCACCTAATCTATATAAACCTTTTTTATTAATTATTCTTCTAAGTAATGCTTCACAAGCAGGTCTTGTATGTGATGGATCTTTGCCTAGTGTTTTATACATATCACGTGTTTCTTTTAGTTTTGGAATTAAAGTTATCTCATCATAATTATAAATATTATGTAAAGTATTATTTAATTCATTAATTATATTAGTAACATTAATTGATTTGTCTAATACATTGTATGAATTATTAAAACAAATAGTATATGCAATAACTGTAAAATTAGGTAATTTTTCTAATAATTTATTGTTGATTGTTAAGTTCATAAGTAATTTCTTGTATTTCTACTTTAATATCTTTTGCTTTTAAAACTTCATCTTCTAAATAAGATATAGAATCTTCTATCTTAGATAATAAATCTTGTAAATCTTTATATGATAAAAGCAATTTAGGAAGATTAGTTTTTATTTTTTCTCTTTCTTCTAAGATCTGCATTAAATTATCATATTCACTAGTTAAAGATAATGCATTAATTTTTTCTTTAATTAATTTTTCATTATCTATAACATGTGATCGTCTTTGTTTAATATCATCTAATGCATCATTTAACTGCTGCATCTTTTCAGAAGAATTAGCATATAATGATCTATTAGCTTTTTCTTTATAACAATCATTATATTCTTTTTCTAACTGGAATAGCGATTCTTTAGATTTAGAAAGTTCATCTTGTAATGATGCATATTCATTAGATAAGTTTAAATATGCTTTATTAGAATGAATTATCGATTCTGTATCTTTTAAATAATTATTAATTTCATCAATACTTATTTTTGATTGTCTTAATGTTTCATTAAAAATAGGTAAATCATCTTTTAACTTATTAAGTTTAGAAATAGTATGAGAATATTTATTTAATTCTATTTTTAATTCTTCTAATCTATTCATTAATAAGTTTTTTCTATTATATAGCGTATCTAAGCTTAATAAATATTCTTCTTTTTCTTTTAAGTAATTATCAAGCATAGACATAATTACTTCATTATCATCACCTTTTAACTGATGATATTCAATTAAATCTTTTATTTTTAATAAATCTTTCTGCTCATTATTTTTAAAAGTATCATCTAAATCACCAACAAAACGTGATTTATTTTTAATTAAGGATTTAATTTCTGCTATTTTTACTTCTAATTCTTCTAAAGAAACAGTCCTTAAATTATCAAATAATTTATTTAATTCATCACTAGATGCGTTAGATTCTTTTAAATCTATATATACTTGATTATTTAATATTGAATTATCAATGTCTTTTTTTTCAAGATATAGATTATCTAAATCTTTTTCTAAATTAAATAAATCTAGATTTGCTTCATTTTTTCTAAACAATAATATTCTATCTTTCATAGATATATATTTACTTTGATAATAGCTAATTAATGATAATTCTTTTTCATTTTCTAATTCATCAAACATATTATTTCCTTACTATATCTAAAAATACGATATTTTAAGCCATTATATATAAATATTATACTCAAATTACCCTATTTATTCAAGTGAGTTGTAAGATGTGATTAACTTGTGATAATGTCTT
>DCIB01000013.1 GCA_002315915.1 Caryophanales bacterium UBA1737
AATTTATTGGGTACCCAACATTTTTTAAACACCTCTATTTTTTAAATGATAAATATGTTTTAATAACACACGGAACAAATCCAATTATTAATCCAATAGCAAGATTTATATTTACTGGATCATTAAATAATGATACAGCATTGAATGCAAATACTAATGGAAGAAGAATTGTAGCTGTTGCCCATAAACATTTAGCTGGTTTTTTCTTTTCTTCATATACAAGTGCCATAACAAATAAAACGCAACTTGCGATTGAAGTAATACTACTTGCTAAATAAGGAAGTGGATTTCCTCCAAAACAATTAGCTACAAATAATGTTACAAAATGTGCGAAAGGGAAAAATGATGTCCCAATTAAACACATATTAAGTGTTTTATTATTATCTTTTCCTTTAATTTCTTTAATTAAAGAAAAAACAATCATAATAACTAGTAAATGTCCCGCAGCTAAGAATACTACAAGTTCTGGTATCGTTTTTAGAGTATATCCTTCATTTTTTGCAACACCAAATGCAAACATTACTAAAAATATTCCTGCAGCAAATATTAATGCATGCATCATATATTTCAAAATTTTCTTCATTAAAAGTCTCCTTTTCTTCTTGTATTTATATTATATATTAGAAATATATTAAAAATCAATTATATATAAAACAATATTATTTTTTTTATATGTTATAATATAAGAGACATAAAAAAGGAGACATTATGGCAAAAGATTTTAAAAACATTCGTCCTATGGACAATTTCTATCAATCTTCATCTTTCTTTCCAATGCCTTTATGTTTAATTGGAACTTTAGATGAAAAAGGTGAAAAAACATCATTTGGTGCATATTCACTAGTATTCCCTTACTACATTGCTGGTAAAGATCACTATGCAATGATTCTTGAAGCTCGTAACAATTCAAATACAGCTAAGGGTATTTTCAGACATGGTAAATGTACTATTAACTTCTTACCTTATAAAAAGAAATTTTTCGAACAACATGTAAAATGTGGATTCCCTGGTGATACTCCAGAAGAGAAAATGAAAGATTTCATGTTTACTTTAGAAGATTCTATGAGTCAAGATGAAAATCCTAAAGAAAAATATCCTAAGATTATTGGTGAAGCTTTACAAGTATTTGAATGTACTTGGTGGGATGAATTAGATAATGCTAAAGGTACTAAAGTTCAAGATGAATATTTACCGCCATATAATAACTTTAATGGTGTTACATCTAAATTTGGTGCTCACTTTATCTTAAAGATTGACAAAATTTTAATGAAACCTAAATATTATGATGCAATGGTACATGGTATTACTAGAAATAACTTTATGCCTCTACCTACTAACTGGGGTTATAGAGATTCTAGATATTTCTGGTGTAGTGATTTCCATAAAGCAGATAATGTTGGTATTCCAGAAAGATCTGTTGATTTAGCTTCAATTAAATATGCAGTAGAAAGACTTGATGATCAATCAGTTAAATTTACTGATGAAGCTTTAGCAATGCTTGTAAAAGTACCTCGTATTTTTATGAAAGCTGCTCTTCAAGGATGCGTTGAAAAAGCTCATGAAAATGGTTGGACAACAATTACTCCTGTTGAAATGAAGATTATCAACGATAAGCGTTCTAAAGAAAAGGGCGATTCTAAATAATAAACAAAAAGACAACTTTATAAAAAGTTGTCTTTTTAAATTATTCAGTTATTGTATTGTAATCAACACCTTTAGTTTCTTTTACTTTTACAGCAAGTAATATTATACTTATTAATACTGAAGGTACTGTTATTGCAAGTGAATATATCCATACTTTATTTATTATAAATGGACATACAATATTTAATACACATCCAATTGCCATTCCAGTATATACAAGTAATGCAAATGCACCTATAATACTAGATCTAATTTCTGTTGGAACTTTTTCTGTTGCCATGATTTCCATATAGTCTCTACCAATCCAATATGATCCTAAGTACAATCCATACATGATACCACAAAGTGTTGTATTTAATTCTTTTCCTAATACTTTATAACTATTAAAATATATAAATAAGCTAAATGCAATAACTACAATAGATCCAAATATTAGTATTGTTTTCTTTCTTCCTATTTTATCTGCTAGAACACCACTTATTAAAACAATTATACAATAGAATACTGGGAACCACCATTCTGCTTGTGTTACTTCTGCTGTAGTAAATCCAAAGTCTTTAGACATTATTGATTCAAAATTTTGAACCACTAATATTGCTATATCAAATACGCACTTTATTATTAATAATGCTTTTAATTCTTTATGAGAGAAAATATATTTAATTGCAGGTCCAATACCACTTTTTTTAGCATTTTCTTTTGCATTAATTTCAGCTTCTTTTCTTTCAATATATGGTATTTGTAAATAATCATATCGTTCTTTTACAAAAACATCTGTTTCTTTAGCAAATAATAATACTAAAATTGTAATAATAATAGCACAAATACCTGGATATAAATAAATATTACGCCATAGATCTTCATTATTTTGCATAACTACATCTCTTAAAAGAGGTATTGTTAAACTAGATAATCCACCTAATGCTTTAACAGCACTGTATACTTTAGCTCTATGTTTAGCTGGAGCTTCTTCTAATATATATAAAATTTGAATATCGTGTCCTAAGAAGAATGTAGTAATACATGTACCAATTATAAATAATACGTAATTTGTACTTAAGAATATTGTTAATAAACCAAATGCCATTCCTAAAGTAGATGCAACAAATAAGGGCTTTCTACCATATTTATCACCTAATGCTTTATAAAATGGAGTAATAAGTCCAAATGCATATGTAATCATTAATAACCCATTATGTGATCCTAATGCTTTATTATATGCAGTATCATATTCTAATCCTGGAATCATTTGTTTTAAATTATAAAACTCTCTGATAAAACATGATGTTATATTACCAGGAGCATTTGTTGTAAAATTATCAATAATATCAACTAGTAATATTAATAATATTATTAATATAAAATAACTTTTTCTTTTTGGTGTATCTAGAGTTTTCTTTAACACCTTTTTTTGACGTTCTTCAAATAAAAGTTCTCTTTTGACTTTTTTTGAATTCATATCAATTAAAGCTGCGTTATTAGCCATAATAAATTTCCTTTCTTTAACAATAATATTATAGTATATTAATAAGTATTTTTAAATAAATATTAGAATATTATAATATTTATATAATAAATTTGATATAATATATATAGAAAGAAGGAAAATTTATATGGTAACAACTAGTATTAACAATAATCATACCTATATATTAATTAAATTAAATAACTTTGAAGTAGAATTATGTACATTAGGAGCAGGAATATATTCTATTAAATATGATAATAAATATATGACTCAAACTCCTTTAAAAGAAGATTATGAATTTCCGAGAACCTTTGATGGAAAATCTATAGCAAGAACAGCTAATAGAATTAAAGGTAATAAAGTAATTATTAATAATATAGAATATACATTATTAAATAATGAAGGAGAAAATACTTTACATGGAGGAATAGATGGTGTTCATAAACATGATTATGAATATGAAATAATTGAAGATGATGATTATGTAAAAGTATTATTTAATACAAAATCAATAGATGGTGAATCAGGCTATCCTGGAAATATGGATATTTTTGTTAAGTATACTATTAATAAAAAAGAACCAACTATAAGAATTGATTTTAATGCGGTATCTGATAAAGATACTCTATGTGCTATGACTAATCATGCATATTATTCTTTAGGTGATAATGATATTTTAAATTCGACACTATATATTAATACTCATAAATATATTGATACAAATCCTGTTGATTTAATTGCAAAAGGTTTAGATGATAATCCATATTATTTAGAGTTTGATAAAGGATTAGTTTTAGGTAAATATATTAATTTAGAAAATTTATTAACATCCAAAGCCAAAGGATATGATCACTATTTATTATTTGATAAAGTTGATGAAACTATTCCTCAAATTAAATTATTTGGTTCAAAATATCATTTAGATATTTATACTGATTTTGAAGGTACACAGATATTCTCTGATAATAGACAAAATGGTAAAACATATTTAGGTACTGATGCATTATGGAGAAGAGGCATTGCAATAGAACCTTCTAGTCCTCATCATATATTACATTATTTAAATAAAGATGAAGAATATCATAAATTTATAGAATATCATTTTAATAAAAATGAATAGGAGTTTATAATGAAAAAAATATTAAGATTATTTATTTTATCATTAATTTTACTATTTACATTAACCTTATCTAGTTGTGATTTATTTCATATATCACATAAATTTGATCAAGAAGTTGCTGATGAAAAGTTCTTAGTAAGTGAGGCTACATGTACCAGTAAAGCTGTATATTATAAATCTTGTACTTGTGGTAAAAAAGGTGTTACTACATTTGAATATGGAGAATTACTTGCTCATTCATTTACTAATTATGTATCTAATAATGACGCAACAGAGGAATCAGATGGAACAAAAACTGCAATATGTGATAACTGTACTGCAACTAATACTGTAACCGATATAGGTTCAAAACTATCTCATACTCATGTATATACTGAAATTGTAAATGATGATTATTTAAAAACAGCAGCTACTTGTCAAACAAAAGCTGTTTATTATAAATCATGTACTTGTGGAGCTACTAGTACAGATACATTTGAATCTGGTGAATATGGTGATCATGTATATGATCATAAATATAGAACTGGAAATGGAGTAATAAGAAGTACTGCAACCTGCACAAGTAAAGCTACGTATTGGTATTCATGTGAATGTAGAGCGATATCAAATACTAGTTATTTTGAATATGGTAGTTTATTAGATCATAATTTTACTAAACAAACAGCTACTGATGCTTATTTATGTTCAGCTGGTTGTACTGATGAAAAATATTGTTATTATAAATGTTGTGCATCTTGCGGATTAACATCACAAGGGACTAATGGTGAAGCAACATTCTTTGTAAATAAAACAACACCTGGTCAACAAACAGAATATGATGTTGATGACTATTATAATGGATATTATTCCAGTATTGTATCCTGGACTGATTCTGAAGATTTAATTAGTCAATTACATAATTTAATAAGTGGTGAAGGATATACTGCTATAGCGTTTGAAGATAATCCTACTAACTGGTTCTCTAATCAAGAAGCTGATGAATCATTATATAATCATATGTATGTAGATGTATTATATTCTACAACTGATTATTTAAAAACAAGAACTAATGTAGATTGGCAAAGAGAGCACTGCTTCTGTGCATCTTTAATGTGTGGTGTATCAACTGGTGATGCAACTGATACTTTAGGTAGAGCAACAGATTTCCATAATTTAATTGCAGGTTGGACTACTGGTAATACTGGTCGTGGTAATAAAAACTATGGTTATGCAGATACTACTGATGCTAATTATTATGTTAGAAAAGATAATAACAACAATGTAATGTATTCATATGATAAATTAAACTTTGAACCATCTGATGAAGATAAAGGTAGAGTTGCAAGAGCTGTATTCTATATGACAATAATGTATAATGAAGATGTATATGATACAGCTAATGAAAAAACTTTAAAAGCATTATCTGTTAAAGAAGATTATGTAACATATGTAAGTAGTAATTATACCGAATTTGCTATTGGAAATTTATCTGATTTATTAGAATGGGCATCACTTGAATATCAAGGACATGTTGTAAATTTACAAGAATATCTTCATAATGAAAGTGTATATTCTTATTTATATAAAGGAACTGCTCAAGGTAATAGAAATCCTTTAGTTGATTATCCTGAATTAATCGATTATTTATATGGTGATAAAAAAGATCAATCTGGAGAATTAAAATACTTAAAACCAACATATGTTGATTTAGGATTAGGAACATCTGATCCATATTATTATGCAGTAGACGAATATCCATTAACTTATTATGTTGGTGATACATTTAAATATTCGGATATATCTTTATTATTAATTGATAAAACATTAACATCAACTTCAGTTAATAATTTTACAATTAATGAATTTGCAAATGGATATACATTTACTACAGCTGGTACATATACTTGTACTATTGATACTGATATAAATGATATAGTATTCACTATAGAAGTTAAAGAAAATCCTATATTCTCATCTGATTATTATCATAAGATTACAGGATATTCTAAAGGATCAGATTTGTTTGATTATAAAACTTCATCTAATCAAGATATTGAAGTTTCATTGGATAATGAAAATACAAATGTAAATGGTTCTATTTCTTGGATATTTAATTGGGATGCAGGGGGCATTAGTGCAAACAGTGCTAGTTTAGGTCTTCAAATTGGTTCAACCGCTAGCCCTACAAATACTTTAACTATTAAAACAAAAGATTCAGTATCTTTTAATAATTCAACATTAATAAATAGAATTAGTTTTACAGGTGGTGTAAAGAGCCCTGGTTCTGGTAAAACTTATAACGAAACTCAATATTTAATGAAGGTTTATGTAGGTTCTACATTAGTATATACAACTAACCTTGAATATATAGATTCTACAACACCATTTGAAAAATCTGTTACTTTAGATGAACCATTAAGTGGTCAAGTAAAAATTGAAATTACAGGTATTAATAAATCAATAAATATTAATTATATAGCTATTGATATGGCATAATTAAAAAGGTCTATTTCATAAAATAGACCTTTTTTTAATAAAATAGTATAAAAGAGATTTTTTATATGATAAAATATATTTGTATATAGATTATACGAAAGGAAAAATAATTAACACATGAGTACTAGTGTAATAGATGAAAAGAAACCTTTAGAGTTTACTAAAGCGTATAAAACAAGAACAATGTGGATTGGTTTAGCATTCTGTGGAATATTACTTGTATGGCAATTATATAATTCATACTGTTCTCCAATGCTATCATTCTTATTTGCTAAAAGTGAATTTAAAACTGAGTTTGATGCTGGTAAAGCTGTTTATGATGCGTTTGCTGCAGCATTTAAAGATCCTGCAAATGCAAATTTAGAAAGTATTACTATAGGTAATATTACTATTGCTGCCGGAAAACTTGGTTCATTTGATATGAAGTTCTTACTTCAACATGATTTTATTGATAATGCTAACTATCTTGATATTCAATGGAAAGTTGGTATCATTATGGCTTTAGATAATATTGCTGCATTATTTATAATGCCAATATTTGGTAATTTATCTGATAAGACTAAATCTAAATGGGGAAAAAGAACTCCATATATTATAGTTGGTTCTATTGTTACTGCAATAGCATTACCATTCATTCCATTCTTCTTTAATATGGGTATGGATGCTACTCAAGATAATATAACAGCAGGTCTTGTTGGTATGATTTGTACAATGGTTGTTATCATTGTATTTATGATGAGTTATAGAAGTCCAGCTGTTGCTTTAATGCCAGATTTAACACCAAAACCACTTCGTTCTAAAGCAAATGGTTTAATTAATATTGTAGGTTATATTGGCGGAGCAGTAGGTTCTGTTTTAGCTATTGTTATTGCTGTATCTAAATACATTGATGGTACTGCTAAATCATTCTGGACTTTAGAAATACCATTTATTGTATGTAGTGTATGTTTACTTGTATCCTTAGCTTTATTATTAATCAAAGTTAAAGAAAATAAGATGCATGAAGAATTAGATGCTGAAATTAAAGCATATGATGATTGTGGTGAATCTGCAGAACAAGTTACTACTACTGAAAAATTATCTAAAACAAATGTACGTAACCTTGCATTAATATTAATTGCTGAAATATTCTGGTTTATGAGTTTAAACTCTTTAGAAACATTCCAAACAAACTATTTAATGTTTGAATTTAATACAGCATCTTCTGGTGGTGCTATTATGACTGTAGTATCTGGTGCTGCATCTATTATTGGATTCTTAGTAGCTGGACGTATTGCAGATAAGATTGGACGTAAATGGACAATCTTTACAGGAATTTGTATTGTAACTATTTGTTATGTATTATATTCATTATTCCCAGCAGCAACACAAGAACAAATTAAAGCAGATGGATTATTCCAATCAAAAATATCATTCTGGTTCTTATGTGTATTACCAGTTATAGGATTTTCGACAAGTTTAATTCATATTTGTTCATTCCCTCTTGTAACAGATTATTGTACAGCTGATAAACTTGGTAAATATACTTCTTTATATTATACTGCATCAATGCTTGCTCAATCAGTTACTCCAATTTTAATTGGTTTAATTCTAAAACAAACATTAGCATGGAGAGCACTTCCAATCTATGCAGCTGTATTAATGGCTTGTGCAGGTGTTGTATTCTTCTTTGTAAAAGCACCTCATAAAAATGATAAAGGTTCTAATGCAAAAGGTTTAGATGCACTTGGAGCAGATGACTAATATATAAAATATTAAACTAAATCATCTATCATTTGATAGATGATTTTTATTTTACATCGATGTAATATTAAAGAACATAAATTAATTAAAGATATTCTCTATTCCTTTTATTAGATAAAATTAAAAAAATATTTTATTATATATATGTAATAAAGAAGGAGTTTTTATGGTTAAAGCAAATAAAAAATATATATTGAATTATATTATTTATACTATTTTACAACTTACTTGGGGTATTATACAAAATGTATTAGGTATAATAGCATTCTTAATATTAACTATTATTAATCCAAAAAGAAAAAGATTCTATTATCATGGCGCAATAGGATCTGATTGGAAATTTAGTTTTTCAATGGGACTTGGTATGTTTATATTCTATGGACATAGAGATAGAAAAGATATTAATCCTGATGAAATATTAGTTCATGAATATGGACACACTATCCAATCTATTATATTAGGCCCTTTATTTTTCTTTGTAATAGCATTACCATCTACTATTTGGGCATTCTTACCATGTTTTGTAAAATATAGAAAAGAACATAATGTTAAATATACTGATTTATATTGTGAATCATGGGCTAATAGAGCTGGTGAAGAAGTTTTAAAAGAAAAAGCACCTATTGTTTAGAAAGCGATTTCAAATTATTAAACAAAAAATATCTATGAAAATATGATAAAATATTTTCATAGATATTTTTATAAAGGAGATATATAATGTTTGACTTAAAAGAAAAAGTTGAATTAAATGGTTTTAAACAGACTATTCATATTAAAAGTAAAAATAAAAAAAATCCTGTTCTATTATTTTTACATGGTGGTCCAGGCGTTACTAATCGTCATAGTGTAATGACTTGTAATGATGATTTATTAGATGATTTCACTATTGTTGCATGGGATCAAAGAGGTACTACAGGATCTTATTGGGGTTGTAAAAAAGAAACTCTTACTATTGATCAGGTAACTAAAGATGCTGCTGCATTAGTTGATTATCTATGTAAAAAGTTTAATAAAAAAATGATTTTTACAATTGGCGGATCTTGGGGATCGCTTTTAGGAACAAATTTACTTAAATGTTATCCAGAAAAGATTGCGGCATTTATTGGCTTTGGTATGTTTGTTAATGGGGAAGAAAATGAAATTATTTCATGGGAATACTCTATGGAAGAAGCTAAAAAAGCTAATGATGAAAAATCAATTAAAATATTAAACTCTGTTGGTAGACCAGTTATGGGTCAATATAAAGGTGGCTTTTCTGGAATGATGAAACAAAGAAAAGTTATGATGAAATATGGTGGTTATTCCAAAGATGAAAAGAAGCGTAATTATGCAGATGCAATGCTTAAACCAATTCTAAAATCTGGTGAATATACATTTGGAGAACTTGTTGGTTATATCTTAGGATATAGTTTTGTATTAAAGAAAATGTGGAATGAAGTTGGTGCTGTTAACTTCAATAAAACACATACAAAATTTGTTAAACCTATTTTTATATTAGATGGAAGATTAGATAAAAATACTCCAGCTGATTTAGTTGAAGAATGGTTTAATAAGATAGATGCACCAGTAAAAGAACTTCATTGGTTTGAAAAGAGTGGACATAATCCTATGTCTGATGAACCAGTAGAGTTTAAGAAATTATTAAAAGAAAAATTCCTATCTATTGCTAAAAAGGAGAATATTTAATGGAAAACAAAATTAAAAAAATTGGACTAGGTGAAAAGCTTGGTTTCATGAGTTTCTCTGCCGCAACTAACGTTGCTTTTAACTTTAAATCTATTTATTACACAATTTTTTTGGATGTAATATGTGGCTTAGGAGTTAAATGGGCAGGTATTATTGTTGCAATTGGAACTGTTTGGGATGCAGTTAATGACCCATTAATCGCATTATTCTGTACTAATAGACGTTTTAAAAACGGTGAAAAGGTTCGTCCATATGCTTTATGGATGTGTGTTCCTTGGGCTTTAACAATTGTATTAATGTTTACTAACTTTGGTTTTACAGATAAAACATGGACAATAGTTGTTGCATTACTTGTTTATTTTGCATTTGAAGCATTATATACATTCTTATGTATGCCATATAATTCAATGGCTGCTCTTGCAACAAACGATGATGCTGATCGTGCATCTATTAATGCATTCCGTGGATTAGGTGGATGTTTAGGATCTGCTATTGGAACTTTGTTAATTCCAACATTTATTACTTTATTTGGTGGTGATTCTAAAACAGGTGATGATAAAATATATACTTCAGCTGATACAACTGCTATTTTCTGGACAGCATGTGTAATGGGTGTAATTTGTATTATTGGTAGTTTAATTCATTATTTTACTACAACTGAACGTGTTAAACCAAGAGAAGATGATGTTGAAGTAAAACTTACATTCTTTGAAGCTTATAAGAGATTATTTAAATGTAAATCTTGGATACTTAATATGTGCTTTATTTTAGGATATGGTATTATTCAAGCATTCATTATGAATAATGTTACATATTATGCGCAAACTGTAATTGGTGATAAAAATGCATCAACACCAATTTTAGCAGGATATTTAGTTGTAGCAGTTATTATTTCACTTGTTGGACCTGCAATTGATCGAAAGATTGGTAGAAAGAAAACAACAATATTATCTTTAATAGTAACTTTAGTTGGTATTATTCCATACCTAATATTCCCTACACAAATCTGGGCAATCATTATCTTAGCTATTTGTATGGGATTCGGATTAACATTTACATTTATTATCTTTAATACAAATAGAAATAATATTTCTGATGTATTAGAAGTTCAAAATAAACAAAGAATGGATACACTTGTTGCAGGTGGAGATAACTTAATTACTAAGTTAGCAGAAGCTGGTGCAATATTTGTTATGACTCAAATTTACGATCTAGTTAATTTTGATGCGTCAAAAGGAACAGATCAACCTGCTGGTGCATTTACCGCAATGTATATATTCTTAGGAGTTGTTCCAATTGTTTGTTCTATTTTTATGGCATACTTTGGATCTAAAATTAATATTCCTAAAGAATTAGAAGACGCTAAGAAAGCTAATATGGCTACTAAATAATATGATCGTATTATATATATTTTTAGGATTAATAGGACTTTTAGTATTATTATTCTTAATTGCAGTTATTAGAACTTTATTTTTAAAGAAAAAAGAAGCATATTATGTTGCTTCTAATGATGAAAAAAGAATAAATGAATACGCAAATAAACTATCTAAAATGGTACAATATGAAACTGTATCTATTAGAGGTGTAGATCAAGCTGATAAGTTTAGAGGTTTTCATAAAGTATTAGAAGAACAATTCCCACTTGTATTTAAGAACCTTACTAAAATAGATATTGATGGTAACTTAATAATGAAGTGGAAAGGTAAAGATTCTTCTTTAGATCCAATTATTTTGATATCACATCAAGATGTTGTAGAAGCAACAGGCAATTGGAAATATCCTCCATTTTCTGGAACTATTGTAGATGGCAGAATATATGGTAGAGGTACTGGTGATATTAAAAGTGGAGTAATGTGTTTCTATCAAGCAGTAGAAGAATTATTAAAAGAAGGATATACTCCTAAATGTGATGTTTATTTAGGATCAAGTTGTACAGAAGAAATTGGTGGCGATGGTGCTCCTAAAATGGTTAACTGGTTTAAAAACCAAAACATTCACTTATTCTTATTATCAGATGAAGGTGGATGTATTGTAGAAAACCCTGTTGCTGGTGTTAAAGGTGCGTTTGCTGCTGTAGGAATATTTGAAAAAGGATATGGAGATTTAAAACTTGTTGCAAGAAGTAATGGTGGTCATTCATCTACTCCTCCTAAAAATACGCCTATTGTAAGACTTGCTAAATTTATTTCTAGAGTTGAAAATAAAGGAATATTTAAATCAAAATTCAGTGAAGGTGTAGAGCAAATGTTTGCTAAACTTGCTCCATATACTGATAGTTTCATGTTAAAAGTAGTAATGCATAACTTATGGTTATTTAAACCATTACTAACTCTTCTTATGGGAGCTATATCAGCAGAAGCTGCTGCTATGCTTAAAACTACTATTTGTTTTACTATGCAAAAAGGTTCAGATGGATATAACGTTATTCCGCAAGAAGCTTGGGTTACTGCTAATTTAAGATATATTCCACATCAAGGAATGAATGAATCAAATAAAATAGTTGCAGATCTTGCAAAAAAATATAATATTGAAACTGAATTTGTTACAGGTAATGATTATTCTAAATCCCTTGATTTAAAAGGTGTACCATTTGATATGACAGTAAAATGTATAAATAAAGTATTCCCAAATGTTGGAGTAATGCCTTATGTAGTAACTGGTGGTACAGATTCTAGATTCTTTGATCCTATTTGTGATAACTGTATTAGATTCTCTCCTACTATGGTAAAAGGAGAACAAATGAAAGGTATGCATGGCTTAGATGAAAACATCTTTACTAATGTTTTACCTGGAGCAGTTGATTATTATAAAGAATTAATTAAGATTCAAGAAACTAGATAGTTAATTTTTACCAAATTACAAGATAAATTAAAATGATAATCATATTTTTATGATTATCATTTTTTTATTTAATAAATTCTAACTACAATTTTTGCAAGTTCTTGCAGAAATTGTAGTTGGCATATATTACTTTATTATTTATTATGAATAATTTATATGTTTTTATTTTATCTTGAATAATTGCATGTATTGATGTTTAATAAAAGTAGAGGTATTTTATGACTAATGCAGAAATATTAAAGAATAAGTTTTCTTATTTAGAAACAATTATTAAAAATAAATATAAAAATTTACCTGAATCAGGATGGGCAACATTTATTGCTAATAATTATTTACCATATGATTTAAGAGATGATTTAATAGCAATAAATCAAATAAGAAATATTCTAACCCATAATACATTAGATAATGGAGATGATATATTAGAACCATCTAATGGAATAATTAAAAAATTAGATATTATTATTAATTATTTTGATAAACCTATATTATTAATCGATAAAGCAATAATTAAACCTAATTTATTATGGGCATCACTAAATGATAATGTATTAGATATAATGAATAAAATGAATAAATTAGGATATAGTAATGTACCAGTTCTTGATTCTAAAGGATTAATAAAAGGTATTTTTAATTCTGATATTATATTTATTTAGTTATTGATAAGAAAATAGAATTATTAAATAATAATTTAATATTTAATGATGAAGTTATATTAAAATATATTAATATTAATAATTATGATAAAGTATGTCTATTATCGAATAAGAATAATATCATTGATGCAGAAAACATATTTACATCAAAAATAGGTAAATCTAAAATAAGAATGATTTTACTTACTAAAGATGGAAAAATATCTTCTCCTTTAACAGGTTTAATAACTCCAATTGATCTGATTAAGTAGTAAAAAATGACCAGAAAATCTGGTCATTTTTAATTATTGTTAGATTTTTGAAATAATTATGAAAATTATGTGAAATAATTTACATTTATGAAATCGATTTCAAGGGTAAAATATACAAAATATATAAGTAAAAAGAGTATTATTTATTTATTATAAAATAAAAAAAACTATATTTTACTATTAAAAAAAGGAAAAATTATGTCGAAAGATTTATTAAAATATATCCTGAAGCGTTTAGGAATGACCATATTAACACTCTGGATTATTATTACTGTAACATTTATTTTAATGCATGCTGTTCCATCTAGTCCATTTGTTAAGGAAAAAGCAATTAATGCTACAACTCTTGCAAAGCTTTATGCAAAATATGGACTTGATAAACCACTAATTGAACAATATTGGATTTATTTAGGAAACGCTATAAAATTTGATTTTGGAGAATCTATTAAGTATCAAGATAGACTTGTTATTGACTTAGTTGGAAAGGGATTCGCAACAAGTGCTTTTATTGGCCTTTGTGCTGCTTTACTAGCTTTATTATTTGGAATAACATTTGGCTCTATTGCTGCAATCAACAGAGGAAAGTTTATAGATCAATTTATTTTAGTAATAACAACTGCATTTGTTTCTGTTCCTTCGTTTGTTATTGGAGTTATTCTTTTATGGGTATTCACTGTATATGTTCCAATATTCCCAGCTAATGCTAAAGCTATTACTGAAATAGGAAAAGCAGGATTCTCATTTGGAGGGTATATTTTACCAATATTATCTTTATCTGTATATCCTGCATCTTATATTACTAGATTAACTAGATCTTCTATGCTTGATACTTTGGGCCAAGATTATATTAGAACTGCAAAAGCAAAAGGTGTTTCTAGATTTAATTTGATATTTAAACATACACTTAAAAATTCATTATCTCCAGTTATCTCATATGCTGGACCAATGATTGCTTATATTATGACAGGAAGCTTTGTTGTTGAAAAAATATTTAGTGTACCAGGAGTTGGAAGCTATTTCATAAATGCAATTACAACTCTTGATTATACATTGATTATGGGTACAACAATATTATTGTCTGTATTAATGCTTACAATGAACTTTATTTCAGATATTTTATATAAAGTTATTGACCCTAGAGTTGAGTTATCTTAAAGGAAATTACGCACATGAAAAATAATGATAAAAAAAATAATTTTTTAGATGTTTTTAATAAATTTCCTTTCTCAATGCAACCTGATTTATCAATGTTTGAACCAGCTACTGATGATGAAAAGAAACAACAAGATATGATGAGACCATCATCAAGTTTCTTTAAAGATGGAATTAAAAGATTTAATAAAAATAAAGTTTCAATAATTAGTCTAATTGTAATTGCTATAATTACATTGATAGCATTTATTGTTCCAATATTTTATCCATATCAATATCAAACAACTACTGGTGGTGAATCATATTCAGAAGGATTTTTAGCACCTTTCGAATATTCAATTCGAGAAAATATAATAAAGTATAATTCAGAAGATGTAGTATTTGCTGGATGGAGTAAGTGTAATACAGATTCATTACAAAAACATTCCTACGGGGGATTACCTGTTATAACTTCGGAAGATGAATTAAACAAATATAAAGATTTAATAGTTACAAGTACTGTAAAATTTTCTGGTGAGTCTATTGAATTATTTGCAGTATGGGTTGCTGATTTAGACCATAATGGTGTTCCAGATTTTGGGGCAAACTTGTTTTCAAATGGTACGGCAACAACTACATATTCTCATAAATATAATTTAAATTATGATATTAATGGTGGGACAGGTAATGCTCCAGTAGATAATAATGATTATTGTGTTTCAGATCGTATAGCATTAGTTCATGAGAATTTAGAATTTTCAAAAAATGGTTATGTTTTTATTGGGTGGAGTATTTCTGTTATATCCCCTTTAGATGATGAGTCGTCATATTTAGTAAATAAAAATTCTTTATTAAATAATATAAAACTTACTGCTGACACAACTATATATGCTGTTTGGGCGATTGACGCAAATAATGATGGTTTATCAGATTTTAATGTTAGTGAGATAACTTATTCTAGTGCAAAGTTAAATAGATTTAGCTTGGTATACAATACTAATTTAGCAAATGAAGATGCACCTATTGATTCAAAAATATATTATCCCGGAGATAAAGTAGCACCTATTAATGTTAGTTCAATTGAATTAACTAAAATGCATTCTGATATTTTCCCACATATTCTTGGAACTGATTTATTTGGACGTGATTTCGCTATACGTGTAATTGTTGGAACACGTGTATCACTTTTAGTTGGCATAGTTGCTGCATTG
This sequence comes from Caryophanales bacterium UBA1737, assembly GCA_002315915.1. GTDB lineage: Bacteria > Bacillota_I > Bacilli_A > ML615J-28 > CAG-313 > UBA1737. The sequence goes on from DCIB01000013.1 coordinate 16,230, forward strand.
ATGGTTGTTATAATTGGTGTTTTATACGGATCAATATCAGGCTTTCTTGGTGGTCGTGTAGATATGATTATGATGAGATTTGTAGATATCATTTATTCTTTACCTGATACTTTAATTATTATATTATTAAGCGTTTCGCTTGGTGATGTAATTAAATCTGGACCATTAGCTGAAACAGCATCAAAACTAGGTGGCGCTGGAATGGTAAGTATTTTAGTTGTATTTGCTTTATTATATTGGGTTGGAATGGCACGTCTTGTTCGTGGTCAAGTATTATCTTTAAGAGAACAAGAATATGTTTTAGCAGCTAAAGCAATGGGTGCTAAGCCAATGAGTATAATATTTAAACATATGCTACCTAACTGTATGTCTGTAATATTTATTTCTGCTGCTTTACAAATACCTTCTGCAATATTTACAGAAAGTACATTATCATTTTTAGGAATTGGAGTAAACGCACCAATGCCTTCACTTGGTTCATTAGCTTCCGAAGGTAGATTATATATGAGCATTGAATCTCAAAGATACTTATTTATTTTCCCTGCACTAACTATTTTCTTAATAGTTTTATCGTTAAATTTACTTGGTCAAGGTTTACGTGATGCCTTTGATCCAAAATTAAGATCTAAAGGAGGTAATTAATAATGGCTCTTTTAGAAGTTAAAAATTTAATTACAAAATTTCCAATGCCTACTGGTGTTGTTCATGCAGTAAATGATGTATCATTCAGTTTAGATTATGGACAAGTATTAGGAATAGTTGGAGAATCTGGTTCTGGTAAATCGGTTACTGGATATTCAATAATGCAAATATTAACTGAACCTGGTCGTATTGATGGTGGTTCAATAAAATTTGAAGGAACTGAACTAGTCGGTTTATCAGAAGAAGAATTAAAGAAGTTTAGAGGAAATAAAATATCTGTTATATTCCAAGATCCAATGACTTCATTAAACCCTGTATTTACTATTGGATATCAATTACTTGAAGCAATTACTTTACATAAAGAAATTAGTAAAGATGATGCTTATAAAAGAGCTATTGAGTTATTAGAACTTGTTGGTATTAATCAACCTGATAATCGTATGAAACAATATCCGTATCAGTTATCTGGCGGTATGAGACAGCGTATAATGATTGCTATGGCTCTTGCAACAGAACCTGAACTTCTTATTGCAGATGAACCTACAACTGCACTTGATGTAACAATTCAAGCTCAAATATTAGAACTTATGTTAGATTTACAAAAGAAGTTTAAAATGGCTATTATAATGATTACACATGATTTAGGTGTTGTTGCTGGTATGTGTGATAGAATTAATGTTATGTATGCTGGTAAAATTATAGAAAGCGGAACTACTGATGAAATTTTCTATAATCCAAAGCATGAATATACAAAAGGTTTATTACATTCAATTCCAAATCCAAGTATTGATGAAAAAGTAAGATTAGAACCTATTCAAGGATCACCAGTTGATATGTTAATGTTACCTGAAGGTTGTGCATTCTCACCTCGCTGTAAGAATTGCATGAAAATATGTTTAAAAGAACAACCTTTCTATATGGAATTTGAAAAAGATCATATTGCATCATGTTTCTTAAATGTTCTTGATGAAGAAGGCCACCTATATGAGAAAGGGGATAAATAAATATGGAAAATAATAATCCAATTTTAGAAGTCAAAAACTTAAAGATGTATTTTGATATCCCTGATGGGTTATTTAAATCAAAAACATTAAAAGCCGTTGATGATGTATCTTTTGCAATAAAAAAAGGTGAAACATTAGGTTTAGTTGGTGAATCTGGGTGTGGTAAAACAACAGTTGGAAGAACTTTAATGTATTTATATAAACCAACTTCTGGTGAAGTAATATTTAAAGGTAAACCAATTAAAACTAAAAGTGATATTAAAGAGTTTAGAAAAAGTATTCAGATGGTATTTCAAGATCCTTATTCTTCACTTGATCCAAGAATGACTGTTTCTGATATTATTGGTGAACCTTTAGATGTTTATCACTTATATAAAGATAAAAAAGAACGTCAAGAAAAAATAAATAAATTAATGGACGCTGTTGGATTATCACAAGATCATGGTACTAGATATGTTCATGAATTCTCAGGTGGACAACGCCAGAGAATTGGTATTGCAAGAGCACTAGCAATGGATCCAGAAATTTTGGTTTGTGATGAACCAGTAAGTGCGTTAGATGTATCTATTCAAGCACAAGTTATAAATATGTTTGAAGATTTACAAAAAGAACGTGGTTTAACATATTTATTTATTGCTCATGATATTTCTGTTGTAAAACACATTTCTAATAGAATTGTTGTTATGTATTTAGGAAAAGTAATGGAAGTTGGTCCATCAGATGATTTGTACCATAATCCATTACACCCTTATTCAATTTCACTATTATCGGCTGTTCCTATTGCTGATCCTAAATCAGAAAGAAAGAGACAGCGTGTAGTACTTGAAGGAGATGTTCCTTCACCACTAAACATGCCTAGTGGCTGCCCGTTCAGAACTCGTTGTAAATACGCTTCTGAAAAGTGTGCAGAGCAAACTCCAGAATTAAAAGAAATTAAACCTGGAAGATTTGTAGCATGTCACAATGTCGGTGTAATCGACAAAACCTTATAGGAGAAAAAATAAAATGAATTTTAAAAGAGTATTTGCTGTAGTTTGTGCTTTAGCTTTTGCTTTTGTTGCTGTATCTTGTTCATGCGGTGAAGAAGACAAAGAATATGAGCAAAAAATTACAGTTTGTTTCGCAGAAGAACCAGAAACTATGGACCCTGCAAAGAGTTCAACTGTTGACGCTGCGATTATGTTATTAAATGCTTTCTCAGGATTATATGGTTACGAAGCTGATGCTAATGGAAATCCTAAACTAGTTGCTGAATGTGCTGAAAGCATTGTAACTCCAACTAATAATGGTAATGGTACATATACTTATGTTATTACATTAAAAGAAGGATTAAAATGGAGTAATGGTACTGATATGAAAGCTTCTGATTTCATTTATTCATGGAATCGTGCAGCTTCTGGAACAGGTGATTATGCTTTCTTATATGAAGTATTCTCTGGTAATGATGAATTAGTTGCAGGTACTGCAGATACAATGAATATTTCAGCAGACGATACAACTCGTAAAATAACAATTACAACTGCATATTATTGTGCTTATTTTGATCAATTATTAGCATTCCCTACATTCTTTCCAGTATGTCCATCTGTAGTTGAAGCACATCCTAATTGGGCATCTAATGATGATTACTATGTTTCAAATGGTGCATTCTGTATGGAAAGATGGACTACAAATTCTGAAATAGTATTTAAGAAAAATGTAAATTATGTTAATGCTGCTAATGTTAAACTTGAAAAATTAACATTCTTCTTATCTAAAGATGATGATGCTGTATTTGCTAACTTTGAAAAAGGTGATGTACAATATACAACTCATGTACCAGTTACTCAAATTCCTGTTTTAAAATACGGAACTTCTGGATGTAATTCTGTTGAATCTAGATTAGGTGATGATTTCTTCATTGGTGATTATATTGGTACTTGGTATCTAGAATTTAATGTTAATATTTCATTTAATGTTGGATTAACTGAAGCTGGAAGTGAAGAAACTGATTGGACTAATTGGGATGATACTAAAAACTCAAAAGTTAGAAAAGCATTATCATTATTAATTGATCGTAACTATATTGTTGATAGCGTAACTCAAGCTGGACAAGTTCCTGCTGATGGATTTGTACCTGCAGGTATGAGCGATGGAAATGGTAACATTTTCAGAGAAGAAGCTGATGCATGGTATAGTGTTAAAGCGTCTGATAAAACTGCAAATGAAAATACAGCTATTCAAATGCTTAAAGATTTAGGCTATAATTATGATGAAACTAATAAGAAATTTACTAATTTCCCTAAATTCTATGCTAAATATAATATGAATACTGGTAATGAAGCTATTATTACTGCTATTCAAGATAGATGGGCAACATTTGGTATTGTTATGGAACCTGTAAGTGGAGATTGGACTACTCTAACTGTACAAGTTAGAAATGGTGATTTCGTTTGTTCAAGAATGGGTTGGATAGCTGACTATAATGATCCAATTAACTTTTTAGAAGTATTCCTTTCAAATTCTGGTAATAACCATCCACAAATGGGTAAGTCTGGTACAATAACTGAAACTGCTTCATTTGGCCCTAACCATGATAAAGCATGGAGTGAATATGATGCATTAATTTCTTCAATTAAAACTGAAACAGATGCAGCAGCAAGAGCTGAAAAAATGTATACTGCTGAATCTTGGTTAAAAGAAGAAAGCTTTGTAATGCCAATTTATTACTACACTAATCCATACTTAGTTTCACCACATCTTAAAGGATATTTATATTCTTCATTAGGATGGGTTTCATTTAAGTATGCTTATATGGAATAGTTCTAAGTAGAGTTATCTTAAAAAGTGAATTGTTTAATACAATTCACTTTTTTAAAATATTTGTTATAATAAATATATATGAGGTATTTATTATGTCTAAAAGAAATATATTACATATTGTTTTATCATCCATAATTGTATTGTTAAATATTTATCCAATTATATATTTATGTATTAATAAAAGTAGTAAGATTCTAGCATTATTTAATTTTATTGCATTATGTGTATTATGGGTAATATTCTATATATATGAAAATAAAATATTAGAATCAGATAATACTAAACAAGAGAATAAGAAAATGATGGAAACAGCAGAAATTATGAGAGTATATCGAGTATATGCTTTAATAGAAACTGTAATTGGAGTTATATTTGTACTTATAACATTGTTATTTGAATAAAAAAAGAAGCGTCACTATTTATATAGTGACGCTTGTTCTATTTATTTTACTACTTTAGCATTTGAAACCATTTCATCATCAGGTATAGCATCAAATAATGATGCATCTATAATACCTTTTGCTAGTGCTTCTTTTTTAGCAGTAATACGTTTTTTATAAACTTTTGCAGCATAATATAATGGTATAAATGTTGCAAGTACTACAAATGATGCCCATAAGAATAATTCTTTTGGTGGATAATATTGTTTCATTCCGTATGCATCAGTACCAAAGTTACCTAATGATTTAATAATAATATCTCCACATAGTGTACCAATTAACATAGGAATCCATACAAAGAATACACAACGTAATCCTTCAAAACATCCACGTTTATTTTCAGGGAATAATCCTCTTACCCAAATCATACATGCTTCTGTCATCAATATTTCTCCTGTACCAAAGAAGAAACATGCTATAATCATTGGGATATTCTTAACACTAAATGCTGTTGTTGGATCAATTGTATTACTATTAACAAAGAAATAAATAATTAATAATCCTAAAAATGATGCAACAAGTCCAATAACACAAACTAGAGGAATTCTATCTTTATCAATTAATTTTGAAATTGGGAAAGCTAGAATTATACCAAATATCATTGCGATACCTTCGATAACACCAAAATCAAATTCTTTTTCAAAACCAAGTTCAAATAAAGCCCAGTTACCTAGATGTACAAAATAGAAATTAAATGAAATAAAATATACACAAATAACAATACATGCAAGAAGCATTTCTTTAATGTTTGGTAATGATTTTAATTCTTTAAATCTAAATGCACTAGTTGCTTGTTGCATGAATGTTCCTTCTTTTTGTGGTTTTAGTGTTGACTTATCTTTAACAAAGATTAAAGTAAATACACCACATAAAGTAACAAATATACCCATTAAACCAAATAATAATTGATAGTTACCTTTACCAGTTGGATTATCTATATCTAATATAATTCCACCAACTACAGTTCCAAGAATTGTTGCAATAACTGGCATAACACCATATATAGTACCAACAAAACCTTTATTCTTTTCAGTTGTATGGTCATTAGTCCAAGCATTAAATGTAGCATCATATGCAATAGAACCAACAAAACTCATTACACCATCAAGTGCAACAACACTTGATGCTGCAATAATAATAGCAACTTGTGGTGTACTAAATTCTAATCCAGTTAAGTATTGACATAAACCAACTGCATAAGTTGTTACACCCCAAATAATATATCCCCAACCAAGTAAATTTTTTCTCTTACCTTTTCTATCACTGTATGCACCAAAAATAAAAGTAGAAATACAAGTAAGTGTTGCAGATATAATAACCATTGCAGTTACATAAGATACATCTTGTGTAATCCAACGATACATAAATGTATTAAACCATTGGTTTTCTACATTCCAACAAAGTTGACCACATAAACAAAGTAATAAGAAAGATAATGTAAATTCTTTACCTTGTCCTTGATCATATTTCTTAATATCCATTAAATCCTCCTAAAAAAGTATTTACATTTATATTATAATAAAGTTTAATGAATAAGTTAACTTATTCATTAAACTATTTCTTTTAATAATAATATTATATAGGAATTATTTAATTGTTAATTTATATAAAAATAATAGTTATTTATTTAAAAATAAATAATATAAAAATCAATGCATTTATATCTTGATATTTCAAAAATATAGGGTATAATTTACTTGATTATTTTATATAGTCATTAATTCGTTAGAGAAAGGTATTTATAAGAATGAAGAAAGTTCTTATTGAATTAAAAAATGTATCATTAAGATACGAAGATGATCCAGACACTCCTGTTGTGGATAATATTAATTTACAAATTTATGAAAATGAATTTGTTACCTTTTTAGGTCCTTCTGGTTGTGGTAAAACCACAACATTAAGAATGATTGCAGGATTTTTAAATCCTACTGATGGAGAAGTTATTATTGATGGTAAAGTATTCAATGATATTCCTCCTTATGCAAGACCTATTAATACTGTATTTCAAAGATATGCATTATTCCCACATTTAAATGTACTTGATAATGTTAAAGTTGGATTAAATGCTAGAAGTTATGATAAACTTTATGAATTCTTTGGTGGAAAAGAGCATTTAATTGAATTAATTAAAAAAGAAAAAAATGATTCAGGTAAAAATATTAATAAAGTTAATTCTTTTATGTTACATAAAAAAGTAAATGAATTAATAGATATTGAAGCACATCATGCTTTAGATCTTGTAAAACTTGGTCATTTAGCTAATAGAAAGATTGATAAATTATCAGGTGGACAACAACAACGTGTTGCTATAGCTAGAGCATTAATTAATAAACCTAAAATTTTATTACTTGATGAACCTCTTGCTGCGCTTGATTTAAAATTACGTCAAAACATGCAATATGAATTAAAAGAAATGCAAAGAGCTGTTGGTATTACTTTTATATTTGTAACACATGATCAAGAAGAAGCGATGACTATGAGTGATAGAATTGTTGTTATGAATAATGGTATTATTCAACAACTAGGTACTCCTGAAGATATTTATAATGAACCTGTTAATGAATTTGTAGCTAATTTTATTGGTGAAACTAATATTATTAGAGGTACATTTGTTAAACAAGGTTTAGTAAAATTTATGGATACCAATTTTGAATGTATGAATTATCCTTTTAAAGATAATGAAGAAGTAGATGTAGTAATACGTCCTGAAGACTGGGATGTAGTACCTTTAGATAAAGCAAAATTAATAGGTGATGTAACATCTTGTATATTTAAAGGTGTACATTATGAAATATGCGCAATGTTCCATAATCAAGAATTTACAATTCATGCTTATGAATCACCAAAAATAGGTGATAAGATTGGATTAAAAGTAGATCCATATGAAATTCATATAATGAAGGTAACAAAGGATGAATAAGCGCTTTTCGCGTCTTGCAACACCATATTTTGTATGGCTATATATATTTGCATTAGTACCTTGTATCTTTATGGTATTTTTACTATTTGTAGATAATGAAGGGTTAGATTTTTCTAATCTAAAGTTTACTTTAGATAATTTTAATCAACTTAGTGAACCTGCTACATTAAAAGCATTCTTAGATTCATTATTACTTGCATTTTTAGCCACATTATTTTCTATAATATTAGGTTATTTAGTTGCATATAAATTATTCCGTTCTAATTTTAAGAATAAATTCTTAATATTAATAATATTAGTACTTCCAATGTGGAGTAATTTATTACTTAGAACTGAAGCTTTATCTAATATATTAGAACCTAATAATATAATTATTTCTTTAATTAATAAAATATTTAATACAGATATAGTTGGTGTTGATTTTAGAGCAGATACTTTTGGTGTTAAATTAACTATAGTATTAGGATTAGTTGTTACTTATGTACCATTTATGATTATGCCTATATATAATAGCTTAGAAAAAATAGATCCATCTATTGAAGAAGCAGCACTAGATTTAGGTTTAACTAATTTTAAGAAGTTTTGGAAAATAATTCTTCCAATGAGTAGTAAAGGTATAGTAACTGGATCTATTATGGTATTTTTACCTTGTTTATCTGGTTTTGCGATACCTGAAATACTTGGTAAAGGTAACTTTACTATGATTGGTACAATAATAGAACAAAACTTTAGAAATATGAACTATAATATAGGATCACTTCTAGCAGTTATTATATTATTCTTTATATTAATAGCTATTTCTATTGTTAATAAAGTTGATAAGGAAGGAGAAACTCTTTTATAAGAGTATATTTGCCTTATGAATAAAACAAAAGAAATTAAGTATATTAATGGAATAGAAGTAGCTAGAATTGAAGATTATGGATTTAAAGATCATCATGTATTAGATAAGATATGGAAAATAATATCATCAATTTTATGTTATATAATAATATTATTAATCTATCTATCGATAATTATTATTGCATTACAATCTTTTAATTCTTCATCAACAATATCTAGTTTTGAAAACTTTACTTTAGAATGGTATACAAAAATATTTGATCATGCATCGCTATCTAATGCTATTGCAAATACTTTTATTATTAGTTTATCTGCAACAGCTATATCTACTGTATGTGGAACACTTATTGCAGTAGGTATACATTATTTGGAAAAAAAGAAAAGACAACATATTATGTTGTTAAACAATATACCTTTACTTAATGCTGATATTGTAACTGGTATATCTATAATGTTGATATTTTCATTTATAATGAAAATAAAAGGATTTGAATATATATTTGGATTCCCTACAATGCTTGTAGCTCATGTATATTTTAGTTTACCTTATGTTGTATTAAATGTACTTCCAAAATTAAGAGAAATTGATCCTAATTTAATGGATGCTGCACTTGACTTAGGATTAAAACCTAGAAAAGCATTAATAAGAATTCTTATTCCAGCATTAAAAAGTGGAATATTAGCAGGGCTTATATTTGCATTTACAATGAGTTTTGATGACTTTGTAGTAAGTTATTATACTACTGGTAATGGATTTAATAACTTATCGATATGGATTTATTCATCTATTGGTAGAAAGAGTTTAACTCCATCTGTATATGCCTTCTCTACTTTAGTTACATTTGGATCGATGATTATTTTATTTATCATTAATGCAATATCTAACAAAAAGAAATCTAAATAATAAATTGAGTGAATTTTTAAAAAAATTCACTCAATTTTTAGATTAGATGTATTTATATTTCACATTAATGTATTATAATATAAGTATAAATTAGGAGATTTCTATGAAAAAATTAATTTTAACTATTATTTGTGCACTAATTATATGTTTTTCTACAAGTTGTGATTTTAAGATAATTGAGGAATCAAATGATAATACATCAACTATTACTGATTCATCAAAACAAAATGTATCATATATTATTGGAACATCAAATGTTCCAGCATATTCAGTTGTTACAGAAGAAAATGTATCAGTTTATGTTTCAAGTGTTGCATTAACTGCAACAGTTGAAATTAATTGTACTGTTAATTATTCTTATTATGGATATAAAACATATGGTTTTCATTCTCAAAGAGAATTGATTACTAGTTCTGAATCATGTGAGGCAACAGGATTTGTAATCAATGAGGATGGTTATGTTGTAACTAATGCTCATGTAGTTTGTATTGAAGGGGCATCTAGTGTATCTAGTTTTACATATAATTCTAGAGAAATATATGTTAATTATGCTGATTCTGATGTTAGTATTCCTTGTACAGTCGTTGCTTATGATGAAGATTTAGATTTATGTATCTTAAAAATGAATACAACTAATATATCTAATATTCAATATTTAACATTCTTTAATCATACATCACCAACTAGTTCTACATATTCAAATAGTAATGCTGTAAAACTATTATATGGAGAAACAGTTTTAGCTGTTGGTAATGCCGAAGGTTATGGAATGAGTGTTACAAAAGGTGTTGTATCTGCTCCGGTTAGAAATTTTGATGGTACATATGCAATTCAAACAGATGCAGCAATTAATGCTGGTAACTCAGGGGGACCTCTTTTAAATGCATATGCGGCTGTTATTGGAATTAATGCATTTAAAATTGTTTCTTCATCAACATCTGAATCACTTGGTTTTGCGATTCCATCTTATACTGTTTTAGAATATATCGATTCTGTAGAAACATCTAAATCATTAACAATTAAAACATATACAACAACTTCTAGAAGTTATCCAGGTGCTGAATAAGCACCTTTTTTATTTAGAAAAAAGAAATCATATTGATCTTTTGATATACTATTAATATAAATGAAAGAGTGATTATATGAATAATTATATAAAAATAAGTAATGAAGTTAAAAATGCATTAGAAAAAAATATCCCGGTTGTTGCATTAGAATCAACAATTATATCCCATGGCATGCCTTATCCTAAAAATTTAGAAACTGCATTAAATTGTGAGAAGATTATTAGAGATAATGGTTGTGTTCCAGCTACTATTGCAATAATAAAAGGTCAATTATGTGTTGGATTGGAACACGATGAAATAGAATACCTTGCTAAAGAAGGTGTAAAAGTAACTAAAGTATCACGTCGTGATATTCCAGTTATTGTTGCAAGAGGATTAGATGGAGCAACTACTGTTGCTGCAACAATGTATATTGCATCTTTAGCTGGTATTAAAATATTTGCTACAGGAGGAATTGGAGGAGTTCATAGAGGAGCTGAAATATCAATGGATATTTCTGCAGATTTAGATGAATTATCAAATACTAATGTTGCAGTTGTTTGTGCTGGTGTTAAAGCTATATTAGATTTAGAAAAAACTTTAGAATATTTAGAAACTAAAGGTGTTATTGTACTTGGATATGGTGTTGATAATTTACCTGATTTTTATACAAGAGAATCTAAATATAAAGTTCCTTATAAAACAATAGGTGCAAATGATTGCGCAAAAATATTAAATGTTAAATGGAATATAGGATTAAAAGGTGGAGCTTTAATATGTAATCCTATACCAAAAGAATATTCATTAGATGAAAATGTGATGAATGATGCTATTGATAAAGCATTAAAATCTATGAATGATTTAGGCATAACAGGTAAAGATCAAACTCCATATTTATTAAAAACAATTGTAGAATTAACTAATGGGGCAAGTTTAGATGCAAATATAAAACTTGTATATAATAACTGTAAAGTAGCATCTGATATTGCAAAAGAATTATATAAATTATGAGAATAGATAAATTATTATCTTTTTACTTTGATATATCAAGAAAAGAAGTCAAAAAATTATTTAAAGATAATAAAGTTTTAGTTAATAATAAAATAATTATTGATTCATCAACAAATGTCAATGAATCAAATGATATTATTTATTGTAATGACATATTAGTAATATATGAACCATTTATTTATCTTGTTTTAAATAAGCCAAAAGATTATGTTACATCAACTAAAGATAACATAAATAAAACTGTTTTAAGTTTAATTAATGACTTTAAGAAATATAATTTATTCCCTGTTGGTAGACTTGATATTGATACAACTGGTTTGTTACTTATTACTAATGATGGAAATTTATCACATAAGATTACAAGTCCTAATAGTCATATTCATAAAATATATGAAGTAACATCTTTATATGAATTATCAACACAAGATATTAATAAAGTTAAAAATGGTATTATGATGGATAATAAATTAACTAATCCAATTATTATTAGTAAAATATCTTCTAATATTTATCATGTTGATATTGAAGATGGTAAATATCATGAAGTTAAAAGAATATTTGAATATTTAAATAATAAAGTTTTAAAATTAAAACGCCTACAAATTGGTAAATATATATTACCTGATTCTTTAAAAGAAGGTAATTATATCAAAATAACAGATAGTGAAGTAAAGAAATTTTTAGGAGAATAAAAAATGAAAAAGAATAAAAGGAAAATATCTTTATTTAGAAAAATACTTAGATGTCTTTTAGTATTACTTTTATTATTATTTTGTACTTTGCATATGAGCATATCTTTTTGTGTTACCGATGCAAATAATGAATATGATACAGTATTAAATACAAATATAAAATCAACATCTAATCCATTAATTAAAGATATTGCTGTTCTTGGAGCACATGATGCATTTACATGTGATTTAAAACAAACAAATGAAGCTGATAAAAATGATTCTATGTATGGAGTATTTAATAATGCTTTTGTTAAAACTCTTGGCGGTGGATTAATTACAAGATTATCAAGAGCGCAAGCACATTCTGTAAAAGAATTATTATATGCTGGAGTAAGATACCTAGATGTAAGAGTATCTTTAGTAGATGGAAAATATTATACAACACATGGACTTCTTGCTGGAAACTTAGAAGATTATGTTAAAGATGTAGTAGATTTCTTAGAAAATCATCCAGGTGAATATATAATATTTGATATTCAACACTTTGATGCCGAAGAACATGGTGTTCAATATAGAGATACAAATGGTAATTCTCATAATAAAGATTTATTTGATGATTTATTTACTTTCTTAAGTAATATTAAAAATTCTAGTAATAAATCTATCTTTGATTATATTCCATATACTAATTCTACCGCAATAAACGAGTTAACTTATAATGATGTTACAAGTAATAGAGCATCATCTGGAGTTGTAATGATGGCTAAATGTTGTCATAATGATAAAGTTTATTTTAGAGATGGCGATGCCGGCGATGATCAAACATCATTTAATAGTGTTAGAAGTTTATGGCATAATAAAAATGATGATGATTTAATGATTCAATTAATTGATCAAGAAATGAATTTTGTTAAAGATAATCACTTACAAGATTCATATTTAATTATAAATCAAGCCCAAGAAACAGGATTTATTACAAATTTATCTATTGTTAATTCTTTAAATAGATGGAGTTTATTAAATATGGCTAATACTTATAATGCAAAACTTGTTAAAGATAAAACTAAATTTATGAGTTGGCTTGAATATATGCCTATATTTATGGTAGATTATGCTACATCAAATTATGGTAATTTTAATAAATTAGCTAATACTTATATTGCAGAATATAATTCATTATTATAATAATGAAATCTCAACAGTTAACTGTTGAGATTTTTTAATGTTATAAAAGATTATAATGTAATAATATGATAAAATAAGTAATAGAAATGAGGTAATATATATGATAAAAGTAAATAATGAACACTTTATTATTGAAACTAAAAATTTAAGTTATATTTTTCATCATAATAAACTTGGATATTTAGTAAATGATTATTTTGGCGATAAGGTAAATTTAACAGGAGATTTTAATGCGTTAGGATTAAAAGAAGCATTTGCAAAAGGTACTACTCCTGTTGTTGATAAGGATGTTGATCCGCAATTCGCTTCTGATAATCAATTATTAGAATTTTCTTTTGCTCAAAAAGGGGATTATAAGGAACCCGCTATTATTATTAAAAATGATTCTAGAGGTTATACTTATGATTTTAGATATTTAGATTATAGTATTTCTGATAAAGTTACTCCTTTAGTTGATTTGCCTAATATTCATGATGTATCAAGTGAATTAATAGTAAGACTTAAAGAACAAGTATTAGATATTATTATAGAATTACATTATATAATAAGTGACAATCATGATTGTATAGTAAGAAGTACTACTTTAGTTAACAATACTACTGAAGAACTAATTATTAATAAAATATGTTCTATGCAATTTGATTTAATTAATAATAAATATCATGTTGTGAATTTAAATGGATCTTGGATTACAGAAACTCATGCTTCTTGTCAAAAAATCTATCCTGGTATTTATATAAATGATTCTAAAACAGGTAATTCTTCTAATAAACATAATCCATTCTTCTTAATACATGAAGAAAAAGCAACAGATGATTATGGATCATGTTATGGATTTAATTTAATATATTCTGGAAATCATCAAGAATTAGTAGAGTTAAGTGTTTATGATCATTTACATATTCAATCTGGTATTAACCCTTATATGTTAAATTATCATGTTAATAGTAAAGAAGTTTTTCAAACTCCTTATGCATTAATGAGTTATTCATCTAAAGGATTAAATGCATTAAGTCATAGAATGCATGATTTTATAAATGATTGTATAGTAAATGCGAATTTTCGCTACTATCCCAGGCCAATTTTAATTAATAACTGGGAAGGTACTTATTTTAAATTTACTGAAAGCAAATTATTATCTATTGCTCGTGCAGCTAAAAAATTTGGTGTTGAACTATTTGTATTAGATGATGGTTGGTTCTCAACAAGAAATGATGATACTCAAGGATTAGGTGACTATGATGTAAATACTAAGAAATTACCTCATGGAATTACTGGTCTTGCTAAAAGAATTAATGATATTGGATTAGATTTTGGATTGTGGATGGAACCAGAATCAATCAATCCTAATTCTAAGTTATATAAAGCTCATCCTGATTGGGCTATTGCTGTAGATGGTATTAAACCTAATGAAGCTAGAAATCAATATATACTTGATTTAACTAATAAAGAAGTTCAAGATTATATTATATCTAACATAGAAGAAATATTATCTACTGCTAATATTAAATATATTAAATGGGATATGAATAGAAATATCACAGATATTCCAGGTAAAGATTTTGATGCAGGGGAGTTTTATTTTAGATATATGAAAGGTTTATATCGTATATTATTAAAACTTACTACTGATTTTCCACATGTATTATTTGAAAACTGTGCATCAGGTGGTAATAGATTAGATCTTGGAATGTTATCTTTCTTCCCACAAACATGGGCATCTGATGATTCTGACCCTTATGAAAGAATATCTATTCAAGAAGGATTATCTTATGGTTATCCTCAAAGTTGTTATTCATGTCATGTATCTCATAGACAAAATCATCAAGTATTACGTGATACACCGTATTCTACTAAGTTTTGTGTAGCAGCATTTGGTGTACTTGGTTATGAATTAATGCTTAATGAATTATCCGATATTGAACAACGTGAAATTAAAAAAGAGATTGCATTTTATAAAGAACATAGAAATTTATTTCAATATGGACATTTCTATCGTTTAAAAAATAAAGAATATCCAGGTGATTCAGCTATGTGGATGATAAAAGCTAAAGATAATTCAGAAGCAATAGTAGGATATTTTAATGGAGTTCAAACAGGAAGACCTCACGAAACAGTTATTAGAAATCTAGATTTAGATGAAAATGCCTTATATCAAATAGAAGTATTACGACAAGATCACTCATTAAAATTATTTGGTAATTTAATAAATATGATTTTACCTATTCATGTTAATTCTGATGGTGCATTAGTTACTACAATTTCAAAGCACATGGGAATGGATATGGAAAAAGAAAATTATACAGTTGATGGAAGTATTCTTAATAAAGGTTTAATATTAAAGAGTGAATGGGCTGGTAATGGCCAATCTGATGACGTAAGAATTCTTGGTGATTTTGGTGCTCGTTTATACTATATTAAAAAAGTTAATTAAATAAATCATTGAAAGGAAAATATATTATGAGTTTATGGAATTTAAATAAAACTTATACTGGTGATGTACCTCCAAAACTAACCGTTGGTGTATATTGTGGTGCTGGCGCATTTAGAGATGCTTGTTATCAATTAGTATCATCATTTCTATTAACATATATCACATTATCTGGTGTTTTAGGTCCAACACCTACAGATTATTTAGCACAGTTTGGTGTTATTAGTCTAATTGTTGTTATTTATCGTATATGGGATGGATTAAATGATCCTATTATGGGATGGATAATTGAAAAAGTACATTTCAAATGGGGTAAATATAAACCATGGATTTTAATTGGTGGTATATTAAACTCTGTTGTTGTAGCAGTATTATTCTTATGGCGTCCTACAGGATGGGGATTTGTTGCAATGTTTGCAGTATTCTACTTCTTATGGGATATAGTATTTACTGTTAATGATATTGCTTATTGGTCAATGCTTCCATCGTTTACTAAAGATGAACAAAGAAAAAATAGAATTACTTCTATAATGGAAATTTGTATTTCTATTGGAGTATTTGTCGTTTATGCATTAGTACCTACTCTTGTTGGTCAAGAAGGAACTGTTGCAAAAGATGTATATGGTGTTATTGCTACAGTAATAGTTATATTATTTGCTTTAAGTCAAATTGCAGTATGTGTATTCTGTAAGGAACATCAAAGAAATGCTGAAGATGAAGCTAAAGAACAAGAAGATGTTAAATTTAAAGATATGTTTACTATCTTTAAAGAAAATGATCAATTCCGTATTAACATTATAGCTATTTTACTTAACTATTTAGGTAGTGGTGTAGTTGTTGGATTTGGTATGTATTATTTCTATTTAATGTTTGGTTATGGAGGAGATACTGGTGGTGCTTACCAATTTATCTTTACTGTAATGTATGCTGTAGGAACATTAATATCTCAAATTGCTTATTCATTTATTGCAAAGAAACTTACTAGAAAACAAATTTATACTATTGCAACAATTATTACTGCTATAGGATATTTATTATTACTAGTTACTGGATTCCCACTATTTGGTACAAGACCACTTGCAGATCCTAATGGAGCTAATTTAATGTGGTTATTATATGTATCTGGATTCTTACTATTCTTCGGTCAAGGTGTTATTGCAATTGCAATTATTATTCAAATGCAAACAACTATTGAATATAATGAATGGAAAACTGGTAAGAGAAAAGAAGCTGTTGCATCTTCAATGAGAGCACTAGCTGCTAAACTTAGTGGTTCAATTCAACAAGCTTTAATTTATGGAACACTTTCTGCTAGTTCACTATATGTTGCAACTCAAAAAATTTCTGAATTAGAAAATAATTGTGCTGCTAATGGTATTACTTTAACAGAAGCAATGAAAGCTGAATTAAATGCAACTATTCAAGCTAGTATTAGTAATTGGCAAATGTTAGTACTTGCTGTTGGTATGATTGTAATACCTCTAATTCTAATTATAGTATCATCATACTTATCAACTAAAGTATTCAAAATAGATGAAAAATTCTATTCTAAGATTTGTTCTGATTTAGATGAACGTCATAAAGCTAATGCTTAATAAATTAACAAGGTAACCTTTGAAGGGTACCCCTAAAGTTGGA
>DCIB01000003.1 GCA_002315915.1 Caryophanales bacterium UBA1737
GGGACATTTTTAAAAGTTATTGACACCCTATTTATTCAAGTGAGTTGTAAGATAGAAAAAACTAAAAAAAGTATTACTGCTATTAGTAATACTTTTTTGATAATTAATTAAATAATTTTATAATGTTTTAGTCATTTTACCTATTGCATAAGTAATAGAATCACCTAATTCTTCCGCAAGTCTTCTTGCTTCATCAGGCATAAGTGATGCTGTAAAATGTAGTGGTGTTGTTGCAATAGGTAATTTTTTACCATTTACCATATCATCCTCAACAACTTTTGATCCACCTTGCATAACTGGTGATAAAGAATCATCTGTTAATATATCAAATGTAACTGAACAACATTTTGGTACAATAGGAGATGCTTTTAATTTTTTTACACCTTTTGCAATCATAAATATACCAATAATTACTGGAATTAAAATAATACCAAAGAATATTAATGCTTTAGCACCACCTTTATTAGATACCGCTGCTCCTTCATTATATGAATATAATGTATTAACACCTTTAATATTTTCTAATAATATTTCTTGTCTATTAAAGAAATTAGGTCTTTTTTCAATTAAAACAACTCTTTTATCAGTAACAAATAGTTCTGTTTCTGATACAACATGTTCTTCTTTCTTTTCTAACTTAACTTCTCTACAGTAAGGGAATGCTGCAATTAGAGTTTCATTAGTAGTTAATTTAAAATTCATAATATAAGTTCTCCTTTATTTTTCTAATTAGATTATATATAAATATCAAATAATAGTCAATACTATTGTAATAAATGATTAATTATTATTTAAAGACCCTGTATTTAACCAAGTAATAATATCATTTGATGATTCATTTGGAATTTCAAATTGGATATTATGTCCAACATTTAAATAATTCTTATAACTATTAGAATCTATATCTAAATATGTCATTAATTCATCTTGATATTCATTCTTTGTCATTGTATCTGTATCACCATGTAATAATAATACAGGAATTGATTTATCAAATTTTGAATACAAACCACCTAAATCAGAAGCAATTAAACCAAAAATTATGTTTTTCCATGTATTTTTGGCTAATATTTTAGATTCGCTTTTTAGATAATTTAAAAATTTAATAAATTCAACTTCAGTTGAATTATTTTCTTTAAAAGTACATTCATACCAAATATTCATAAAAGTATCACTTGGGTGTTCGTTTTCTCCAATAGGATCTATATATGCATTATATACTGAATGAAGGCTTTCTGTTTGATATTGTTTTACAGGAATAGAACTAAGTAGAACGATCTTTTCACATAGTTCGGGAAACATAAGAGCAAATGTTTGAACAGTAAAACTTCCTAAAGAATGTCCTGCAAGAATAGCTTTATCAATACCTTTAGCATCAAAGAATGCCTTTAAATCAGTTGCATAAGTAATTGTTGTATAGTATCCATCAGGAGCATCACTTTTACCCATACCTCTTAAATCTGGAAGATATATATGATATCCAGCTTCTACAAAATAAGGAACAGCTAAACTCCATGATCTTGAATTATCAGTCATTCCATGTTGAAGAATAATATTTGGCCCATTAGGATTACCCATTTCAATATATGCCATTTTAATACCTGTAGATAGAGTTACATATTTTTTAGCATTAGCCCATTCATCTTGAGAAATACTTTGAGGTAATTCATTTGAACATGAACAATTATTTTCACAACTTAAAAAAGAAAAACAGATTAATATAATTGTAAAAAAAGATAATATTTTTTTCATATTTTCTCCTTAAAAAATTTTATATATTATTATTTTATCATATTATTTAATAATTTATTTTTAATATCAATATACACTTTAGTTAATAAACTAGTTACTGCTTGCACAACAAATATAAGAATAATTACTATATATGAAGGTATAACAAATCCGAAATGGGCTTGAATATGTATAATAGTTCCTATTACTACCCAAGATAGCCAATAAAATATATTTAAATTCTTTGATAAAAATAACAAATATTTATCTATAAATGAAGGAATTATTTTACTTAAATAATACCAAATAGATAATCCAAAACATATTAATAATCCATTAACTATTAAATTAAATACACCCATATAATAGAAGTTTTCACCAGCATAATAAGATGTATAATCAGGATATAGATATATAAATGATCCATATACATATACAACTGCAATACTACCTATTATTAAGAATATATTATATAATTTCTTTTTATTAGAAGTTCTTATTAATATTTCACCAAGTAACATACCAAAAGCTGGAAAGAAAAACCAAGTTAAAAAAGGAAAACAAGAATATTCATCAATAGGAATAAATAAATTTAAAAAATATATTAATACATTATTATCAGTAATAGTAGTACTAATAGGGAATAATAATTCATCTATTAACGCAAATACTAAAGATATTACAAGAATTAAATATGAAGGTATATGTAATTTCTTAAATAATGCGATTAACATAAATGATAAACCGGCAAAAGGTAATATATCTATTAAAAATAAACTAGATAATGTAGAAAAATAATCTTCATTTGGCATTAATAAATAAGGTATAAATGATCTTACGATATTTAATAAATAACCACTTATAAATAAAATTATTCCTCTTTTAAAGAAATCAATTGGTTTATTATGTGAAGTATATATCATTGATATACCCATCATAGACATAAATACTGGAGCTCCAAATTCACTACCTATAATATCTCCAAATACATATAGTGCAGTATCATTAGCATCACCTAAATATAAAGATACATGACACATTATTAATACAATAGCAGTAAAACCTCTGAATAAATCTACTTCTTTTTGTCTAGATTTATTTATTTGTTCTCTTTTAAAAAAATTAAACATCAATATAACTCCTAAATTATATATATTTATATAAAAAAGGTGCATAAGCACCTATTATTATTAAAATGGCGGAGTAAAAGGGATTTGAACCCTTGCACCAGTTGCCCGGTCTACGCCCTTAGCAGGGGCGCCTCTTCAGCCTCTTGAGTATTACTCCATAATTACAATAGTATTATACAAAATGATCCCTCAATTGTCAAAAGAAGTGACAAATTGAGGGATCATTTTTTTAATTGTTTTGATTATTATATTGTAATAAATATAATTCGTAATATTTACCTTTTTTTGCTAATAATTCTTGATGATTTCCTTGTTCAATAATTTTTCCTTTATCAAAAACATATATACATTTGGCATGTTGAATAGTGGATAATCTATGAGCAACCATTACCATAGTATTCTTATTCATTACTTTAATAATAGAATCTTGAATTATTTTTTCTGTTTCCGTATCTATATTAGATGTTGCTTCATCAAGTATTATTAATTTAGGTTTATGAACTAATGCTCGTGCAAAACTAATTAATTGTTTTTCTCCTAATGAATAATTAGATCCGTGTTCTGTAACTATAGAATTAATACCATCAGGTAATTTATTAATAAATTTTGATGGATTAACTTCATCACATGCTTCATATATATCTTGATCCGTAATAGATTCATCATTTAATCTAATATTATCAGCAATAGTACCACTAAATAAAAATACATCTTGTAACATTTGACCAATCTGACTACGTAATGATTCTAACTTTATATCATTAACGTTTACACCATCTATTAAGATTTCACCTTTTTGAATAACATGATTACGAGTAATTAATCCAAGTATTGTTGATTTACCAGCCCCTGTTGCCCCAATAAATGCAACACTATCATTTGGCTTAATAGTAAATGACACATCTTTTATTATCCAATCATCTTCAGATGAATCTTCATATTTAAACCATACATGCTTGAATTCAATTAATCCTTTAATATCTATGTCTTGTGCATTATCTTTATCAACTATTTCTGATTTTGTATCTAGTATTGTAAATATCTTTTCTGCAGCAGATACACTTGATAACAATTGATCATATTGTTCTGATAATTTTTGTATTGGATCAAAAAATTTTCCAACATATTCATAAAATACATATAGATCACTAAATGATATTGATAATCCTATTATAAAATTAGCTTGAATTGCTTGATTAGTACCATAATATAATACAAGAATTATACATAATACATATAATACAAACATAGTAGGTCTTAGAATTGAATTTTTAAATACTCTTTTTAGAACAGAATTTAATAATTCTTTATTAGATTCTTTAAATTCATTATATATCTTATCTTCTTGATTAAATATTTGAGTAGTTTTCATACCCGAAATATTTTCTGATAAAAATGCATTCATTTTAGAAACTTTATTTCTAATATTCCTATATATAATTTTAGAAGATGCTCTAAAATATAACATTACTGCAAGTATAATTGGAATAATATCAACAATTATTAAAGCTAAAGTAACGTTAATTATAAACATACCAATTAATACACCTAATAATACAGATATGTATTCTAATATATTAACTAAATTATCAGTATATAGTTGAAATAAAGTAGCTCCATCTGATGTATTACGAGTAACAAGCACACCTACAGGTATATTATTAAACTGATTATGAGATAATGTTTGAATATGACAAAATACTTCTTTACGAATATTATTTATAATATCTTGTCCTATTATATGTAATCGCATTTGTTGAATATATTTACATATGCAACCAATTATAGTACATAATAATCCTAATATTAAATAAATAATAATATTTTTTAAACTAATATCATCTTTTGCTATTTCTTTAATACTTGTACCAACAAGTATTGGACTAGCAATACTAAAAATAACATTCGTAAAAAGTAATATTAACGCATATATATATTCTTTCTTATATGGAATCATATAAGAAAATATTCTTTTAAAAGTATTCTTACTTTTAAAAATATTTACTTTTTTATCATCTGATTTATTATTTAATGGTTTTAATATAAATTTATTAAATAAAATTAATAATACAATTTCTAAAAGAAAGATTAATATAAATATCCACATATTAAATACCTTCTCTTTCTTTTTCTATTTCTTGAAGTTTTACTTCATTTTGATAAATACGAGATTTTTGTAGCAATTCTTTATGTGTTCCAATATTATCTATTTTCTTATCATCCATAACAATAATTCTATCTAAGTTTTCAAGTGTTGTTATACGATGAGCAATAATGATAGTTGTTTTATTCTTTCTTATTTCTTTTAATCTTTTAATTATATAACTTTCTGTTAAAGTATCAACTGCAGATAATGCATCATCTAATATAAGTATAGGTGAGTCTTTTAATAATGCTCTTGCAATAGATATTCTTTGACGTTGTCCACCTGATACTTTTACGCCTTTTTCGCCTAATAAGGTATTATAGCCATCTTTAAATTCTTTAATATCTTTATCAACATCAGCACATATAGCTGCTTGAATACATTCTTCTTCATTTATTTTATCTTTTGAAAAAGAGATATTTTCTAATATGGTTTTCATAAATAAGAATGATTCTTGTGGTACACATGCAATAGCTTGTCTTATGGTTTTTAGTGGCAATTCCATTAAATCATAATTATCTATATATATAGAACCTTTATTTACATTATAATTTCTTGTAAGTAGTTCTACTATTGTTGATTTTCCGCATCCTGTTTGTCCCATTATTCCGATCATTTCACCACTATTTATAGTAAATGAAATATGTTCAAGATTATCTATACTGGATAATGGATATTTAAATGTTAAATCATTAAAAGTTATTGATCCCTTTATATCATTTATAGATATATTATTATGTATAACTAAATCATCATTTATTTCAATATCAGTATCAAGTAATCTTGAAACACGTTTTGCAGAAGGGGTAGCTTTACCAAATAAATTAATTAAATCACCTATTGCCATAATAGGCCAAATTATAGAATCATAATATGATAAGAATTCAATAATTTTTCCAGGTGTAAAAATTGTTACTTTACCAAAATTATTATATTCATATACCATATAACTGCCAATAAATATTAAAATAAATAAAGTAATATATAGTATTCCGTTTACAACAATTCTTATTACAACTTGTGCTTTAATAGCACTTATAGAAGTTGTTTTATTATATTCATTATAATCATCAAATAAAAATGCTTTTCTTCTTTCACATGCAAAAGCTTTAACTACGCCAATTCCAGTAAATGTTTCTTGTACATAATCACTCATTTTAGAATATGCATCTAAGTTTTTCATAACTTTTTTTGAAATATTATTACGCATAAATACAGCATATGTAGATACAAGTATTAATGGAATTATACATACTAATGTTAATATAGGACTTAAATTAATCATTTTTATTATTGCCATAACACCAAGTGCTATAGCGTCAACTAACATTAAAGTACCAGATCCAAATGAATCACGTATATTTTCTAGATCATTAGTAAATAATGCCATTAATGATCCAGTTTTATTTTCTTCAAAATAAGTAACACTCATTTTTTCTAAATGCTTAAACATTTCATCTCTTATATCATATTGTATTCTATGACATGTACCAAATATACAGTTTCTCCAAATAAAACGACCTAAGAATATTACTACTGCAATAATAATTAGTTTTATAATAGATGAATCTAATTCATTTTTTGTAATAGATGTTGATAATCCTTTTTCTCCAGCTTCTATTCCATCAATTAATGAACCTACTATTTCTGGTATAAATAATTGAGCATAGTCTACTACAAGTAAAAAAACTATACCCAATAAAAATGATATAAAGTATTTAAAATAATATTTTGTAAAATGTTTACCAAATATCATATAACTATGCTCCTTTTTAATCTTTAATTATTTTATCATATTTATATATTATTTAATATTCAAATGTTTTTGATATAAAAAAGATCTTAATTTAAGTCCCCTCACCCACAATTATGCCAAGTTTAAGGCTGCTTCAATCACGACCTGACCTGATTCGCTGACCTAACTTGGATGAAGGTACTTAAATTAAGATCTATATATATTAAAATTATAATATAAAATTATTCTTATTTATTATTTTTAACTCTTATTTCTTTGAAGAATTTTTTTAATAAATCACTAGATTCTTCTTTTTTTATTCCATTTAATACTTCTAGATGATGATTAAATTTATATTCTGGATTATTTAAATTAATAATACTACCTAATGCGCCAAACTTAGGTTCATTTGTAGCATATATAACTCTTTTAAATCTTGATTGCATTATTAATCCTGCACACATTACACAAGGTTCAAGTGTTATATATATATCACAATCATCAAATACTGTTGTGTGTAATCTATTTGAAGCTTTATTTATAGCTCTTATTTCAGCATGATTTAATGCTTTATTAGTTATATATTTACAATTATATGCCTTAGATATAATTTTGTTATTCTTAACAATACAGCATCCAACAGGAACTTCTTTTAATTTATATGCTTTATGAGCCTCTTTTAGGGCTATATCCATAAAGTATTCATCATTATATATCATTATTTTGCTTTATGAGGTACTTGATGACAGAATCTACATCTTGCTTCGTATGATTCTTTAGCTCCAACAAGTATTATTGGATCTTCATAAAAAGCAGGTTTACCATTAATCATTCTTTGTGTACGTGTAGCTGGAGCTCCACATACCATACATATTGCATTTAATTTAGTAACAAATTCAGCTCTAGATAAAATTTCAGGCATAATACCGAAAGGTTCTCCTCTAAAATCCATATCTAAACCTGCACAAATAACTCTTACACCACTATTTGCAAGACGTTCACATAGATTCACTACATCTTTATCAAAGAATTGTATTTCATCTATTGCAACAGCATAAGGTAATGTTTTTAAATAATTCATCATATCACTAGCATTATTAACTGGTATTGCATCAACTCTTTCGTTAGAATGTGATACTACTTCTAGATCTGCATATCTATTATCAATGATTGGTTTAAATACAACTATTGTTTTTTTAGCATATTCAATTCTTTTAATACGTCTAATTAATTCTTCAGTTTTACCAGCAAACATAGATCCACAAATCACTTCAATCCAACCATCATTAGTTCTTCTAATATCCATAAATAATGCTCCTTAATGAATTATTACATTATTAATATTATATTAAAATATGACTCTTTTTACAAAAGAGATATTAAAGAATCAATACTTTTATTACCAAAAATTTATAGTAGATAATAAAGTATTTCCTACTATATATATCATTAATTGTAATACATTAATAATTTAGTTATAATATATTTAATTGGAGATATATATGATTAATATTATAGATATAACAAATAAACTTTATAATAATGAAATATCTATTAAATGTTATTTAGATAACATTTTTGATATGTGTAAAGATATAAATAATCACAAAAATATTATTATTTTTTTACAGAATGATTTATTATCTTTTAACAATGAAGACTTTATTATGTTAATAAATGTTATATTTTGGATAATACCTAATAATTTTAATAAAAATAATATTATTAGTGTAATAGATAACGATTATTGTAATTATTTATCTACTATAATAGATGATTATCATAATGAATTAAATAATGAATATAGTATATTAAAAGAATCTTATACTTCTATTGAATTAAATATATCTAATATATATCTAATAATAAATAGTTTAAATAAAGATAACAAAATAGAAGTATCTACTGATTTAAAAGGGAAAACAGTATATTGTATAAATTGTGGCGATGAAATGGATATATTAGATGATGTTGAATTATATCCTTATGGGTTCTATTTAATAGAAAAATAATACCTTTCAATTTTTGAAAGGTATTTTTTTTAATGAGTTATTCTATTATATTGTTCATCTACTTGAATTACACAAAAATAATTATCTTTATATTCTTTTATTTTTTTAGATACAGTTTCTTTTAGTTCTTTTGGTTTTAATTTAAAACCATATGGTGAAAGAATATCAAATAATACATTTGTATGTGTAACTCCTGATACTATTCTTAAATCATGAAAATTTAATACAGGATCTATATCATCTAATATTTTACGTATAACGTCTTTTAGTTTAATAATTTCTGGATTATTATTATCTACTGGGTCTAAATGAATTGTTACATCCATGTGATCATTTTTTCTAAAATCAGCTTCAATATTATCAATCATATCATGACTTATCATAACATCTACTTCACGTGATACTTCAACATGAATAGTTACATAATTCATATTAGGTCCATAAGAATGAATTACTAAGTCATGAATACCTAATACTCCTTCATAACTTAATACTTTTTTACATATATAGTCTTTTAATTCTTCGCTTGGTTCTACACCTAATAAAGGATCTACTGTGTCTTTAATTAAACCAATACTTGATAATATAATAAATACAGCTACAACTAATCCTGCAATACTATCTATATTTAAATTACCATTTGTTAATATATATAACACTGTTGATATTAATGTTGCAAAAGTAGTAATAGTATCATTTTTAGAATCTTCTGAATTAGCAATTAATGCTTGAGAATCAATAGATTTTCCCATAAATTTATAAAATGATGATTGCCAAAATTTTACTAATATAGATAAAACTAATAAAACTATAACAGCAAATTTGTTTTCTATAACTAATTCTTGAGGATTACCTTTAATTAAATCAATTATACCTACAACTGATTCTTTTGCAAAACTAAGTCCAACTATTAAGATAATAAATGATACTATAAGACCAGTAATATATTCTATTCTTTGATGTCCAAATGGATGATCAGAATCTGCTTCTTTACTTGATAGTTTAAATCCTATTAAAGTAATAATTGAGTTTACTGCATCAAGTGTATTATTAACACCATCAGATATTATTGCGCTTGATGCAACAAGTATTCCGCATATTACTTTAACTGATCCTAATATAATATTAGATATAATACCTACTATACCAGCTAATGTTCCATATTTTGATCTAACTGTAGAATCATTTACTTTTTCATAATCTTTTACAAATAATTTTAATAATAATTTATTCATAATTCCTATTGATAAAGTTTTGCAATTTCAGATACTTTCTTCATATCACACTTACCACTAAAATTAATTTTAAAGTGTTTCATTACTGAAGGTATTGTTTTATCTTGTAAGCTTTCTATTTCTTTCTTTATTTCTTCATCTGATAATTGAGCTGGTAAATATACTTTAATTAAATCTTTTTGAGCATTTAATTCATTTACTTTTTCAGTTCTATTAGTAGAAGTATATAAAACTATTTCTTCATCTAATTCTTTAATTACTTTATTAATT
Organism: Caryophanales bacterium UBA1737; assembly: GCA_002315915.1. GTDB lineage: Bacteria > Bacillota_I > Bacilli_A > ML615J-28 > CAG-313 > UBA1737. The sequence goes on from DCIB01000003.1 coordinate 10,260, forward strand.
ACTTGTAATACATCTGTATCTGTTAATTCTTCATTCTTTTCTCTTTTTTGAATTTTAACTAGCATTGCTTTACCAGTAACGTTTTCTAAAACAGCTCTTTTGATTGCATCATGTTCTTTTAACGCAACCATTTGTTCTTTCTTTAAATCATCTAATAACATATTTATTCTCCTTCATAACAATAGCTAATACTTCCTTGATAGCTAATGTAATATTCATTATTATTATAGTTTATTTTAAAACTAAAAGTATTAGAAAAATCTTTATTTTTTAATCCATGAGTAATAGATAAACCATTATATTTAGTCCAAGCTTCAATTTTGGTCCATCTTTCAAAGAATACATCTAATCTATTATCATAATCTAATGAATTAAGAAATAATAATTCTTCTTTATTAAACATCTTTTTTTCAATAATTCTTTTGTAATCTTTTATACATTCAATATCAACACCTAATTCAGTATCAGATACTCCTACTAATATTACATTATTTGAATGACTTATATTAAAATATAATTTCTTATTTTTATAATAGGGTTTTCCAAATTCATTAAATATAATTTCTTCACAAGAATCATCGAAATTAAAATGTTTAATCATCATATCATGAACAAACAACATAGATTCTTTATTTAAATCTTGAGTTGTTTGTTTTTTTATATTTAAATATAACATTTTAATTATTTAATAACTCCGTAAAATCATCTATATATATATCTGCAACTTCTGTTTTATTATCTTTTACTCTAAAAGTACTCTTTTCATTAACTGCACAAGTCATAAATGAAGCAGATTTAGCAGTTTGAATTGGTATTAGCATATCTTCGAATACCATAACATCAGAAGGTTCTATTCCAATATATGATGCTGCTTCTAAATATATATCTGGATGATCTTTACCTTTAAAATCTGCAACTTTATAAATTTTCTTGAAATAATTAGAAATATTATAATGATTTAGAGTTGCTTCAACACAATCTAAATCATTAGCAGTAGCAAGTACAAATGGAATATTATTTTCATTTAATTTATTTAAAAATTCAATAGCACCATTTTTAAATTCAACATTAGTAGCATATTCTTCTACTACACCAGTTTTCCATTCTTTTATTACATCTAATTTAGTTTCTTTTAAATTAAAAGTATTAATTGTATATTCAGCAGCTTTATCTAAACCCATGTGTCCTATTTTATCAGCATAATCAACAGGTATTTGTAATCCTCTTTTAGCAAAGAATTGTATATCAACCTTAGCCCAAACACCCCATGAATCTACAAGTGTTCCATCAAAATCAAATATTATACCTTTAACTTCTTTATTTTTAATTAACATATATATACCTATTTCATTAATGATTTTGCTTTTAAACATGCTCCCATAGGTGCATCATAAACAAAATCTTGATATTTTAATAGTGGACATTTATCATTTAATGATTTTAATAAATAACTTCTAAAAAAAGTATTAGCATTACCTAAACTACCAATTATAGAAAAAGGACACTCTTTATCAATATCTAACTTATTATAAACAGCTTGAATTTGATTTATTAAATCATTACAGGAATTAATCATAATTTGCTTTGCGATATCATTATTTTCATATTCTGTAACTGTAGTTGCAAGTTTTGCAACTTCAGTACGGTTAATATTTTTGAAATAATTAACCATATCAATTCTATTAAAACAATTTATTCTATTACTTATAGCTTTTGAAAAATCAGATTCTTTTGCTCTATTATCAAATGTCTTAGCAGTATATCTTACAGCTTCAATACCTAAAGAATATGCAGAACCTGCATCTCCTTCCATATATCCTAATCCACCTGATTTATATGAATTATTCTTCCATTTACCAAATGATACTGATCCAGTTCCTGATATTACAGCTATTCCATCATTTGAATTAAATGCTCCATATAAAGCATTTTCTGAATCGCTCCCAGCTTGAACTATAATATTAGGTAATAATATAGATAATATTTCTTCTATTTGTTTATTATCATCATTAGATGCCATTCCACCTAATCCAGCAAAACAATAATCTATTTCGTGATTAATTTTATTAATTCCATCTTTAAATGTATTAAATACAGTATCTAAATCTACTGTATCTATAGATGTCGGTCCTAAAACTACTTCTTTTATTATATTTAAATTTTCATCTATTAAAGTAAAAGCAGTTTTTGTTCCTCCTCCATCAATTCCTAAAAAATATTTCATATATCTATTTTAAAGGATTAGTTATAAGAACTAATCCATCTCCATTAATAATTAGATCTTCATTACATGGAATTATAAAAGAATCACCTATGTTTAATTTATATCCATCTACTATAATTTCACCACTTGAAACAGTAACTATTTGATATATATCAGATTTATTAATAAGCACTTCACCATTTATATTTTTCTTACTTACAGTGAAATAATTATTTTCCCATATTAAATCATTATTTTCTTTATATATATTTTTAATATCATAATTATATTTATCTAAAGATATAACATCTTTTGCTTTATCAAGATGTAATTCTCTTAATTTTCCATCAAGTCCTAATCTATCATAATCATATACTCTATATGTAATATCTGATGATTGTTGTATTTCAATTAATACAATATTACTACCTAAAGCATGTATTGTTCCTGATGGTATTGGATAAAATTCTCCAATAGATATTTTTTGATATATTAATAAATCATCAAATTTATGATTGTCTATTAAATCAATTAATTCATCTTTTGAATTAGCATTATGACCAAGGACTATTTTAGAATCATCTTTAGCATCAACAATTAACCATCCTTCAGTTTTACCTAATGAATTTTCATATTTAGTTGCATAATCATCATTTGGATGAACTTGAACAGATAATGGTTCTTTTGTTGCAATAAGTTTAACTAATATAGGAAACTTATTCTCTTTAGAATTAAATAAACTAGGATAATTTTTATATATATCATCTAATGTTTTATCTTTATATATACCATTTATACATATACTAGATTTTGATTCGTATCCTGATAAACTCCAAAGTTCTCCTGTTAATGGATTATTAGATATATTATGTTCCATAAAATAAGGGCTTCCCCAAATTTTTTCAAATGTAGGACCTTTAAAAATTAATACACTCATATAAAACTCCTAATTAGTTAATATTATATCATATTAAAATGTAAAAAACAAAAGGTGGCTATAAGCCACCTATTGATTACTTGTATATTAGCAGTTTTCTGCAAAGTATTTAATTGTTCTAACCATTTGGCTAGTGTATGAATTTTCATTATCATACCATGAAACAACTTGTACTTCGAATAAATCATCAGTAATTTTTGATACCATTGTTTGAGTTGCATCAAATAATGAACCAAATTTCATACCAATAACATCACTTGAAACAATTTGATCTTCATTATATCCATAAGATTCACTAGATGCAGCTTTCATAGCAGCATTGATTGCTTCTTTAGTGATATCTGTACCTTTAACTACTGCAGTTAAAATTGTAGTAGAACCTGTTGGTACAGGAACTCTTTGTGCAGAACCAATTAATTTACCATTTAATTCAGGAATTACTAGTCCAATAGCTTTTGCTGCACCAGTTGAGTTTGGAACAATATTTGCAGCACCAGCTCTTGCACGACGTAAATCACCTTTTTTATGTGGTCCATCAAGAATCATTTGATCACCAGTATATGCATGAATAGTTGACATAATACCTGATTGAATAGGTGCGAAATCATTTAATGCTTTAGCCATTGGAGCTAAGCAGTTAGTAGTACATGATGCAGCTGAAATAACTGTATCACCTTTCTTTAATGTGTTTTCATTAACTGAGAATACAATTGTTGGTAGATCATTACCAGCAGGAGCAGAAATAACTACTTTTTTAGCACCAGCATTAATATGTGCCATAGATTTTTCTTTAGAACAATAGAAACCAGTACATTCAAGTACTACATCTACATCTAATTCACCCCAAGGTAATAAATCAGCTTTAGGTTGAGCATAAATAGTAATTTCTTTACCATCAACTGTAATAGATCCTGGAGTAACTACAGTTTTACCATCTTCAGCCATTACAGGTTCTTTAGATGAAACAACATGTAAGTTTTCACCAATTCTTCCACAGTAAGATCCTTGTGCAGTATCATACTTTAATAAATGAGCTAACATTTTAGGACTAGTTAAATCGTTAATAGCAACGATTTCATATCCTTCAGCACCAAACATTTGACGGAATGCTAAACGACCAATACGTCCAAAACCATTAATTGCAACTTTTACATTTGCCATGTTTTTAATCTCCTTTTATATTGGCTTATTCATAAGCCTTTTTTATACATTAAATATTTTATCACTTACATAAATCTTAATCAATATTATTACAATCAATTACTAATATTTTTTTATAAATATAAATCTACTGTAATAATCTCATTTTTACAATCTTTATTAACTAATATCAAATCAAAAAGACCCCTTAATTTTATACCTACGTATCTACTTTTAAACTCTGAATCAAATACGCATAAAACAAAACTGCGATTAAAAGGTGACTCAAGTCCTCTTTTAATCGCTATTTTTCTGAACAAAGTATTTATAGAACAGTATGATATAATCAAAAGCTTTTAAAATCATAATGTACCTCCTAAAAACTATCTATTCTACTATCGAGATATCTATCAAAAGAAATTGACATTATATATGTTGAAAATAATAAAATTACTCCAATAGAAATTGAAAAAGGGATTGTGCCAACAAAACCTAATAATAATTTCAACGTCTTATCAAAATACAATCAAGAAATCACCATTGGTCTTATTATCGATAATTGTGACAGCATAAGACCTATTAATGAAAAAGTATATTCATTTCCAGTATCATCATTAGGAATATAAAAAGAAACTTTAACGAAGTTCCTTTTTTAATATTAATGCTTAGCATAAAAATTTCTAATTAATACGTTACAAACAGTATTTAGTTAAAAAAATTAAAACTATCAAAGCAATACTTATAATCTAATTTTTTTTATAAAAAGCATATAAATTAGATAAATATTGGCCAATTAGTACATTATGAAATCTATTTGAATATCTTATTTTATTCAGTTAATAATTCGTTATATTTATAATTTGAATATACATACATTATTCCATTATAATTATTGATGTTTATATAATATTAAAAAGTAAAAAAGTGTAACAACTATGTTGTTACACTTTTAAAATTTAGAATAATAAAGATAATAAATCTATTCCATATCCTACTATTAAAGATGTTACAATCAATATTAATAAAATACCAATTTTTTCTTTTAATAGTTTCTTTGATTTAAATAATACAAGTAATCCAAGACCTGCATTACAACAAAGACCTGCAACTACTGATCCTAAAGTAAGTCCACCACCTAAATATACTTCTGCTAATACGACACTTGATGCACAATTAGGTATTAAACCAACTAATATACTCATAATAGGACCTGCCCATTTAGTTGAATTTAAAAATGTTGCTAAAACATCTTCTCCGCCAACAAAATAAATAATAGTGCCTATAATAAAATTAAATATAAATACATATAATAATATTTTTAATGAATGAATTAATGGATGAAATAAATGTTTATGAATAGGTTTTTCATCATGATCATCTTCAATATTATGTCCACAACATCCTATATGTACATCTGTTTCTACATGATGATCACAATGTTCTAAATGTTTTGATACTATTCTTTTAGAATTAAATAATAAATCTGTTAAATATCCTACAATAAATCCTATTACAAACTTAATTCCAATAATTAATAAAATATTTAATAATGTTTTAGTATTAGGAGATGTTAAAAGTATAGGTAAAGCTTCATCACTACAAGCTAAAAATACAGCTACTAAAGTACCTTTAGATATATGTTCTTTATCATATAGATCAGCAGCAACAACACCTATACCACATTGTGGTATTAATCCTAAAGCGCTACCAATTAATGGAGAAGCATTATTCTTTTTAGATAATATATGTGATAATTTATTTTCTATAAAACTAATTAAAATGTATAGTATTAAAGCAACAATAAATACTTTTAATGAATCTAATAATGCGTCAATAAAAACATCTAACATATTTAACTCCTCCTATTAATAAATATTATACTTTATTTATATAAAAAGTAAAGAGTGAAAGCATTATTTTAATAGGTTTACGATTATCTATCGATAGTTGATTAAAAAGTTAATTTATTAAAATTTAATATTTTTATATTCTTTTAAAGTATTAGGTAATAAAAATTCAGCAATCTTATCAGAATAATCACTGCTCTTTAAATTTTCAAGAATTCCAATATATATTACATTCGATGCATATTCATCATTTAGTAAATAAGTTGTCTCGATAAAAAAACAGATTTTATTTATTGATTCATAATCTAATTCATCAATTTTAGAATAAAAATAACTCATAAAAACATCTTCGAAAACAAGAAAAGATCCTGTATTAATACCATCCAGCAATTCAACATATTTATTAATACTATCTTTTATTTCTGGAAATTCTGATAATAATAATGCGTTTAGTTCTTTCGATGTCATATTAGTTTTCTCCTTTTAATGCTTTTTCTAAATTATTTAATATTTTCTTTACCAATTATATATCTTATTTTTCTTTTTTAATAGTAATGCGTTTTTTTACACCTAATAATAAATATTATAAAGAGCGAAAGCATTATTTTAATATTAACTATGATATAATATATCTATAAATATTTAGGAGGATAACATATGTATAATAAAAATTCATGGGATAAATATTCTGATAACGATTTAAAAGAATTATTTTCTTTTAATGAAGGATATAAAAAATATTTAACTATATCTAAAACTGAAAGATTATGCGTTAATGAATCAATAAGACTTGCAGAAGAAAAAGGATTTAAAGATATATCTGCATTTTCTTCTTTAAAAGAAGGAGATAAAGTATATGCAACTAATAAAGGAAAGAATTTAGCTTGCTTTATAATAGGAAAACATTCTATAGAGGATGGATTAAGAGTACTTGGTGCTCATATTGATTCACCAAGACTAGATGTTAAACAAAATCCTATTTATGAATCATCTAATTTCTGTTTACTTGATACCCATTATTATGGTGGTATTAAAAAATATCAATGGGTAACAACACCTCTTGCTATACACGGAGTTGTTTGTAAAAAAGATGGATCTGTAATTGAAGTTCATATTGGTGATGATAAAAACGATCCAGTAGTAGGTATAAGTGATTTATTAATTCATTTATCAGCTGATCAATTACAAAAACCTGCAGCAAAAGTTGTTGAAGGTGAAGATTTAGATGTAACTATAGGTTCTATCCCTTTAAAAGGTGAAGAAAAAGATGCTGTTAAAAAGAATATATTAAAATTATTAAAAGAAAAATATAATTTTGATGAAGATGATTTATCTTCATCTGAATTAGAAATAGTACCAGCTGGTGAAGCTAAAGACTACGGACTAGATAGATCCATGATTGCATCATACGGACATGATGACCGAGTATGTGCATATACATCATTAAAAGCATTACTTGATACTGATAAAGTTGATTATACATCTTGTTGTATCTTAGTTGATAAAGAAGAAATAGGTTCAGTTGGTGCTACAGGTGCTCAGTCTAAATGGTTTGAAAATGTAATTGCAGAATTAATCAATTTAACTACAGATTATAGTGATTTAAAATTACGTCATGCATTTACAAATACATTAATGTTATCAAGCGATGTATCAGCTGCAACAGATCCATTATATTTATCAGTAAATGAATCTAAAAACTCTGCATTATTAGGAAATGGTATTTGCTTTAACAAATATACTGGTGCTAGAGGTAAATCAGGATGTAATGATGCAATGCCTGAGTATTTTGCTAAAATAAGAAATGTCTTAGACAACGAAAACATTAATTTCCAAACAACTGAACTTGGTAAAGTAGACCAAGGCGGTGGCGGTACTATAGCATATATCTTAGGAAACTATAATATGAATGTAATTGATGCAGGCGTAGCCGTAATTAACATGCATGCTCCTATGGAAGTAGTATCTAAAGCTGATGTATTTGAAGCATATAAATGCTATAAAGCATTTATAACATTACTATAAAACCAATAAGGAAGACTAATTAATTAGTCTTCCTTATATTTTTATTTAAAATGACGATCTTTTTTATCTAGATCTAATCCAAGTGTTCCTCCAGGATTCATGATATTATCTGGATCGAAATGTTTCTTTAAGGCTTTATAAATCTTAAATTCTTCTTCACCAGTATAACTTTCAAGCCATGGTCCAAACATCTTACCTATACCATGGTGATGACTCATTGATGCACCTGCTTTTAAGATTGCATCAAGAATTGAAGCATGATATGCTTTAAATTCTTCTGCATCATCAAATTTAGATATAAAGATAAAATATAGATTAGCACCATCTGGATATACATGGGACATATGAGTAGTAACTATTGTATTAGGACGTGCTTTACATACTTTTCTTACATCTGTATGTACTTGTTCCATATTACTCCAGTTAACTGTACATTCCATTGTATCAACAACAATACCAAAATCTAAACATGTATCTCTTAGATATGGGTCATTAAATCTACCTTTTTCCCAAGATTTACATACAAGACCTGTCATGTTGAATGCGTGATATTTTCTAACGATTCTTCTTATATTTCTCATTACATTATTAGAGAATCCTTTTTCACCTTCAGTAAAGCCTAAGAACATACATCTTTCCATATCTTTAAAACCTAATCCATTTAATATAGGTTCTAAAGGTGTTTCATCTACATTATATAGTTTCATCATAAATGATGTTTCTTCTTGGTCAGATAATCTGAATGCTGAAGCATGACCACATTCACATTGTAGTATTTCTCTTGCTGCATCCATTGCATCTTGCCATGTCTTAAACATATATGAGAATCTATTTCTGTTTTCAGGCATATATCTAAATATTCTTAAAGTAACTTCAGTTAGTACTCCAAAAGTACCTTCTCCACCCATCATAATTTGATTTAAAGATGGACCTGTTGCTTCTCTTGGATATTTAGTTGTATTAATAATACCTACTGGTGTAGCATATTTTTGACCAGCAACAATATCTGATATACATCCATAATATGTAGAGTTTTGACCAGCACCACGTGTTACTACCCATCCTCCTACAGATGAATATTCAAAACTTTGTGGGAAATGTCCACAAGTATATGCACGTTTTGCTCCAAACAATTCAACTGCATTATTTAATGTTTTTTCTAAAGTTGGTCCACTCATACCTGCTTGTACAGTTATTGTTTGATCAATTTCATTAAATTTAATAACTTTATTAAAGTTACGACGCATGTCAAGTGATACTCCACCTTTAATAGGTTCTACACCACGTGTTACACTTGATCCTCCACCATATACATATAATGGAATTTTATGTTCAGTTACGTAAGCTACAATCTTTTCTACTTGAACAGTAGTATCTGGATATAAAACAATATCAGGTAAAGATTCAAATCTTCTTTCTTTAATACGTAATAAATCATATGCTGTTTTACCATAAGCAACACTTAATCTATCATAATCAGTTTGAGAAACATTTTCTTTACCAACAATTTTTGTTAAAGCATCAACATGTTCTTTATCCATTTTAGGTGTTGGTAGACCCGATACTTCTTCAAATCCAATTGAACCTTTATATTCTTTAAAATCATCATCAGTTAATTTAAATGTATCTTTAATAAGTTTATATAAAGCTTCTTTAGGATATTTTACAAAATCAGGATCACCCCATCTAGATATCGAACGATATGATTTTTCTGGTGCTCTTTCTTCTACCCAATTAGGTCTAAAACCTTTATATGGTTTACTCATTTTTTAATATCTCCTTAATTTCCACAAATAGCGGGTCTAATCTTTTATATAGTTTTTCATATACATGATAATATTTTAAATATTTTTCATGATTTTCTTTGTTTGGTATAAATACATCTTTATCTTGAATCATATATTTAACTGCTTCTTCAACAGATGAATAAATTCCTTTTGATACAAAAGCAACTAAACTTGATCCTATACCACATGCTTCATGTGTTTGAATTCTTTTAACTGGTAAGCCAAACATATCAGCAGCCATTTGAACAATCTCATCTGATTGAGATCCTCCGCCACCAACATAGATTTCTTCTATTTTTTGTTTAGCACTTTTCTCCATTAAAAGCATTCCACGATATAAATCAAAATTAATACCTTCAATAATTGCACGATACATATGATATTTATCATGAATATCAGTAAATCCAATCATTGATCCTCTTGCATTAGGATTTTGAATACCTGCACCCCAATAAGGTTGTAGTATTAATCCATCACATCCAATAGGTACATCTTTTAGAGTTCTATTTAATATAACTTCAGGAATTGTACCTTCTTTTTTTGCAAGTTCAATTTCTTCATGACAGAATTTTTCTTTAAACCATGTAAGCATCCAATATCCACGATATATTTGAATCTCACCATTATAATATCCTTTAACTACTGCAGGATATGCAGGAGCAAAAGGAGTTGGTTCATAATATTTATCTGTAGTAAATTGAATTGTAGCACTTGTACCAAATGATACTGCTGCTTTATTCTTACTAAATACAGATAAGCCTAATGTTTCACAACCCTTATCAGATCCTGTTGCAATAAGTTCAGTACCTCTTGCAATACCAAAAGCATCACATAATTCATCTTTTACTTTTCCTAGTGAATCACCTGGATTTACTAACTCACATAATTTTTCAGTAGGTACATCAAATATAAATCTAGTTAATGCATTTTTAGGTTGCCAACAACCATTTTTATAATCAATTGGTATATGACCTATTTGGTTAGCAACTGAATCTTTTAATTCTCCAGTTAATAAATAATTTAGATATGTGGGAAGCATTACATATTTTGCTGTCTTTTCCCATATTTCTTTTTCATTAATCATTAACCAGTTACATACTGATTGTCTTTGTTGCATATCAATTACATCAGTTACACCAACTAATGCAAGTAACATTTTTTTAAGAGCAGGTATTGGTTTTAATTCTTTTCTATCTGCTTCTCTCTTATCTAGCCATACAATAATATCACGAAGTGGTAAATTATTTTTATCTAGACATAATACTGTATCTCTAATAGTAGTTAGAGTACATGCGATAACATCTTTTAATAGATTTTCATTATTTTTCTTTAATCCATTTACAGCTTCTACAAGACGTTCAAAATAATAGTTTGGCGCTTGTTCAGCATAACCAGCCTCTTTAGAGAAATAAGGAGTAGGATACTTAACTTGATTAATAGCAACAATTTTGCCTGTTTTATCAACAAGCATTGCTCTTAATGATTGAGTACCTAGATCGAATGTTAGTACTAAAGGGTTTTTAATCATTACTTTACCTCCATTAATCTTGATGTTGTAGCAATTACATCAACACCTAGACCTAATATATTTTTTATAATTACATCACCGCATTTCACTTTTTTAGAAACTACAGTTTTGTTAATTTCTTTCATACAATCAAATATTTTTTCTTTTGGAATATCACTAGTTACCCTAACTGATATTACAGGACATTCTTTAAATGAAGTTCTAACAGTAGTTGCAATAGTACGCATAGGATGAGTTAATTCATTTTTAGCAAAATCAATTCCTCTTTTACAAGTGTTACCTGTAACTTCTAAGCTAGATTCATCTATACATAAATTACATCCATTGGGACAAACAATACAAGTAAAGTTTTTCATATTATTCATCTCCTTCTATATTGAATATAATATTAGAATTTTTATTTAAATTCTTAAATTCAACATCTATTTTTTCCATTTCAGGTGGTCTTAACGCCATGAAACGCTTTTTAAATATAACTTCTCCATCAACAGATATTGTTGCTGTTGCATTCTTTAATATCTTATTCGATCTAAAAAACATTACTGTTTTATCTAGATAATCATTAATATTTATTTTTTCTGGGACTAAATATAATGTATCTCCAGTAACATTAATATCTATTAATAATCTTTCTTTATCTTTTTTAGTCGCTGCAGCATGCCCTGCAATTTGTGCTGATAATGAAACATAATCAGCTAAATCATTAACATGTGTTGCGTTACCACAAGTATAGATATTATCTATATTAGTTTCAAAATTATTATCACAAATAGCACCTTTAGCAAGTTTATCAGCTGTAACTCCAACTGATTCTGCAAGTTCATTTTCAGGTATTAATCCAACTGATAATACTAATGTATCGCATTCAATAACTTCTTCAGTACCTTTAATTGGTCTTAATTTTTCATCTACTTTACATACTTCAACAGCACTTAATCTTTCATCTCCAAATACTCTAGTTACTGTTGTTGATAAATGAAGAGGAATATTAAAATCATTTAAACATTGTTGAACATTTCTTGATAATCCTGATACAGTTGGTTTTACTTCATATACACCAAGTACTTTAGCACCTTCTAAAGTAAGACGTCTTGCCATTATTAAGCCAATATCACCAGATCCTAAAATTACAACATTCTTAGATGGCATTATACCATCGATATTTACTAAATGTTGAATTGCACCAGCTGTGATAACTCCAAATGGACGAGTTCCTTGAATAAATACTTGTTTTGCAGAACGTTCTCTACATCCTGTTGCAAAAATAATTTTATTACATATAAGATGTTCCATACCATCACGTGTTACTACAGATAAATGATATTCTTCATCTACTTTATTAATATGTGATACAAAAGCTAATGTTTTATATGGAATATTATTCTTTTTTACTTCTTCTATATATCTTATAGCATATTCTGGACCAGATAGTTTTTCTCCAAATCTAAGAAGACCAAAACCATCATGAATACATTGTTTTAATATTCCGCCTAGTTCTACTTCACGTTCTAATATGATAACTTTAGCACCACATAAATGTGCTTCTAAAGCAGCAGCTAAACCAGCTGGTCCACCACCTATAACAATAACATCATAATTATTATTCATAATGTATATTCTCCTTTAAATTAGAATATCCTATTTTTGATATTTCAGAACGTTTTAATACGTCTTTTAATTCAATGTTTTCATGTTCTGCAATAATCTTTGCAACTATTGGCATACAAAAAGATCCTTGACATCTACCCATTCCAGGTCTTAAACGACGTTTAATACCATCAATAGTAGCAACTTTTATAGGTGAATTTAATGCATCAATGATTTCTCCTTTAGAGATTTCTTCACATCGACATACCATTTCGCCATAATTAGGATTCTTTTTAATATATTTATCACGTGTATTATCATCCATTTCATTTAAATGTGGAATAGCACATTTACGTTTTGGATTAAATGATTTATTAATAGATGCATTAAATATTTTGGCAATATCAGCGGCAACCATTACACCAATTGCTGGTGCACAAGTTAATCCTGGTGATTGAATACCAGCTACATGATATATGTTTTTACATTTTCTACCCTTTTCAATAATAAAATCTTCTTCATAGGTAGCAGCTCTTACACCAGAAAAATATGCAATAGTATCACCACGTCTTAAAGCCATAGAAGTATTTGATTGTTTATTAAATACTGTATTTAATCCAGACATATATGTAGCATAATCTTCTTTATTAGGTATTTCTTGTGCATCAGGTCCTAATAAGATATTTCCATGAACAGTTGGCATAGTTCCGCCACCTTTTGTATGTTTTTGTTCTTTAGGGACTTTTTTAATCTCTTTTATAGAGGCAATAGAACTAGACATAATTGATGCTTTTTTATCCATTATAATATCTGTTCCGCGTCTTGGATGAATAGAGAAGAATTTATCATTAGCCATTTCTGCTATATCATCACTAAATACTCCCGCTGCATTAATAACATATTTAGGATAAATTATTCCTCTATTAGTCTTAACACTAATAATAGAACCATATTTTAATTCAAAAGATTCACATATTGTATTAAGTGATACTTCAGCTCCATTTTCTACCGCATTTTCAGCATATGCAATAGTTAATTCATATGGAGATACAATTCCAGCCATTGGATTATATATTCCATATTTAAATTTAGGATTATAATTTGGTTCTTTTTCTTTAATAAACTTCTTACCAACAAATTTAGTATCATCTACTCCACAATGATATTTTCTTAAAAGTATCATTATCATAACAGGTAATCTAAATAATTCTTGAGTAAAACAAGCAATTTGACCAGGTCTTTTAAAAGGTACATCTAAATCTTTACATACCTCATCAAACATTCTATTACCTTTAACAACTAGAGATTGTTTCAATGTTCCTTTAGGTAAATCTACTCCTGGATGAACTTCTCCATCATTTCTACCTGATGCTTGATTAGCTAAATCTGCTTCTTTATCAATTAATAATGTTTTTAAATTATATTTAGATAATTCTCTAAGTATTGCAGATCCAATTACTCCTCCACCAATTACTAAAACATCAACATGTTTATTATCTAATGTATTATCTTTTAAAAGAGGTGTTCTAATAGGATCTTTTACTAATCCTTTAACAATAATATTATTAACAACATGAATTTTAGATCCCTTTTTTGCAATTAGAAATCCTGCATCTAAGAATTCACCATAAGAATCTACTTCACCAGTTAAAAATAAAGTATCGTTAATAAAGGAAACTTTTACTTTTTTATTAAATCTTTTATTTAATTTATTTTGTAATTTCGAAATATTCATATTTTTATTCCTTCTATTATTCAAACATATTATACAAGATTTAATTAAAATATTAAAGCAAACTTATAAAATATGTTATTTATGTAATATTTATTTAATAAATATTTCCTATAAATTAAAATAATGACACAATAAATGTGTCATTATTTTAATTAATTTAATTCTTTTTCGTATGCTTCAAAAAGACCATTTATATATGTACAACCTAATGCTCTGTCATATAATCCATATCCAGGTTTAGCATCTTCTCCCCAGATATTTCTTCCATGGTCTGGTCTAACATATCCATCAAATTTATTTGTAACAAGTATTTTTACTATTCTTGCCATATCGATAGAACCACTCTTGGAATAATGTCCTACTTCACAGAATGAATCTAAATCATCTGTATATAATACATTTCTCATGTGTACAAAATGAACTCTTTTTTGTTTAGAATATTTATCAATCATTTTATATAGATCATTAAATTTACCACTACCAAGACTTCCAGTACAGAATGTTATTCCATTATTTGTAGATGGAACAGCAGCAAACATTTTATCAAAATCTTCTTCTGTTGATACAATTCTAGGAATACCAAATACATCCCAAGGTGGATCGTCTGGGTGAATAGCCATATTAATTCCAACTTCTTCGCATACAGGAATTACTTTCTTTAAAAAATATACTAAGTTATCAAATAGTGTTTCATGAGACATAGACTGATATTTCTTTAATAAATCTTGTAATTCTTCAGCTGAATATGATTCATCCCATCCTGGTAAATGTAAATTATTAGGATCCACTTTTGCAAAATCATCTGCAGAATAAGATAATGAATTAGATCCATCTGGATTAATATGATGCATTTCTGTTCTTAGCCAATCAAATACTGGCATAAAGTTATAGCATACACATTTAACTCCATATTTAGCACATAGTCTTAAATTTTTAATATAATTATCTATTAAATAATCTCTATCGAGTGCACCTAGTTTAATATTTTCATGAACAGGTATTGATTCAATAACTTCCATATTAATATTTTTACTATCACACATTTCTTTTAATTCTTTTAATGATTCATCAATCCATGCTTCACCAACTTTAACATCATATAAAGCAGTTACAACACTAGACATATTAGGGATTTGTCTAATATGATCTAAAGTTATAGAATCATTTTTACCATACCATCTAAAAGATAATTTCATATTATACTCCAGAATATGATGAGAAGCCACCATCAATAGGTATACAAATACCTGTTACAAAAGATGCAGCATCACTACTTAATAAGAAAAGTGTTGCTCCAAGCAATTCATAAGGTTCTCCAAATCTACCCATAGGAGTAGATGATAATATCTTATGAGTTCTTGCAGTAGGAGTTCCATCTTCATTCCATAATAATGATTTATTTTGAGCTGTAGATAAGAATCCAGGTGCTATAGCATTAACTCTAATTCCAACATGTGAAAAATGTACAGCAAGCCATTGTGTAAAATTTGTAACAGCAGCTTTTGCTCCGCTATATGCAGGAATCTTAGTTAAAGGGGTAAAAGCATTCATAGATGAAATATTTAAAATAGAACAATCCTTTTTACCAATCATATCTTTAGCAAATTCTTGTGTAGGAAGAAGTGTTCCTAAAAAGTTTAAATTAAATACAAATGATACACCTTCTTCATCTAAATCAAAGAATGTTTTTAAATTTTCTTTATCATATGATAATTCACAATATTCATTATCGGATGTAGCTTTAGGATTATTACCACCAGCTCCATTTACTAATATATCAACACTACCAAAATCTTTTAATATTTTTTCATGAGTATCTTTTAATGAATCTTTATTTAATACATTACAAGCATATGCAGTAGCTATACCACCATCTTCTTTAATCATATTAACAGTTTTTTCTGCAGCTTCAAGTTTTAAATCTAAAACAGCTACTTTTGCTCCGCAAGCAGCAATAGCTTTAGCCATTTCAGAACAAATTACTCCACCAGCTCCAGTAACTACTGCTACCTTATTATTTAAATCTATCATAAAAGGTAATTTCATAATATATGTCTCCTTTATTTATAATGATATTATACTATTTTTTATATAAGAATAATATAATAAAGAAACAAGTTCATAGATTAATCTATGAACTTGTTATTTTTTTTATTGAATTGATACTTTATTTGATTCAATATCAGCTTTTAAATGTTCTTCTTTAATAACTTGAAGATCTGCAACTTTCTTCTTAGAAAGTGGATTAAAGAATAATAATACAATAGCCATTAATCCAAATATTACTGCTGGAATTATTGTAGACAAATCATACATTGCAGTAATTTGTTCTAATGTTAATTCAGCTTCTTTTGCTTTATTAAATTTAGTTCCATAACCAAAACTTAATAATGCTCCATTAACTGCAAGTGCAGCTAGTGCTTGACCTAATTTTCTAAAGAACATAAATATAGAATAAGCAGATCCATCATCACGTGAACCAGTCTTAACTTCCATATCATCTATAGCATCAGTAGCCATACCCCAAACTTGAAGTACCATAAATACAAGTCCTGTACCAGATAATAGGCAACATAGTAAGAATACCCACATTAATAATGCTTTATCAGCAGCAAATATAAATCTCATTGCATAAGCAAGTAAGTTAGCAGCTGCTGCTACAATACCACCAAATGTACATAATTCTTTTTTACCAAATTTTCTAACAAGCTTTGGTGTAAAGAACATTAAAACAGCCATTGGTAAATATGTCAATATTGTAGGAACAGATCCCCAATCTGCATTTTCAAAATAGAATTGGAACAAATATGTATAGAAACTTTGTGTAAACATTTGTCCTGCAAGTAATAACATTGATCCAATTGATACTGCAATAAATGCTTTTGATTTAAATAAGCCTTTAATTGCTTTAATAGTAGCTCCTTTTTCAGGTGCTTTAGGTGCAGCAATAACTCTTTCTTTATTATTCTTAAATGCTAAGAATAACATAAGTAATGCAACTAGAGACATTGCAACAACAAATATCATAACTTTAGTTGAATCAAGGTATCCATTAGCATTATTACATAACATAATAACTGCCATGGCAGGCATAGAACCAAATGTAGCACCAATACTTCTCCAAGTTGATAAGTTACTTCTTTCTTTTTCATCAGTTGTAACAACTGATGCTAAAGAACCATATGGTATTTGTAACATTGTATAACTCATACCAAAAGCAACATAAGTAACAGTAGCCCATACAGCATTACCAGTATCTCCTAATTCAACTGGTAAAAACATTAAAATAGTAGATGCTATTAAAGGAAGTGCTGCCCATAAGAACCAAGGACGATATCTTCCCCATTTAGATGGTTTAATAGTATCACAAATTCTACCCATCATTGGATCATTAATTGCATCCCAAATACGAGCAAAAAAGAACATAAACATAATGAATAGTGGTGTTAAATGAAGAACATCAGTATAATATTTTTGTAAAACTGTTGTAACTAACCCAAACACTAAACAACATGCCATGTCACCCATTGCATAAGCAATGTAATCTTTACGCTTTAAACCAGATGTTTTAGCAATAAAGCTTGATTGATTGTTTTCCATAATCTTTCTCCTTATTATATATGTTATTTAAAAAACAATGAAATTCCACTAATTAATAGTAGTATATATGTTAATTTTAAGAATATATTTTTATTTAATTTTTTTGAAATAATATTACCAATAAATATTGCTGCAATTAATACTATACTAGCAATAATAGCTAATAGTATAACATTTGATGTATAAAAGCCATTTAAACAATCATTAGTAAAAATAATTGAATTAGTAATTATCCATACTAAAGATAATGTCGATCTAAATTCATCTTTATCTTTTAATTTATTTGTTACATAAACAGCAAGTATTGGTCCTCCACAAACAAATATTCCTTGAACAAGGCCAGATGAAAGTATTATTAATATATCAAATACAATACACCATTTATATTTAGTAGAATCAGGAAGATTTATATGAAACATATTTAATATAGTAGATAAAATAACTATTATTCCTAAAGTTATATATATACCTTTACTATCTATAGTAATATTCTTAGATATATATGTTCCACATGTTATTCCAATAATCATAAAAATGATTATTTTAATAAATTCTTTAATATTTATTTTTTTATAGTTTAATATAACAACACCAATTGATGCAATAACACCAACTAAATTCACAATAGGTTTAGCAACACTATATCCAACAAGATATATTGATGCTGGCATTGCAAGAATACTTCCTGCAAAACCCGTAATTGCTTGAATGATATTTGTTATAAAAATAACTATTAAAAATAATATTTCATTTAATCCTATCATTAGAATTCAATAGTCTCAATACAAAGTATACGTGCAAGATTTTCAATTTGTTCTGAAATATCACCAAAAGCAATACTATAATGAGGCTCTAAACCCATTTCAACTCCATCAAAAACAAAATCTTTTGCGCTATTATATGGTTTAAATACAAGTGAAGTTCCATAGAATTGTTTAGGTTTATCTAGAATTTCGCCTTTCATATAAACAAATTGAAATTCTCCATTATCATCACGAGCAATTCTAAATATTGTAGCTTCTTTAGAAGGCATACAACCAAATTCTAAAGTAGGTCCAATATGTCTGTTACAATGTGTTCCACACATTGCACCAGTATCTTTTCTTGCAAGACTACATGCTCCTGTTCCACAATGCCAGAAAGTAATTGTATTATTTTCCTCATCTAAAGATACAGGATCTCCAAAAAATGTTGGAATATTAGATAAGTATTGGCCAATATACATTGATAAAGCACCATATGTATCTGTTTCACAACTCGATGCTATACCTGCATCATTTAATAAAGCAAGTACACTACATACAGGTGTTCCAAATGATGTAAAGAAATCTGGCCAACATCTAGAAGCTATTACTTTTATATTATTTTTTACTAAATATTCTTTATATGATTTATATAGTCTTGAAAAATCATATAAATTTTTAGTAGGTATTGTATCCAAATCTTTAATAAATTTCTTGGCATCTTCTAAATAAGGCAATACTTCTTCATCAGTATAAGATTTAGCTATATCAATTAATTCTCTTGCTTCAATAGATATAAGTTTTGATCCGAATGCTCTTTGCATTTCAAGATCTAATGCTCTACCAAATCCAAATCCATTAGGAGTATGTCCTATTTGTAAAACATTAAGATTCTTTAAATCATTATATAATTCTAATACTTTTATATCTTTAGATAATTCATCTTTAATATCAATTGGTTTTCCATATGTATAAATATACGGAACTCCTAGATATGTAAGAGCATTAGCTGCGCTAAATGCTCCAGTTAAAGAATTAAGTCTTAATCTTTTACCGTCAATAGCTGGTTCTTTTAATGTCCATAATAACACTGGAACATTATGAGTTCTTACAATATCACAAATATATTCTGAATTTGCAAAAGTAATATTTTGAACAATTATTGCAAAAGGATTTAATTCATCAATAAAATCATGAACTTTATCTAACGATAATAACATTTCATTTGGTACTACAATATCTGGATATATATCTTTTAAAACATTAATTGATTCATTAAATAATGTATTTGCTGCATCAAGATCAAATGTAGGAACACCAATAGGTATATATGCTAATACTTTTTTCATTGATTTCTCTCCTTTATTACTTTATAAGTTGTTCTAAAATCAAGATTTCCTAAATCTTTAGATACTCCTTCATTATATACATCATAAGCATTAAGTAATCCATTTAAATTAAGATTCTTATCTTTCATCATTTCTAATGCAATACCTAAATCTTTATACATATTATTCATACTAAATGCAGTAGTATAATCTTCATTTTTAATCTTTTCAGCTTGTCCATCAAGATAGAAGTTTTGTCCACCTCCATAAGATATAGCTGTTTTAAAATCGTCTATAGATACACCGTATTTTGTAGCCATTACTATTAATTCATTTACACCATTTTGTATTTCGGATACTAATGAATTATGACATATTTTCATTACTAAACCTTTGCCGTTTTCTCCCATACGAATTATATTTTGTCCCATATATTTTAATATTGGTAATACTTTTTCATATAAAGGTTCTTCACAACCTACATATATTCCTAATGTAGCTGAAATTGCAGCTGGTTTAGATTTAACTACTGGTGCATCAATAAATGATCCACCTATTTTTTTTACTTTATTATATATATCAACACTTACATTAGGATCAATTGTTGACATATCTATCCATAGTTTATCTTTTAAATTATCTTTTATTTCTTCAAATACACTTACTACATGTTCACTTTTAGGAACCATTGTAATAATTATATCTACTTTAGATGCAAGATCATTATTATTATCTACACCTAATCCACCTTCTTTTATAAGTAAATCAACTTTATCTTTACAAATATCATTAATATATACTTTATCATCATGCTTTTTAATGATATTTAAAGCCATTGATTCACCCATAATACCAAGGCCAATAAATCCTATTTTCATATATAATTAATCTCTTGTTACTTTAGTTTTATCCCATGATGCTTGGAATTTAGCAAGTCCATAATCAGTAAATGGATGATACATAAAATCTTTATATACTTGAAGTCCACATGTAACAATATCGGCACCTGCTTTAGCACATTCAACTATTTGATGACCAGTTCTAACAGCTGCACAAATAATTTCTGTTTTATTATAGAAACCATAGTTTTTATACATATCTACTATATCATATATATAATCTATTGCTTCTTCACCAGAAGATTCTTTCCAACCAATAAATGGTGATACAAATAAACAATTATTTTTAGCAGCATATAAAGCTTGCGATGCACTAAATACTAATGTTAAATTAGTTCTTACACCTTTTGCTTCTAGAATTCTTGAAGCTGCAACCCCATATGAAGTACATGGAATTTTAATAACAAAGTTTTTACACATACTAGATATTTCACTAGCTTGTTTAACTATTTCATCTACATCAGTTAAATGAGGGTTAATTTCTACTGATATTGGGAATTTTTCATATCCTTCAATTTTATTTT
The DNA here is from genome assembly GCA_002315915.1 of Caryophanales bacterium UBA1737. Taxonomy (GTDB): domain Bacteria; phylum Bacillota_I; class Bacilli_A; order ML615J-28; family CAG-313; genus UBA1737. The sequence goes on from DCIB01000003.1 coordinate 32,143, forward strand.
CTTTAACAAAATTAGCTAAATCATCTAAACATTCATAGAATGATTTACCACTATTCATAATATGATTAGGATTAGTTGTAACACCATCTATTCCAAATGTATTATATGCTTCCTTTATTTCATCAATTTTTGCACTATCTAAAAAAAACTTCATCTTAATTATTCTCCTTATATAAATTCATAAATAGTTCTTTTGTTTTATTATCTGCATCATATCTTACAAATACAGGTACTTTTGTTAGTGGTGCATCAATTATATATGTACCACCAGTATATACATTACCTGTTTCTATATGAATCCACTTATCATTAGGTAAGTATACTTTTCTTGTTTGCTTATTTGCTTTAACAACAGGAACAACTAAAACATCACGTCCTAATAAATATTCATAACATTCTTTATAATCTTTTAAATCATTATAATAGAAGAATAGTGGTCTTACAACACCAATTCCTTTAGTTGTTGCAATTTTTACTAATTCTTTTAAATAAGGTTTAATAGCTTTATGAATGTTACTCATATATGCAGTATGATTAATTAGTTCTTCATCATAATCAAATTGAACATTTAAATCTGGTTGATTACCTTCATGGCTTCTCATAACCAAAGAAAATGCATTCATTTCTTGCCAACGCATATATAATTCTTTAGTTCTTCTTAACTTCCAAAATGTTGTATATCCACCGATATCAGAATGACATAATGGTGTTCCTATACATGTCATAGAAAGTGCAGCAGGAATTACTGAAGGCATACCAAAGTCAATTGAGAAATCAACATGATTATCTCCATTCCACATCATTGTAGTATATTTAGAATTACCTGTATATCCAGCTCTAGTAAAGAACATTATTTTACCTAAGTTATTAGTTTCTTCTAAACATTCATAATTTAATTTAGCCCATCTTGCTGGCCAAGTATTATGTACAAGTTCTGCATCTTCTCCTGAATATAAGACCGCATCCGTTGGTAAATATTCTCCAAAATCTGCCATCCATCCTGATAGACCAAATTCTATTAAGTTCTTTTTAATAATGTTTTTTAACCAAGTACATGCAGCAGGATTAGTTAAGTCCACTATCGCAGCAGGGAAAGTAGTTATAGTAACTAAATAATCCTTACCTTCTTTATCATGAACCATATATCCTTTAGGACTTCCTTCTTTATATAGTTCTTTTTCTACTGCTAAGAAAGTATTACAATATCCTAATACCTTTACACCTTCATTATTTAATTCTTTTATTTTTTCTTTTAAAGAAGGATATAATTCATTATCTACTTCCCAGTTCCACATTAACTGTTTACCGAAAGCTGTAATTCTTCGTCCTTCCCAATCTTGAATCCAAATACCATTAATAGCAGCACCTACCTCTTTAACTTTATGGTATTTATCCATCATTATATCGGTACCACCTTGGATGCCAAGTATTTTTCCATCATATAACCAATCTGGAAGTTCAGCTGGTCTACCTACTATTTTAGTTAATTCAGTTATTACTTTTTCATAATCTTCACCAAAACCAAAATAGAATGGGGCAATCATATCTATCTTTAATTCAATAGAATTATTTTTTCTAAAGTTAAATACTGATCTAGATGTTGCATCAGAATGGAAAAAATATTTATTACTAGATAAATATGTGGGTTGAGCATAATAAGTTTCATAATTAGAATATTTTTGTTTTATTTGATTATTCTTATTACCTAACGCAATATTTAATAATTTTTTAATTATTTGACCTAAATTAATATGTTCAGCTACCCAAACATTACATTTTTTACCTTTTAAATCAAAATGAGAAAATATTTCTCCAGTACCATATAAGTGTTCTTTACTGTTTGAAGGATATGATATATATAATCTATTATAATTATCGTATCCATATGGAGTAAATTTTATATAATCATCAATTATTTCTACTAATACATAACCAATATTATAGTTTAATTTAAATGATGTATCATTTATTTTATCGATACTAACTAATTTAAGGTTAGTTTTACCTAAACGTTTTTCTTTTATTTTAAATGAGCCACGACTTACTTTAAAACTATTATTACCATTACCAACTGATAGTTTAAAAGAATTATTATCAATATTAAAAATATTTTTATCATCTAAAAATAATTTACAACATAAGTTTTCAATCTTGTAGTTAATCATAAAAATCTCCTTATATATATTATATCACTTTATAAATAATAAGAGATAAAACCAACAAAAAGGTTTTATCTCTTATTATTATATAATTTTGGATATATTTTGATATCCTTTTTCTTCATAATAAATAGAACAAATATTTGTGATAAACCAAATATTAATATTATTATCCAGCATAAATAATTATTATAATTATCATAAACTTGGCCAATAATAATTTCAGTTAGTGATGCCGCAATAGTATTTGTTATAGATGAAACTGATAATATTCTTCCTCTATGTGAAGATGGGATTCTTTTAGTAAGGTATGGAATAAAAGAAATAGTATTTAGTATTTCTCCAATTGTAAATATAAACATTGCAATATATCCCATAAATGCATTATTAGTAAATAAAACAAATATTAAATAACCAAAAATATGAAGCGTCATACCAAATATCATTCTAGTTATTTCATTTACTTTACTTGTTAGTTTAGTTATTAACGATGTAAAAAGTACAACTGTAATACAATTTAGACTTGATAATGTACCAAATATTACTGATCCATCATCACCAAATACTTTAACTAAATCAAGTGGCACTAAATAATTATACATTGCATATACACCAGATTCTAAAGCATACATAATAAAATATAAAATTATTAATGCGTTTGCAAATATAAATTTAAAAGTATTTGTATTATTATCAATTTTTTGTTCATAGTTAGATGAACCATCTATATCAATTTCTTTAGATACATCTTTAATTTTTAAAAATATTAATATAGTAGATAATAATATAGAACAAGCATTAATTAAAAAAGCAAGATTCAAATTATATTTAAATAGTATTCCAGCAATTGTTGGAGATAATATAAGACCTAAATTAGTTCCTAAATAAGCTAATGAGAAAGCTCTAGATCTATCTTTAGTAGTAGAGAAATCAGCTACTAATGCATCATATGCTGGATGTTCCATTGTTTGAAATAATGCTGCAACAGCATAAAAGCATATAGATAATAAACTTATTTCCATAAAATAGCAAATGCAAAAAATAATAATACTTACAATATCACAAATAATAATGATATTTCTTTTATTATATTTATCAGCAAGTTTTCCACCAATTAAGTTAACAGGAATAGCTACGATAGTAAATAAAGTTAATGCTAAAGCAATACTAGTAGCATCCAAATTTAATTTTTGATTAAGTATTAATGTTAATATAGGCCATATCATTGAACCCATATTAGTCATAACTCTACCAATAAATAATATATATAATTCTTTTCTTAAACCACGATATTCACTAAATAATATTTTTTTCATATAATTATTATACATATACTTTAATAACAATAAAAGAGAAATGTGTTGAACATTTCTCTTTTTGATATTCTACTTATTTTTCTTATTAAAATTGATTCTACTACAATCTATTATTTATTAAAACCTTTATATAAAAGTTCTAAATGATGTCCTATATGGCTTTCTAATAAAGAATAATATAATTCTTTTTCTTTATCCCATAATGTATATAGTTTATCTCTAAATATATATATATCATTTTCTTTATCAGTTAATATAAATCCATATGTTATATGTATTAATTGACGAGAATCATTATTATTAAATAATAATGGTAATTCTTCATCTTTTAAATCATCTACACTTGGAATATTGTTAAGATTTGTTGTTACATGATAAAACTTACATGCATCAAGAAATTTTGATATTGCATATTTATGAATATTTCTATATAATGAAGGATCTTTAATTGCAACAACTTTCATAGCTTCAAGCCAGTTAGTTCCTGCTGTTTTTACATGGAAATGTCCTTTAGTATATTTACCTATTATTTCAAAAGTAGAAAATTTATCAGATCCAGAATGAATAGATAATTTATAATTAAAGAATCTTGCTATTGCAGCATGTATTTTCATTTCATATTCAAATTGTTCTAGATTACCAATATAATCAATTCCTTTTTGGAATTCCCCACAAAATCTAGGAGCAACAGTAGCAAGTACAACTCCACTATTTAATAATTCATTGGCTACAAAGAAATGTTGTAAAGGAGTAGTTGATGACATTGTTTCATCGATAGATAATTCTAAATCTACATCATTACCTTTTACATAATCAAAATATATATGTTTAGCAAATTCTATTGCATCCATATAAATATATACACATTCTTTTAAATCATTTAATGTAAAAGATAGATCTATATCTTCAATATTAAATGACTTATTAAGATACTTATTCATTAAATCATCAGAAACTTTAACATCATCATAATTATCAATAGGTAATTTAATATGTTCGCTACAATCTAAAGTTAACATTGTATAACCGATTCTTAAAGCATTTTCAATATCTTCTTCATGCTTTAAATGATCAGCATCTGCTCCAAATCCTCTTTTATAACCACATTCTAATACTTGATATGTAACTTTATCTAATACATCTTCAAATGTTCTATTAGTTAGATTTAATTCTCTTATTGATTGTTGAGCAAATAAAGGATATGCATCATATTTATCCATAAATAATCTAGCGTGTCCAATTGACGCAATACCCAATCTATCACCAAGACCAAAACTTCTTTCTTTAGATAATACTTTAGATGGGGCAGTAAATGGTAATATTTTTCTTAAAATGCATGCATTATCATGATTCATATCACATATAGTTAAGTTATCTATAACTACTCCTATAAAATCATAAGCATTATTTTCAATAATAAGTTTTTTATCATTATTATAATAACCTAAATAAATAGTACAATTATCTACTTTATTAATAGAACTTTTAATAATATCTGTAATCATATATATACTTCCTTTAATCATTAATATTATACTATTTTAATCGTTTATTACAATTAAGAAGAAATCAAAAACAGGTATTGATATAATCAATACCTGTTCTAATTACCATTTAACACTATTAGTAGTATCTAATACAGATCCTTCTTTAGTTACTTTTCTACGAGATGTTGCAATACGTTTCTTTAATTCTGAATAATATAATTCACCATCCATAGGAAGTTCAATAGGTTTATCAAGCCATGTAGAAAGTAACATTGCATCCATTAATTCAACACCATGTATTCCTTCTTTACCATCTACATATAGAGGTTCTTTTCCTAATATTGCATTTGAGAAGTTTCTAAGTATTCCTGGATGTTGATAATTTAATCCATCAGTTTCTACTACATAATGTTTAAATTCTGGTTGTCCAAATCCGCCTTTGTATGTAGCATTAAATTCACGCTCATCAATTTTATTCATATCACATGTTAATACACCATCATCACAAACAAGTTTACCTTTAGTACCCAATACTTCAAACCTATTTGTTCCAGGAGCATCAGCTGTTGATGTAATAAATACACCTGTTGCTCCATTAGGATATTCCATATAACATGTTACATCATCTTCTACTTCTATATCATGCCATTTACCAAAATGACAGAAAGATCTTACCTTTGATGGCATCATACCTACTGCCCATTGAAGTAAATCTAATTGATGAGGACATTGATTAAATAATACTCCTCCTCCTTCTCCACTCCATGTAGCTCTCCAATCACCTGAATCATAATAGCTTTGTGATCTATACCAAGTAGTAATAATCCAGTTTACTCTTTTTATTTGACCGATATCACCATTTAGAATCATTTCTCTCATCTTACGATATACACAATTAGTTCTTTGGTTAAACATCATAGTAAATAATGCATTAGACTCACTTGCTACTTTATTCATTTCTTCTACTTGTAAAGTATATACACCAGCTGGTTTTTCTACTAAAGTATGAATGCCTTTCTTTAACGCTCTAATAGCAAGTACTGGATGATCATAGTGTGGTACTGCAATAATTACTGCATCTACATCAGCATTATCTATTAATTCATCTCCTGATGCATAACATTTAAATGAATGAGCAGGATATAGATTAACTTGTTTTTTCATTCGTTCAGGTTTTAAATCTGATATCGCAACAATTACTCCATTTGGTACTTCATTTTCTTTTATAAAATGTCTAATATGTTGTGAACCTATATTACCACAACCTATTACACCAAATTTAACTGGACCTTTTTTAATATATCCATCATTACATTCTATATAACCACATTTATTTAATACATCTTTAATACCTTTAACAGCTGCATTAAATGATTCATGATTATCTTTATATAAATATTTAGTATTTAAAGAAGAATCATCTACTAATTTATATGCAAAGAATAATGCAAGATGTGGTTCAATAGTAAATACATAATCTTTATGATCAAGCATAGATATTAATTTATCTATCTTTGCAGAACCTTCTCCTGCTGGAACAAGTTGCATAGTGCTTTTATCTACATCTTTAATATGGAAATAATCTGTTTTAGAAACTAATTTATCTAATGTTTTATCAGGATCTTGATCACATTGAATAAAGTTAGCTGGATCATATATGTATTTTAATCCATTAACAGAATTCATTATATCTAATACTCTATCTAATGAATCACCATATATAGCTTTTTCATTTTCATGATAAAGTTGTACTCCATATTCATTTGCTACATCAACCATTTTTTGTAAGTATTCCATTACTTTTTCTCGAGATTTATAAGCATTATGGAAAGAAAACATTCTAATTTTATCTGTTTTAAATACTTTAGCAAGTTCACATGTATGACGAACTTTCTTTAAATATTCATCAATATCACAAGTAATATCAACTTTACCTATAGGAGAGCCAATACTCCATACTTTTATATCGTTTTCTTCAAATTTTTTATTATATTCTTCTGCTTCTTCAATAGTAAAATCAGATACATTTTTTTTATCTATACTACGTAATTCAACTAAATGAATATTATTTTTCTTTAAACCTTCTATTTGTTCTTCAATAGAATCACCATATTCATCAATAAATGCTGATAACTTAATCATTTTCTTTACTTCCCTTACTATAATATTCTTCATCTAAATAAATAGGATTACTCCAAGCACTTCTACCTCTTGCATCCATTACTTCACAACGTACCATATGTTCTTTACCAACAAGTTTAGTAACATATTCAGTTAAATGTCTGCCAAATTTTCTTTGGAAACATCTAAATTCACCACATACAAATATTCGTTCACATGGAGAACATAATACATGTACTTCATTACCTTCTACATAAAAGTCATATATAGATGGTCCTTCTGATGTATAGAAAGATCCACACTTCATAGCTTCTATAATGGCTTCTGCACTTCTATTACGAGCTTTTACTACAGTAAAACCCCCAAAAGAATCAGAATACATTGAATCTAAATCTTGATGATTATGATTATCATCATCACCACCATTCCAGAATTTTAAACCTCTATGTAACATTTCAGTCCAAAATACTGTTCCATCACCAGTTCTTTCAAGCCATTCTGTTGCATAATTAATAATTTCTATGGCATCATATGGATTATTATCTTCTATTTCAGGAGTTTTTAATTTTGACCAATGTGGATGGTTAAGCATGACATATGCACCTTTTTTTCTTAAATCATAACAAAAAGGGATAGATACTTTTCCACTTCTTTCAGGTAAAGCAACTTTACTATTTGGTTTAATTCCATCTATTGAATCAGCCCATAAAAAGTTTACATGTATATCATGATCATTAGATGCATTAGCATATAATTCAAATCCTTGAACCATAGTAAAATTATATTCAGATAATTTTCTTGTATCTGAATAAAAATTATGATCTGTAACAGCTAAAAAATCATAGCCATGATGCTTATACGCTTCTTTCATTTCTTTAGGAGTAAGTGATCCATCAGAATTACATGAATGAGAATGAATATTACCTTTTAAAAATATAGCATTTTCATCTTGAATAAATGTTGTTTTTTTCATATTTATTACCTATTCTTATTTAATACATATATAGTATATCACATTTATAAAAATCATAAATATATTTAATTCAATATAATAGTAAATAACCTATTACAGTATTATAATATCTATATATTATATCTAAGAGGTATATAAATATGAAATTATGTAATATATGGGGAGAAGGAGCATTATTTGCATTCTCTGGACTAGATGGAGAATCTTTATATTCTGATGATTTTCCAGGAATATTATTAGATAAACAAATAGGTTTTAAATTATATTCTAATGTTAGAAGATATTTAGTATTAAATAATATTAATTTTGATGAAGTAAAATTTAATGTAGTTACATCTGATTATATTAATTTTACATATAACAATAATATATATAATATTGTTTATGCTAAAACTCATCTAATAATAGGAAATTCAACATGTAATATAGATTTATCTCAATCATCTGATTTTAAAGAAAAGATTAAAGATAATTATTCTATAATTGATGATGGAAAAGATATAACTATATTAAAGGTTAATAATAATTCATTTAGTTATGCTTTTGCTCATAACTTTGAAGATGCTAAATCATTAGTAGATGAACCATTAAATATAGATGAAATAATTAAGAATAAGTTATCTTATTATGAAAAGAATGATCATAATAAATATCCAGATTTAGAAACTCTATATTATAAATGTTTATCTGTAATGAAAACACAAATATATTCTCCGGAAGATGTATTTCAAACTAAATGGTCTACTCCAGATAGAATACCACATAAAAAAATGTGGCTATGGGATAGTTGTTTTCATTCTATAGGATTTTTAAATATAGATCCTAATTTATCACAAGATCTATTACTTGCTATATTTTATAAACAACATAGTGATGGTTTTATTCCTCATATGATGGGAGTAAATCTAGAATCTACTATTACACAACCACCAGTTATTGCTTATGCTGCATGGAAGATATATCAAAAAACAAGAAGTATAGATTTCTTACGTAAAATATATGATCATAATAAAATATTCTTAAACTGGGTAGATAATAATAGACGTATAAATAAAGATGTTCATTTATATACTTGGAATTTAACTAATATTTTGACTTGTAAATGTGATGAATCAGGTATGGATAATTCACCAAGATTTGATACAAATGATCCATTATATGCGATAGATTTTTCTACATTTATGGCAAACGAATGTTTACTTATGAGTAAGATTGCTCATGAATTATATGATGAAGAAGAATCTTATTATATAAATAAATATAATTTAATTAAAAATGATATGAATAAATATCTATATGATGATATTGATGGAATATATTATGATTATAATGTAAAGAAAAGTTGTTTTCATAAAGTATTAAGTGTTGTATCATTTTTACCATTAATGGCTTTTATTCCTGATACTAAACAAGTAGAATCTTTAATTAATCATTTAAATAACGATAAAGAATTTAATACTCCACTTCCTATTCCTACAATATCTTTATCAGATAAACTATTTGGTACTGATATGTGGAGAGGTCCTGTATGGATTAACTTTAATTATATGATAATTGAAGGTATATATTTTAATGGATATAAAGATCTTGCGAAGGATATAAAACTAAAAACTATTTATTCTATGAATAAGTGGTATAATAAAACAGGTGTAATTTCAGAATTCTATGATAGTATGGATGAAACAATGCCTTGTATGTTAAATAGAAAAGGTACACCTGTATTCCCATATAATACAGATAAGAAATTACAAACAATCAGAGATTATGGTTGGAGTACAACTCTTCTTTTTGATTGGTTAAATAACAAGTAAGGGATATATATTATGAAATTTTTAGATAAAAAAGTAGAAGATATAAAAATATCTTATATTGGTGGAGGATCACGTGGTTGGGCATGGGGTCTAATGAGTGATTTATTATCATATGATGATATATCTGGTGATGTATATTTATATGATATAGATAAAGAAGCTGCTAAATTAAATGAAATTATTGGTGAAAAAGGAAATAACGCAAAAGGTGCTAAATCAATATGGCATTATCATGCTGTTGATACCATTGAAGAATCATTAAATGGTGCTAACTTTGTTATCATATCTATATTACCTGGATCATTTGATGAAATGGAAAGCGATGTACACGCTCCTGAAAAATATGGAATATATCAAACTGTTGGAGATTCAACAGGACCAGGAGGAATTTTACGTGCTATGCGTACTGTTCCCATGTATGAATATATTGCCGAAAAAATTAAAGAATGTTGTCCAGATGCATGGGTTATAAATTATACTAATCCTATGACACTATGTACAAGAACATTATATAGAGTATTTCCTAATATTAAAGCATTTGGATGTTGTCATGAAGTATTTGGTACTCAAAGATTACTTGCAAAAGTAGTTAAAGAAGAAATGGGTATTGATAATGTAGAACGTCATGAAATAAAAGTAAATCCAGTAGGTGTAAATCATTTTACTTGGCTTACTGAAGCAAAATATAAAGATGTTGATTTATTTCCTAAATATGTTGATTTCTGTAAGAAATTTAGATACAAAGGTTATAACGCAATAGGAACACTACTTGATAACTGGAAAACTAATACATTTAGATTTGATGAAATGGTTAAAATGGATTTATTCCAAAAATTTGGATGGATTGCAGCGGCAGGTGATAGACATCTAGTAGAATTCTGCCCAGGTAAATGGTATTTATCTAGTCCAGAACGTGTAAAAGAAATGCACTTTGGATTAACTACTGTTGCAATGAGAAGAGAAATCTTAAAGAAACGTTTAGATATGCGTGAAGCATTAGTAACTGGTAAAAAAGAAGTTGAATTAAAATTAACTGGTGAAGAAGGAGTTAACCAAATAAGAGCATTACTTGGATTAACAGAACTTATAACTAATGTTAATTTACCTAATATTGGTCAAATACCTAATCTTCCACTAGGAGCTATAGTTGAAACTAATGCTGTATTTAGATCTAATTCATTAAAACCAGTATTTGCAGGAGATATTCCTGAAAGTATTTATCCATTAGTATCAAGAATATGTGGAGAACAAGAATTAATTAATATAGGATGCGCTAATAAAGATTTAAATATCTTATTTAATGCATTCGCAAATGATCCTTTAGTAACTATTCCAGTAGATGATGCTAAAAAATTATTTATTGAAATGTGTGAAAACACTAAAGAATACTTATCAATGTATAATTTAAAAGATTTTAAATAATATAATAACAAAATACGAGAGTTTAAAACTCTCGTATTTTTATTATTTTAATTTATATAGTCCTTCAAAATTGAATCCATCTATAAAGTTTTCTGCATGTTTGTCTACTTTTACCCATGCGTAATCATCTTTAAATGATATTAAGATAAATAAATTACCTAGATATTTATCTATAACTTGTACATCTATTTCAATCTTTTTATTAGAAGTACACATAAATGAAGATGCAATATCATAATGGTAATCTTTTTCAACTAGTTTACCTATTGTATTAGAATAAGGTCCTAAATCTAATTTTGAAAATATATTTTTACCAATACCAAAATTTATTGAATGAACTTTATCTTCATATATATAATTAAATATACCTTCATTATTATTAATAATTTTAATATTAAATTCTTCAATAATATTATTATTTAATGATATATATGTCTTATTATTTATTTTATTAATTAATTCATTATTAATATTATATGGTAAATATCTTAATTCATAAGATGGTTCTATATGTTTTATATTATCAATCTTATCTACTATGCCATATACAGCATTAATTAATACTTCTCTATGCTCTTTTATGCCTTCGTCTGATGCATTGCATAAGAATATAAATTTAGATTTAGGAAACATTAATGTTAATTGATTACCCATTCCACACATTGCAAAACCATCTTTTTGTAACATAAAGAAATGTAATCCATAACCATTAGCTCGATAATTTAAATATCCTGTATCTTTATTGCAAGTAAGGCGTGTTGTTGCATATTCTATTAATTTAGAATCAAGAACTTGTTCACCATTGATAATACCTTTATTCATAATGAATACAGCAAGGCTTGCCATATCAGATAACTTACATACTAACCCAGAATCACTCCATGAATAATTACTTGGAACTTTTAAGATGTATGCATCTTTAAATGTTCCAAGTTTATTAAATAATTTATCTTTTAAATAATCTAATAAACTTATACCAGTTATTCTTTCTACTAGTTCTCCTAATACTTGTGAAACATCTGAATCATATCTCCAAAATAAACCCGCTGGTCTTATAGCTTTTTGACTAAAATATAATTTAACTCGATCATTTTCTTCTTGCTTGAACCAATCAGGACATTTTACTGATGTTTCCATCATTAATGATTCTTCTATAGTTTGATTAATTAGAAATTCAGATGTATTTGGTGTTATATATTCTTTAAAATAAGAAGATAATTTATCTTGGAAAGAAATTTTATTATCTTGAACTAAAAATAATAATGCAATACAAACTAGACTTTTAGTTTCTGAATACATTCTATGTAATGTATCTTTATTATATGGATTAAAATATCTTTCAAAAAATACTTCATTATCATATAACATCATTACTGAATGCATAGTGCATCCTTCAGATATTAATTTATTCATGAAGATTGCTAAATCTTCATTATTTAAATTTATGTCTTTTATGTTTACCATAATTGACACTCCTTAAAAATTTATTTTACTTGTTTTTGTTGAGTAGGTCCTCTATCTGCAACGCCAGTCCATTCTACATCAGTTGGTAATGGATAATATTTTTCATTATTATTATCTCTTTGATATAGTCTTACATGTTCTCCATGAGGTAACAAATCAATGACATCTGCACCTCTCCATAAGCCTTTATATTTGTATCCAGCAAAATCTTCTTCTTTTTCTATTGTATCTATATCAAATTTAACAGTTAATATATCATTTTTATTTAAAGATATATATACTATATCATTAAATGATTTATATTCTACTTTAGTATTATTTACAAATACATTATAATTATTCATCCAATTATAGATTCTAAATCCAAATTTAGAATCTATTTTTGATTCTATTGAAATAATTCCTTCATCTGGCATATTAGATGATAATTTATATTCATCTGTTTCTTTATCTGTAACAATATTTACTATATTTACTAAATCATCATTTACTGATTCTTTTGTTACTACGTGTTTCCATAATATACCAAGAGCAATAGGTCCTGTTCCTACACAACATCCTGCTATACTTCTAAATTTAGTTAATGATATTGTATTAGGTCTAGATCCACCAGTATAACCACCAAATAATCTATTATTAAGATTTCTAAATGTATGTCCATCAATATCATCTTTATCTTCTGAAACAATATATCCTGTATATCTTATTTGGTTTTCAGATAATTGGTTTCTTCCAAACTTATTCATATCATCATAATATTCATTATGACCTGATTTAATTAATTCATCACAACATAGAATCATATCTTTAATACAACATGTTTCACAATGTTCTTCAGATTGTGGTTTCCATTGTGCAAATTCAGGAACCCAACCAAATGTAGATCCTAAAGATTTAACATAATTATATATATGTTCTCCAGCTATAAAATATCTTTCATCATTTGTAACTCTTGATAAGTAAATTAGTCCTGCTGCTACCCATACTGATGAATGAACATGTCCAAAGAATTCATATTTATAATTAAAATATCTAGATACTCCTAATAGATGATTAGCAATACCTTTTGCTAAATCTAATGCTACTTCATCTTTAGCTATAACATATCTATCTACTAATGCATGTAACATTACTGCATTTCTTATACATTGTTCTCCACGACCAGTATGCTTTGTAAAATCGAATCCTCCCTTATGATATACATCATTAGGGAATTCATAGATAGGCATTGTTTCTTGTGTATCACCACTCCAGAAAGTTCTAATCTTTCTTTCATATACTAAACTTCTCATACCACGAACTAATCTAGAGGCTTTTTCTTCTATATCTAAATCATTTGGATTATTTTTAATTAATCTATTTAAAGCAGGTAAAATATATCCCATTTCATGGAATGATGCATAAATAGAATGAGTCCAAGGATATTCTTCAGAATATCTTAAATCTTTTTCTCCCCAACTCATTAATAATCTATTTCTAAATCCATTATATAGTTCTTCTATTTCTGGTGCTTTATCAATTATATCTTTTAAAGAATCAACAGCCTCAAACCAAGAACCAACTAGTTCTGCATCATCTACTCTACAATGTTCAGCTTCAGCTGGTTTTTTATGTGGCATAGTAAGCCAGAATGGTAAATAATTATATTTACGATCTGTCATATTATTAATATAATTAAAAGCGTATTGTGCTTCTTGTTTTAAATTATATTTTTGATATCTCATATATATATCCTCTTTATATTAATTTATAATATTTTATCATAAATAAACTACACATTGCGTTTGCCCAAGCAAACCAATCTCTAGAATAATTTAAATTATTATTACAATCTACAGATTCATGCATTAAATATGTCGAAGTACATGATAACAATAAATAATTCATGCATTCATCTAATTCTTTTTTAAAATTAGTTGTAAGTCCCCTTACACTTATTGCAAGTGGCCATACATAACCTTCTTTAGTATGAGGTGATCCTACTCCTGATAAAATATTTCCTTTATAGAAATATTTATTAAATCTAGATAATAACGTTTTTCTAGTATTTAAGTATACCAAATCACTATAATAAGAATCATTATATAAAGGAAGTGATAATAAACTAGGAGTATTAGCATCATCCATTAAATTATAATTACCCATTCCATCCACTTCATAAGCATACATTGTTCCTAAATAATCATCTTTAATAACACAATATTTATATATTGCGTTATTAAGATTATTTAAGATATCTAAAGTCTTATTATAATAAGTAGAATCATTATATATATCTTTAAATATATATAATAAATAATTTAATATCTCTTTACAAAATAAATTAGATGGAACTAAATAATGAAATTCACATAAATCATCACTTGGTCTAAATCCACTCCATATTAGACCACAATCAATAGTAGGTGTTTTATTAGTATCTACAATGATACCATTTTTCTTTATTCTTACAAACGAATATTTAGATAATTTATTATGATGTTGTTCTATATATATAGTATCAAGTATTAATTTTAATGAACTATATACATCATTATTAAATATAGATGAATCATTTGTTAATTTATAATACTCATTAATTAAATATACAGGATAACATATAGAATCTAATTCATATTTTCTTTCCCATACAAATTCTTTCATAATGGTATTATCATTTACCCATTTACTTACACCATCTTCTATAAATGCATTAGCATAAGGATCTATTTGAATAAATTTCATTTGTTTAAATATTAAAGATTTAATTAAATCTTTAATATTTAATGATTCATTTATAAATGGTAGATATTGTACTATTTGATTAATAGAATCTCTTAACCACATAGCATCAATATCTCCAGTTATTATATATGTATCATTATCTTTAAAATATTTAATAGTAGTATCTACTGTATTTAAAAATGTATTAGTAAATAGATGAATATGTTCATCATTATTTATTTTTAATATAAGTTTATTGTTAATATCATGAATATCTTTTTTAAGATCATTTAATCTATCCATAAGAAGTACTTCCTATATTTTATTATTATAACAAAATTATATAATTAAGTATTAAAAAAGAGATTGTTTCCAATCTCTTTTTTAATTATTTTACTTCAAATGGAGTATATGCATCACTAACTTTTTCTGCATCTAATGTTGCATAGTAGAAATATAACATATTCTTTTCATTCATAATAGTTAAATTTATGTAATCTTTAAAATCAGCTCCATCAGGTATTTCTAATAAGTCTTTTAATTCATATAAACATTCATGACAACTACTATTAGTAGTATCAATTAATTCGTCATATCTATAGAAAGCAGTTATACAATCAAGTGTTTCTCTAGTATATGAATTATATGCTACTGGATTAATTTTTAAATCTTCATAATCTGAGAATCCATAATCTAGTACTGTTAAATAATATAGCGGATCTAATTTATCTTTAAAATCTTCTACATCAGCACTAAATGATGTTTGTTTATCAGAGCATGAGAAGAAATTAACTGTTTCATATATCCATTTAGCATTAGCATATTCTGGATCTGTTTCTTTTGCACGAGCAATACCTTGTGCTTGAGATAATGCGCTATCATAATTAGCAACTTCAGTTCCTAAATATTCTTCACAATAAATACCTGATTGAACAAGTGATGCAATAAATTTCTTTGCATTAGAATTACATTTTTCAATAAATGATTTCTTCATTACCCAGAATCCAGAGATACCTGTGGAACCAATTGTATCAATATATACTATTTGTAAACCAGTCATGTTAAATTTATGACCTAATTTATTAAGTTCAGCAACTGATAAGAATGCAACGTCTAGTGAGTTTTTAGAACGTTGGAATGCAGATTCAATTTCTGCAAGTGGAGCAGTACCTTCATTGTCACTTGAGAATAATACATAAGTAGTCTTAACTTTTTCGTAGTTATTTGATACATTTTTGATAGTTTCTGTATATTCACTAGGAGTTGCTATATAAACAACATCAAATAAGAATACATCATTATTTGTAAAAGTTACAGCTATTGTTAAAGATTTTTTATATCCTTGAGTATATAAAGTATTATCAGATGTTACTGATAAATCATTATTTGTAGTTTTAGTAATACTTTTAATTTTTAAATTATCATCACCAAATGCATTAACTTTTATATCTTTAATATCATCAGCAACATCTACAGGAGTATTTAATGCTAAATCGAATACTTTAATACCAGTATTAACATTATCTACTTTTAATGTGAAATCATCATTAAATTCTAATTTATTATCTAATTTATCAGTAGAAACGTTATTTAATGTTTCGTTACGATAATAAAGTAATTTATCATAATCAGCTATAGAGAAATCAGTATATTCATTAACAGCAGCTTTTTTCCATTTCTTTTCTATAGATTCAGAAAAAGATTTATTTAAAGTGTTAACATAATAAGAAGTTTGTTGAGCTTTTAATGAATTATATCTTAATGTACTAATTTGACTTCTAGTAAGACTTGTAATATAGTTAGATAATCCTTCATCAGTAGTAACTAAACCTATACGAATATCTTCTCTATTTTCATCGCAAGATGAAAATGCAAGTACAGCAAATGCAGCAACAATAACTAATAATACTTTTTTAAGTTTTTTAATCATATTATTAAGCCTCCACAGGAGCATTAGCATGCTCTTTATCCCAATCTGCTTGTGCTTTTGCACGCATTTCATTTAATTCTTTTAAGATTGCTTCTTTACGTTTACCAGTATAGTTATCAAGTAACATAACAGCACCTGGTAAGAAGTTACCAACTAATCCAGATAATACAACTAAATAGAAGATACCATTTAATGCTTCTTCATTTTGAACAATCTTAATAGTTGAACTACCAAATGTAATAGCTGATACATATCCTATAACTGCAAGTCCAGCAGGTAATAATAAACTCTTCCAGAATCCTTGTAAACGTCCTGCCATACTACGTAAAGCAAATACCATACCTTCACTACGAACAGGAGTACCATACTTCTTCCAAGTCATATATTCCATATAATCAGTTGAATCAGCTGTTAAGATAGTACGACATGCTGACATTGCACCATTAGGAAGACCTGCAAATCCAACAATTAACATTACTAAGAATGGAACTTTATATCCAACGATTAAGAATATAACATACCAAATACCAGTATAGAAATATCCAGCTGCAATAACATCACGGCTTGACCACTTATTACAAATAATAGGAACAGCAGCAAGTCCTAAATAAGAAAGTGTTGCACTAATAACACCAGCAGCTGATGAAATCCAAAGCGATCCCATTGTTTCTAAATATAAATAAGTTAAACCAGAATAACATACTTGTCTAATTGAATCTAAGATATTAGATAAAATTACACACCATAATGGTCTATTAAGAAGTAATGCTTTCATATTTAATTTAACTGGAGGTTCTTTTAAATATGCAGCTCTTGTCTTTTCTTTTAAAGTAAATGGAGGAACAAGCATTAATGCAAGTCCAAGTACAGCAAAGACAATAGCAAATATTAAATAAATTTCTTCATCATATCCAGCATATAACGAAATAAATACTGGAATTAAACCAGATGGAAGCATACCACCTAGAGTTGATGCAAAAGTACCTACTGTATAGAAATTCTTTCTATCTTTAGGGTTTGTTGACATTCTGGCAGATACAGTATTTAATGCCATATCATAGAATGAATCAGCAAAACAGTAAATTAAATAGAATACAAATACATAAATAATTTTTTCAGTTTGATCTAAATTTGGAACAATAAATAGAATAACTGAAGAAACAGCAAGTGGAATAGGTGAAATTAAAGTAAATGCTTTAGTTTTACTCATTCCTTTTTTTGAAGGTTTATCTAAGATTGCTCCGCAAATTGGATCTATAATAATATTAGATAGCTTTGCTAGTAATTGTAAGAACAATACAAAGATAGCCTTAATACCCATAAAGTTAGTTAGGAATAATGTTAACGCAAAAGCTTCAACGTCTTGAGCCATTGAGTTACCACCAATACCAGCAGCATAACCTAACTGTTCTTTAATAGTAAATGATGGATTATGGGCAATTGAATCCCAAAATTTTCCAAGTTTTTGTTTGAAAGTTGTTTTACTTTCGCTCATATTAAAGGAATCCTTTCTATATATACATTTATAAATGAATATTTACCTATATATTATACCAATTATGAACACTCATTTCAAAATATAAAGTAAACCAATATAAGTAGCTTAATTTTGCTTTAAAAATAGTTAATAAATAATTAGTAATTGCTTATAAAAGATACATCATTTTATACGATAATTAATAACTGAGTTAAATTATCACATCTAATTTTTTTAGATAATGCTTATTTGACTTTTTATCCAAATTACAAAAACATTACCATGTAGTGAGTAATTGTTTTTTTTGTATTAACAATTCCGTTGCCGGTAGAAACCACCTTATAAGCAATACTTGGTTTAAAATCTTCTATATATAAATCTAATGATGTAGTTCGATTATTACTAGATTTATCCACTACTATGCATATTTTTGGTATATATTATTGTGTGTTTATGCATATTTTTGGTATATATGCTCTGTTTTCTCTAATAAAAAAGTTTAACCGCTTTAGGCGCGATTAAACTTTTTTTGTTTGAAATGTTATTCTTTTACTAAATTAGAACCTACTATAAATAATAAACCTATGTTTGCAATAAAACGAAGAGATAAATCTATATATACATTAAATGTAAGAAGATTATATGTCATAAAATTAACTACAATTAATGCAACTCCAAATACCATTGCAAGTAAATATACAACACAACTACCAATTTTTGCTTTATCTGTTCTATTTTCATTACCTTTTAATGTAGGGTAATTTCTTAACATAAATAAATACATCATTAAACTAATAGCTGATAATACTTCAGATACTGTTCTTATTATTGTTCCTCTATAATTTAGAATGATATCGTTATCACTTAATACTCTAAAGAAATAGTTAAATTCACATACTGCAAGAATTATTAAGATTGATAATACAAAAGCACTACGTACTTTTGTATTATCTTGTAATTTATTTATAGATAATAATATTACAAGTGCACTTAAAGCAACCATTACTGCTACAGCTAATATTGTATTAAATGTTACAGGTAATGTAATATTTAAAAATATTCTAAATACTAAGAATCCTACAGTTATGCAAGTAAGAATTAATTTTACAAAATAGTTATTTAAAAATTTATTAAATTTCATATATTAGTTTCCTTTATAAACTCCTTCATATAATTGACTAGTTGTATCTACTGTGAAGAATTTTGTTGTTGATATTTCAGGATAATCAACATAACAATTCTTATGTACTTGAGTAAATGTTCCATCATTTTTGATAGTTATTACAGTACAACCTCTTTGTAATCCGTAATTAGCAATACCTGTATAAGCTGTATTATCAATAGAATATCCATATGATAATAATACGCCATAATAATCTATAACACCACAGTTAACATGATCGTGTCCTACAAAACATGCTTTCATAGAATTCATATCATCAGCTAGTGTTTCAAATAGTTTATCTTGGTCTGCTGGAGTTTTATCTTTATTAGAGCATCCCCCATACCAAATTCTTCCACCCATTGAATCACTAATTTTTTCATCCCAATATCCTTCGATATATGTAACATTATTATCATGTTCAGATGCTCTAGTAGCATCTGCATTAATTAACACTTGTTGATATGCAGTTTCAAATTCTCCAATTGGTATATGGAAAAAGAATAATGATTCTACATAAGGAGCAGTATTATTAGATAATGCTTTAATAGTATTAGCAGCCCATGTAACTTGAGCATCATGTATTACATCATATTCCCAATTAATAGATGCCATTATAGAATTAGATGTATAATCATTTGAATCAATTAACATCAAAACTTTAGTAATTACATTAGAATTATTCTTACATACAATACATTGATTTGTTACTGAACCATTTTCTTCAGAAAAATTAGATTCAAATATACAATGAGGATATTCATCACTTTCATATAACTCGCCAATTTGATGTCTACTATAATAATCGAAACTTTCTGTATCATGATTACCAAAAGTAACTGAATAATATACGCCTAATTTTTCCATAAATTTTAATACAAATTTATGAGCTTTCATATTATTAAATGTTCCACCACCATTAAATACAGGTCCAGGACATGCAAATATTAAATCTCCAGTAAATATTACTAAATCAGGTTTTTCTGCTTGTAACATAGATGCTACTTCATAAAATGCTTTTTTATCTTCTTCTACAGTATATCTACCACCACCAATATGGAAGTCAGTAATTTGAACTACTTTTAAATCAGTATCTTTTTTAAAAGTATAATAATTACCTTCTTTTACAGGTGTAAGTTGATTATTTCCATAATCAACTTTTTCTATTGTATCAATATAAGCATTTAAATCTGATGCAGCATAATCAATAGTCATTAAATTAAATACAATAATTGTAAATAATATTGAACAAAATATTGCCCAAAATTTCTTTACTTTAAATACATTTTTTTCTTTTTTCATATATATCCTTTACTCAGCATCAAAATCACCATCGGTGATTTTTCCTGCTTTATTCCATAATTTATTAGCTTTTTCAACCCATTTAAAATAATCATTTGGATTACTTGGGAATGATTGATAATGAGCTTTTAATTTAGAAGCAGTTAATACTGCTTTAGTTAAATTTATAATAGTTTTTAAAGACATTTCACCTTTAAATAATGCAGATAAAAGTTCTTTTACAATATTTGGTTCAGGGTCTTCATCATTTTTAAATATAATATTATGTTTATATAATGTTTCATTTTCTTTTTCAGACATTTGCATAAAAGATGCAAGTAATGCTCTTAAGAATACTGGATCTTTATAAAAACCTCTATTATACATTACATTTATATCCCATAAATTATCAATAGTTGTTTTTGTATCAATAGCTTTTTCTATAATAGGTAGAGAATCTTGAATAAAACCGAAATGATATGTAAGTCCTTCACCACTCATAGGATTAGTCATACATGCAGCATCACCTACTGCTAAAAAGTTTGGTGCTACAAAGGAATAAGGACATCTTGTATAGGGAGTTGCTCCATATTCATAGTGATCTACAGTATATTCAGGACGAGGAAGTTTAGATTCATATTTAGCTTGCATCTTCTTACAAAAATCAAAAGAAGTAGATGCTCCTGTACCAATAATTCCACCACCATCTTTAAATGGACCTATCCAACATTTATAATAAGGCCAACTTTGACAATCAATAGTAGTATTTTTGGGATCTTTATACATTACATATTTTAATGTAACATAGAACTTATCTTTTGGACCAATTTCAAAATCTTCCATGTAAGGATTATTTAAACTTCTTCTTACTACAGAAGGTATACCTGATGCATCAACAATTAATGAAGCATAATAATTATCTACTTTATCATTATGTTTTGCTTTAACACCAATAATTTCATTATTATCATTAAATATTGGTTCTTCAAATGAAGTTTCATATAAGTATGTAACACCATCTTTTTCAGAAAGATTTCTCATTCTTTTATTCATTAAAGGTAAGTGTATCGCATAAATATTATGATAATTTTTCTTCCTGTTAGTATCAAGTGCACTAGAAGTATATGAATATAAGAAATGATGTTCAAATTCAGCACTATCTTTAGATGGTGCTGGAATTCCAAATTTTTCATATCCATCATATCCAAAATGTAGGATATCAAGTCTAGAAGAAATAGCTTCATCTTTATCTTTTTCTATTACTAATACTTTATATCCATCTTTAGCAAGTCTCCATGCAAGATATATTCCTGCTGTACCAGAACCAACTACTAAACAATCATAGTTCATTGAATGTTCTCCTTTACTAAATATATTTTAACATATCTATATAAATAAACTACTTATTGTTTAAGAAATTTAAAAAGTTAGCTAATTTTACTTAGCTAACTTATTTCTTTCTATAAATTCAACTGCTCTTTTAATCCATCCTTCAAATTCAGTAGCTGTTCCATCACCGAATCCGTGTCCACCTTTTGTGTGTGATTCTATTTTAGAAGGTATCTTTTTTAATTGTAAAGCATCATATAAACATGTTGAATTTCTTTGATCGACTCTTTCATCGTCTTTAGCATATGCAATATATGTAGGAGGATAGTCTTTATCTAAATTTTCATCTGTATTAATAATTGAATTCATTGAATCAAGTCTATTTTTACCAAGAACCATTTTACAAGTATCATTATCTTCTTTATTATCAAAAGTATATTTAACAGATGTAAAAGGATAGCCGAGTATTACACCACTTGGTCTAGGTAAATCATATATAGGGGCGCCTAAATGTGATGTAGACCAAAGTTCTGCTATAGTGCCTCCGGCACTAAAGCCACATACTAAATAATCATTATTTATAAGATTAAATTCACTTAAATGGTTATAAATATAATTAATTCCTAAGGAACAATCAATCATTGGACGAGGCATTAATATATCTTTACATACATGATAGTTTAATATAAATGCAGGATATCCTAAATCATTAAATTCTTTTGCAATAGGGAATCCTTCAGTTAGATTACAAATATTAGTAAAACCTCCACCTGCAATAATTAATACAAATGGTTTAATAGATCCTTTAACTGGAAAATACATTAAATTTACATCTTTATCGTGTCCTTTAGCTTTTTCTATTAAAGGATATATTATTTGTTTGTTTTCTCTAGATGCATCATCTATTAATTGAATACCTTTTTTAAAAGAATCATAATTCCAAGAAGAGCCTTCGCAAAAGAATTGTCCTATCATACATCTTTTAATTAAGAATTTTCTTAATCCTTGGCCATATATAAAATAATTTTTGAATGGTTTTAAAATAGGAACAGTTCCTAAATCTTTAAAAGTCATTCTATAACTAATATTAATCATTTATATTCTCCTTATACTTAAATTCTGATGTAATAGGATAGTGATCAGATGGGAATATTAAATTATATGTATCATTTGAAAATGTTTTATCTATTACTTTATAACTTAATGAATCTAATCCCTTAACTGCAAAATAATCTATTCTTTCAGGAGGATCTCTTCTTAAATATCCTTGGTATGTATATTTATCTTTATCTTCTTTATTAACATCTGCTGGATCATCAAATAAAGTAAATAAATCTTTTATTACATGATCAGTTGGAGGTGCATTAAAGTCTCCAGTAATAATAACTGGATAATTAGAACAATTAGCATTATAGTGATTATTTATTAATTCTAATCCCTTTTGTCTTGCGGTATCAGAACGATGATCTAAATGAGTAGAATATACTACTATATTTTTGTTACAAGCATTATCTAATAAGCAAGCTACTGTACATATTCTATAGCATCTTGCATCCCAGCCCTTACTCATTATAGATGGTGTTTCTGATAACCAAAAAGATTCTTCTTTTATTAAAGAAAATCTATCTTTTTTATAAAATAAAGGACAACATTCTGGATTTTCTTTAATTTCTCTATATTTATAACAATAATTATATTCATATAATTCGCTAATCATAAATTCTAATTGAACTTTTGTTGCTTCTTCTAAACATAAAATATCGGGATTTTCTTCTTTAATAAGTTTAATAACATATTCTTTTCTTACATCCCAACTAAGTTCAAAAGTATCTTCAATAGGATTTACATTTCTAATATTAAAAGTCATTGATTTAATAGTTTTAGTCATAATCATACCTCTTATTAATATTATAATATATATAATTATAAAAAGATGTAGTATTGATACTACATCTTAATTTTATAATAAATTATTCCATTTTATTTCTTTATATCCTACTAATACTTTATCATTAGTTATAAATAATGGTCTTTTTACAAGCATACCATTAGTAGATAGTAATTTAATCATTTCATCTTCTGTCATATTATTTAATTTAGTTGATAGATTTAATTCTTTATAAACTAAACCTGATGTATTAAAGAATTTCTTAATTGGTAATTTAGATAATTTAATCCATTCTTTTAATTCATCATATGTAGGGTTATTTAATTTAATATCCCTAAAATCATAATTAATTGAATTGTCGTCTAAGAATTTTTTTGCTTTTTGACAAGTACTACATTTTGGATAACATAAAAATATATTCATAATTGTATCTCTTTCTTTTTTATGTTTAATATATATGAATAATATGTTTTTTATAATATTGTTTATTAGAGCGAATCTTTTATAACTCTGCTTTAGACAGCGAATATACAATAGATACTTAACCCAGTTTAATTGTAATACTTTTAATAGGAATTACTTTATTTTGATCTGCAATTTATAAATTCAATTATTTTAACATCTTACATATATAAATTTAGTTATATATATTATAACATATAAAACTAATTAGTCTATATATAATAAAAAGTCCTCTTATTAAGAGGACTTTTAAATCAATTGTAAAATACGTTGTAACTCATTAGATTCATTCGTTTTTAATCTTAATATATTTATTTTATTGTTATGTAAAGCTTTATCCTTAATATTATCGTGTTTTAGTTGTTTTTCATTTTGCAAATGGTATTTGGTTCCATCAACCTCAACGCATAATATAGGTTTATATGATAATTTATTAAAAAATACGAAATCAACATGAGTGTTTATATGTGTTAAGTATTTGATTTCTTTTTCATTAAAACCAGAATAATCGTTTAATAGATCTGATAAACGTACATGCATTCTATATTTATAATTAGCTAATATATATTTATTCTTTTTAATTTCATCATCTAATAATTTTTCTGCTAATGAATCATATTTATTATTATTTACTAATTGTAAATCGCTATATAAAGTATCAAACACAGATACAATATCACCTTGTTTTACCGAAGATAATCCACATTGATATATAGAATAATCTATTAAATCTCGAATATTATTATTTTCACTATTAAAAACACCATCAGATACAATAATATAAAGTTTTTTTACTGCTCTAGATACTGCTACATTTAATAAATTGTTATTACAAACAAAACTATTAATACATTCATTTTTTTCTGAAAAATCATTTAATACAGAACAAAGAATAATAACATCCTTTTGTCTTCCTTGATAACTATGAATAGTATCTACTTCAACCCAATCATAATTTGTTTTTAATTTTGATTTTATTAAAATAGCTTGAGATTTAAATGGCGTAATAACTCCTACACTAGTTGACTCTATTTCAGAAACTAATTTTAAAACTTCATCAGCTTCTCGTTCTGATATCCATCCTGTTCCAGATGGATTCCTTCTAGCATGATTTCCTTGAACAAGTTTTATAATATTCAAATCATTTTTAGCTGAACTGTGAGTCATTATTACCAATTCATTATTATAAAACTTACTATTACAATACTTAATTATCGCTGGTGAGCATCTATAATGTTCAAGTAATGTTGTATATGAGATATTACTCAATTTTGAAAAAGACTTTAACATGCTTTGATTGTTATATAAATATTTTAATTCTATATTTAAAGTTGTTGCTAAGTTTTTGGAAAAATCTAATATTTTATTATTATCAATTTCGGGTAATTGTTTTTCATCTCCAATAACAACAATGTTTTTTGCACAATTCATCGCTAATATTGATGAAATCATTTCAGATTGAGAAGCTTCATCTATTATTAAATAATCTAAAAGATATCCATCAGGTATGTTGTTCGAAATTGAATAAGTAGTAGAAAGTATAACTGGATATCGCCTAATAAAATCTTCAAAATTTTCTTTAAAGTTTTCGCTTGTAAATTCTATATCTTTAAATTTATTAAATTTATCATTTAAAAATGAATTTAGTAAATTAGTAGATAACTTTATAATATCATCTTCAACAATGTTAATACTGTTTTGTTTTAAGTAACTTATCTTATTATCTATTTCTTTTTTTATACAAGAAATTTTTTTATCATAATAAATGTTTATCAAATAAGCATATAAATCATCAAGACTATATTCTGTTATATTTCTTATTTTGAATTTAAAAAAGAATATTAATCTTTTGATAATATTTAATTTAGAATATTCTATCAAATTGTTGGCTAAATTTAAGTAATATGATGATTCCTTGTCATTTGGAATAAAATCATAATAATTAATTGATTTATATCTAGATATAAAGTGATCTTTTTCTTTGATAACGCTAGATAATTTTTCATTTAATAATGCTATTTCATTTTTTGTTTTACTAATTCTTCTATATGTCAAGATTTTTTTATGTAATTCGTCTTTTGAAGATAACGAATTATGTCCTAAATTATAATTAATCATATTATCTTTTTTTACAAAGAAATTATTAACATTTTCGTAGCTTCCTAAATTAGCTATAAAATTAGATAATAGATTATTAGATAATTTATCATAAACATTCTTTATGGCGGAATTATTATTGGATATAACTCCAATATTCATATCATTATATACAGCATTAGCAATTAGATTTAAGATAACCTGAGTTTTTCCTGTTCCGGGTGGTCCAGAAATAACAGTAATATTTTTCTTGAATGCTTTATCTATTGCATTCATTTGAGAATAGCTAGAAATAAATGGATATATATAATTCATTTTTTTATTCAATTCCTTAATATTATTAATGGAATATGAATAGAAAACAGATTCTTTATTAATATCTGATATTTTAGAATATCGATTATTAATAATTCTTGCTACACCATTATCATCGTTTGACTGTTCGTTCTGATACCAACTCAACATTTTATAATAAAACATTAACCTGTCTTGTGGCTCGGCAAGGATTTCATCATTATAAGCCAAATAAGTGTTTCCCGTTAGTTTTTCTATTTTATTTACTAAAATCTTAGTATTATTATTTGTAAATATTTTTATATATTTATCATCAAAAATTAAAGCTTTAAAAATAAGAAATTTATTTGCACAGTAAACTATATATTTATTATCAAGTTTTAAATCTTTTACGTTTTCACAAACTATAATATCACTAAATGATATCTTATAATTATTTCTATTTTTAAATACAACAAAATAATGATTATAATTTTCTTTTAAATAAATTACTTCATCAGTAATATCTTTATAGTGGTTGTTTTCTGAATATTTCAGAATAAGATGATTATATTCGTTTGTCCCTTTTATTTCCATAATTATCTCCATTTATAATATTATATCATATAAAAAATTTAGTATTTTTATAAAAAAGACTCCCTATATTAATAAGTGCTATGTAATATAAGTGTGATT
>DCIB01000029.1 GCA_002315915.1 Caryophanales bacterium UBA1737
ACACCACTTACTTTAAATTACCATTTAATCATAATATCAAGCCCATTATTCTATATAAAAATATTTTACACAACAATTAAAATTTATTTTTCACTATCACTATCTACCGATTCATAACTAAATGGCTTTCTAACTAATTCTTTATATTCTTCTTTACAAGCTCCTAAATTCTCATAATTTCTTATAGCTTCAATCAATGATATTCCATTTATTTCAGAAACAATATTTGGATTATAAAGAATTTTTTTATCCTCATCATTTTGCCAATGACACACTGGACATACATCATTAATAAGTCTTTTAAAGATTGTTTTATTCCCGCAGCATTCACATGTTGTTTTTTGTTCATCAAAGAATTCTCTATAATCCGGATGTAAATCTTCACCACATTCATTAATAATACTTTTAATATAGGTAGCTATTTCATTGTATTGATAATCATGGGTAAGAACATAGGAGAAGTTATGTGTCACAATAAAATGATAAACTTCATCTAATGAATAAAAATAAATTAAAATTCTTTTAGATACAAATACGCCATCATTTATAGGTGCAACTTGAAATGAATATATTTGTCCCATTTTACCTATATATATTTCTTTAATATTTTCATATTTTAATAATCGCTTATTTTGATAAATTCCTTCTTCCTTTATACATATTTTACTCTTATGATATAATATATCTCCTATCAACAAAAATACAAGATAGGATGGAAAAAACATACAAACTATTGTTAGTATAACTAATGGTATTGAACTATAATTACCAATAAAAATAAGCAATAAAATCATTATAACTAATATAATACTAAAACATATTCCAATAGGAATCATGCATGAGTTAGCAAACTTCCATTTAAAATTTTTATATTTCATTTTATTCTACTCCATTTAGTCTTATATATTAAAATCATTAAGAATTATATTAAATAGACCCTTTATTGTCAATCAATTAACTACTTTTTTTAAATTTATAGAATGAATGTAGTTTGTTTTAATTGGTAAATTCGTCTTATTCTGCTAGCATATTCATAATAATATTCATTATTAATTCTATATCTCTAGGATTAGATTCAGCAACAAGTAATGTCGTTGCGCATAATGCATCGTTAGATATAATTAATTTACCATTTCTGAATAAAGCATGATTTTTATTTAAAAATTCTAAAAACAATGTTGCTGCAATTCTTTTACATCCATCAACAAATGGATGATCTTTCACTAAGAAATATAACAAATGAGCTGCTTTATTTTCTAAGGTATTATATACTTCAACTCCAAAAACATTTTGATATACTGCTTCTAATATTCCATTAAGTTTACCAGCTTCTTTTTCTACTCCAAATACATTTGATGTATTATTAAAACTCATAGAATCAATTATTTTCCTACATTCTTCATAAGTTAATCGATATATTGTTTCTCTTCCTTTAATATCGTTAATGACTTGGTGATCATAATTATCAAGAAGTTCTAATGCTCTAGTGTATTCATTAATAACATTAGATAATTCATTAGAATCAACATTTAATGTAGCAGATAACATCTTGTTTTGAATTTCTATTGTTTTATTTAATGCATTTAATCTTCTTTGATTTAATGCATATCCCTCAAGCATATATTGTTTCAATATATTAGTAACCCATTTTCTAAATTCAATTCCTCTTTTAGAATTAACGCGATAGCCAATAGAAATTATCATATCAAGATTATAAAACTTGGTCTGATAAGTTTTTCCATCATTAGCAGTATGTGCGTTTTCCGCACATACTGAATTATCTAATTCACCATCATCTAAAATATTCTGAATATGTCTTGTAATTCTTGTTCTATCTACTTCAAACAATAGTGCAATTTGTGCTTGTGTTAACCAAATAGTTTCTTTTTCATAATCAAAATTAACATCGATTGAAATTTCACCATTTTGGTATTTAATGACATTATCCATTTTTTTAATTTCTTCGTTAGAAAGTACTAATTCTTTTATATACTTCATAGATAAAATCGTGTTTACTTCAACATTTAATGCTTTTGCATAATTCGTAATAAAAGTTAATGTTGGAGAATTTTCCATTCTTTCAAATCTAGATATTAATTGTTTAGATACTCCCATAATATTTGCAACATCTTGTTGAGAATATCCTAGTTTTTTTCGTATTTCAATAAATTGTAAAACTATTTTAGCTCTCAACCATAATTCATCATGTACATTTTCTAATGTTGATAATATATTTTCTATCTTTGCCATATTAATCACCTTTATAATATTATAGCATTTAGTTATAAATTAGTAAACATTTATGTTGACAAATTTTATATTTTAAGAAATTAATTCATAAATGATTTATTAATTTGTAATATTATCAATAATACAAAAATATTAAAAAATGACACAATTTCTTGTATCATTTTAGTATATTCAATATGTGTTGCATGGGCAATTATGATACAAAACTATCGAATCGTGTAACTTTGCTTACACCTAAAATAGTAATTCATAATATTTTGTCATTATTGTACATTCATTCTTTTTTACAATTTATTTCCAAGGAAATTCTGGATCAATAATGTATTTCAAATTAACCATATTTAATTCATTGATAATTGGTGTTACTTCAATTGCTTTACAACTTATAAGAATTCCACCACTAATTAACTTTTCTTTAGATTGAATATAATTTAATACCGTTAATTTAGAAATTAATTTAACCTTATTAATGTTAATTTCATTTGTAGGTTTTAATATAATTCTATAAATAGTTTCATCTAAATCAATATCGTCCCATCTTGTAGTTGCAATTTTGCAGCCACATTTTGGACAAGTCAAATTTAATGCTGGTTTTTCATAATTTTCATTCATTTTAGAACCACATTCCGGACAAATATAATTATTTTTTTCCATGTTTAATACCTCCTGGATAAAAAGTTTTAAACTCCCCTCTTTTTCCATTATCAGAAATCCAGTGAGTTCCATTAGCATAAGTATGAAGAGTCATATTTGGAGCAACCACTGGCTTACCCAATGCATTTGCAAGATGTATAGCAAAACACATCAATCTTTTAAGCACCCAATTGGAATAATTTTAACACCATCATTTCTAGTATACGCCATCTCTCCACCAGTTATAATTATTAATAAGTCTGGTTCTCTAATTGGACACTGTTTTTCATTTAGGTTGTGTTCTTTTATTAGTCCCTTTACTTCTAAAAGATGCTTTGCTCCCAATTCAATTTCTTTACTGCCTAATTTAAATTCAATTAGCGCATATCTACCATCTTTCAAATGTAATACCCCATCAACTTCCAGTCCGTACCTATCATGATAATATGATATTTCTCCACCCATACTCTCACTATATACTTTTAAATCTCTTATACATAAACACTCAAATATAAATCCAAATGTCTTTAAATCTGTATAAAAGTATTCAGGAGATAGACCAAGTGCTGCAACAACAATTGATGGATCAACTAAACATCTTTTTTTACCAGATCTTATAACTGTTGCACTTCTTATTGCTGGACACCACGCATCAATATCATTTATGACATATAGTCTTTGAAGAGCATCAATATATGTTGTAAGGGAATCCATTGACATTACTTCAGCATCTGATTTCATATCTTCTAAAATAGTCGTTGTTTTAGTTAATGTACAAATATTTCTTGCATAACTTCTAAGTATTGCACGAGTCCACTTTGGGTTTCTTGAAATATTGTCAAGAGCCGAAATATCCTTTTCATATATTTGTTCAAAATAGTCTTGAGCAACAGCTAGTTTAGCTTTATCACTTTTCTTAAATAAACTAGCAGGCCAACCTCCACGACATGCAGCGAATATTAATTTTTCAATTGATAGATTTGATATTTTTCCATCAATATCATAATTTACATCATAGAATAATTCTTTTAATGATACAGAACCATTTGATTCTTTGGATTCATACAGACTCATAGGATACATTTTAAGTGTTGTTATTCTTCCTGTTCCTGTATGACTAGTACTTACTTTTTTTGATGTTGAACCAGTTAAAATGAATAAACCATCTTGGTTTTCTTTATCAACATCTTTTCTTACAGCATCCCATAAAACTGGAGCATCTTGCCATTCATCAATTAATCTTGGCTTATTTCCAAGAAGTAATAATGATGGCTTAGTATTTGCGGTTTCAAGATAATTAAGACTTCTATCTGGATCTTGAAGATCTAAAATACTATTAGCTTGTCTTGAGGCTGTAGTAGTTTTACCACACCATTTTGGTCCAACAATCAATGTTGCTCCAAAAGCACTTAATCTAAATTTTAATTCTTTATCTGCTAATCTATCATAATACATAGTTACACCTCATACACATCAACATTATACACTAATATTATAAGAAGGGCAAGTGTTTTGTTCGGTTTTTTTGAGATATTTCATTCTTATTTATTGATGTTTTTTAATCGGTTTTTTTGATGAAACTAATTTATTTATACATCTATAATAGTTTTAACAAATTTATGTTTCTTATAACTAACGTATTTTAATATGCAAACCTTTGAAAAGAAAAATAGCCGGAAATCACTAGTAAAAACAACTTCTAGGTCTATCTTACGAAACGAAGAAAGGGAAAATCTCCCTATATTCGCAAACAAAAAGGACTGACACTCTCGTATCAATCCTATTGTTCTTCTTTGTATTGCGTGGGCAATTTTGATACAAATGCGTACCCCCACAACTCATAAATTGATTTTATCAATTTTTATTCTATCCAGTATTCATCATTATTTAATAAAGATAGTGGCATAATGATTATTTCAATATCATAATATTCATCGATTATATATTCATTAGTTGGTCCCGGACTATTTATAGCTGTTAAAGTTAGTCCCCCACATTTCTCACAATGGCAATATGGACTTCCTGGAGAAATTGGAATTCCGTCAGAAATATGAATTTCTAAATGAGTTGCTCCACAACTACATTCAAGTTGATGCCTTGCATAATTAATCCATGTATAATTATTATAATTATGAATATGCGTATTAATTATTTTTGTAGATATTATACCATTTGTATTTCCTGAAAATGCAACTCTTAAATAATAATGCTTTGTTTCTAAAGTATTACTAAAATTCACATTATATGTACTATTACTTAATACATTAGTATTATTAATACTAATTAATTGCATATGCTCATCATATAATCTAACATCTAATAAATTAGTTGCTGAAACTTCAAAACTATAGTTTTTATTATATGTTACATTTAAATCATATAATGCATAATTCGTAGTATTATCATAATATTGTGTAACAGAATAATTTCTTTGAATGTTTTGGGTTGTATTTGTTAATGGATTGGATAATGAAATAGATTCACAAGTACGTGGACGATAATATCTTACGTAATCAGCAAAACCATTATGACTTGAAGTATATGGGCAATCGTCCCCCTTATGTTGATAAAGTCCTGCTGGCCCCCACTTTGATTTTACAATATACATATTTGAAGTTCCACATACACCATTAGATGCTTCACCAGATAATCCAACAATTATACCCGAATGAAGATTAATATCATCAGATTCAGTTTGCGTTCCATTATTATCATAGTAGCATATTATATCACCCACTCTAGGACTACTAACGATTTCATAGCTTTTATCATAATCACTATAATAATCTTTTGGATCATTCATCCAATATATATTAGAATACGATTGACTATACCATGCATAAGAATGACAATTAAATCTAGCAGTAGCAGATAACAATCTTATAGCATCGGAATATAATCTATCATATTCTTCATTATATAACTCTATTAAACTTGTTGGTAAATCATTTAATGTTTCATATGCTTCGCATGATGTTCCATTTGGAGTAATTGTATTAACAATATTAACATATATTATTGTTTCAGCAATTTCTAAATATCCATCACTTATAATACTTTGATCTATATTCATTACAATAGGCATATAACTTGATGCAGTATGATTTTCGATTCCATTTTGGCATAATGCTTTAGTATGTACATTTACTGATGTTAATAAACTAATGGTAATTAAAAAAACTAGTATTTTTATTAATAGATATATCAAAAAGTTTGTTGA
>DCIB01000016.1:0-56713 GCA_002315915.1 Caryophanales bacterium UBA1737
TTATCACAAGTTAATCACAATTTAATCATAAAACCTACCCAAATATTGTATAATAATACTAATATGATATAATATTAAAATAAAGGTATTAATATGACTAAAGAACAATTATTAAAAGTATCAAATAATGTATCTTTACCAAAAACAGTAGGTTTAATACTTGATGGTAATGGTAGATGGGCCAAAAAAAGAAATATGCCTAGAACATTTGGACATGCTGAAGGTATTAAAACATTAGTAGAAATAGCTGAAGCAAGTAGAGATGTTGGAGTTAAAAATTTAGTAGTTTATGCATTTTCTACAGAAAATTGGAATAGACCATCAGATGAAGTAAATTTCTTAATGAAAGCACTTGTTAATAGTTTTGATACATATATTAATAGAATTATAAAGAATAAAACTTGTATAAAAGTAATAGGTGAAAAGAATAATTTACCAATAGATGTATTAGATACTATTAATAAAGTAGAAGATAGAACTAAAGAATTTGATAATTTGCATATTTATTTATGTTTTAATTATGGTTCTAGAAAAGAAATTATAAATTCTATTAAAAGTATTGCATCTTTATATAAAAAAGATAAGATTAATTTAGATGATATAAATGAAGACTTAGTATCTAATAATCTTTATACTAAAGGATTACCTGATATAGATTTACTTATTAGAACTAGTGGAGAATATCGAATATCTAACTTTATGTTATGGCAAATAAGTTATGCAGAACTTTTATTTACTAATACTTATTGGCCTGATTTTCATACCGATGTATATTATGATGCATTATATGAATATTTAAAAAGAGATAGAAGATTTGGGGGCTTAACCAAATAGAAAGGATTAATTAAATGAAAAACATTTGTTTATTAGGCGCAACAGGATCTATTGGAATGCAAGTATTAGATTTAATTGAAGAATTTAATAGTGAATATACTTTAAAATGTTTTTCATTTGGATCTAATATTGATCTTGCAAGAAAAATAATTAATAAATTTAATCCCTCTTTTGTATCATGTAAAAATGATAATGATAAAGAAGTATTAAAAAAAGAATATCCTAGTATTATATTTGAATCTGGTATTAAAGGATTAATAAGTGTTGCATGTTATGAATGTGATAATCCATATGTAGTAAATGCCTTAGTAGGATCTGTTGGACTTATTCCATCATATGAAACATTAAATAAAAAAAGAGATCTTTATTTAGCAAATAAAGAATCTCTTGTAGTAGGTGGCTCTATACTTTGTGATATTGCAGCAAAGAATAATGTAAAAATTATACCTATTGATTCTGAACATAGTGCAATTTATCAATTATTAAAAGGGCAATCTATTAAAGAAGTAAATAGACTTCTTATAACAGCATCAGGTGGTTCTTTTAGAGACTTATCTAAAGAAGAATTAAAAAATGTAAAAAAAGAAGATGCATTAAATCATCCTAATTGGAAAATGGGAGAAAAAATTACAATTGATTGTGCTACGATGATGAATAAAGGATTTGAAATAATAGAAGCACATTATTTATTTAATTTACCAATAGATAAAATTACTCCTATTATTCATGAACAATCGATAATTCATTCTTGTATAGAATTTAATGATCACTCTATATTTGCTCAAATGGCTTCATCCGATATGCATTTACCAATTAAATATGCTTTATTTAATGATCATTCATATTCTAATAATATTAAATATTTAGATTTAGAAGATATTTCATCATTAACATTTAGAAAAGTAGATTATAATAGATATCCACTTGTTAAATATGCTTATGATGTAATTAATAAAGGTGGAATATATCCATGTATTTTAAATGCATCTAATGAAGCAGCAGTAAGATTATTCTTAGATGATAAGATTACTTTTTTAGATATAGAAAATATTATTTTTGATTCATTAAATAATCCATTATTTACTAAATATGAAAATGATGAATTATCTATTGAATTACTTGTTAATTTAGATAAACTAATAAAAGATACAATAAATAATACTTATAGAAAGGAATTTTAATTTATGGCTATATTATATACAATACTTGGACTTATAGTTTTTATTGTAGTACTAGGTATTATAATAATTATTCATGAAGGTGGACATTTCTATTTTTCTAAAAAAGCAGGAATACTATGTCATGAATTTTCTATAGGTATGGGACCACTTATTGCTCAAAAGAAAAAAGGTGAAACATCTTATTCTATAAGAGCAATTCCTCTTGGTGGATATGTATCTATGGCTGGAGAAGAAACTGAACTTGATTTATTAAAAGATGTTGAACAAGTAAAAGTAAAATTCAATGATGAAGGTCATATTAATTTTATATCACTAGTTTTGGATAATCCAAAACTAGCAGATTTAGATACATATAATGTTGGTAAATATGATTTAGTTGGAACAAAAGATGCATTAAAAGATGAATTATTTTTAGAATTAACATCTTTAGATGGTATAACTAAGACATATGTAGTAGAACGTAATACAATGGTTAACTATCAAAAGAATGATTCAATTCAAATAGCTCCATATGATAGAACATTTACTAATAAAAAATGGGGCGAACGCTTTATGAGTGTGTTCGCTGGACCATTAATGAATTTTGTTTTAGCTTTAGTAATTTTCTTTATGATGGGCTTATTCTTTGGTTATGCTGATACATCTTCTACTAAAGTAAATAATGTTTCTGATGCAGCTTTAGCTGCAGGATTAGAAAATAATGATGTTATTACTTCTATTAATGGAACAACTCTTTCTACTTGGGATGACTTATCTTATAAAATGAGTGATATTGCAAAAGGCAATATCAATTCTGATGGTACAGTAAATATTACATATTTAAGAGATAATCAAGAATTAAATACAATAGTTAAACCTGTTATTTATATATTATCTGCTCAATTACTTGTTGAATATAAAAATAATAAAGTAGTATTAAAAGATGGTGATTGGATAAATGATACCACTTTATATGAAGAAGGATATAGATCTGGTGATGCTATAATAAAAATTAATAATACATCTATTAATGGTATAGATGATTTATTAGAGTTTTTTACAAATTCTAATATGGATGCTGCTCAAAATATATCTATTACCTTTGAATGTGTAAGAAATAATAATACAACAACTGTTGTATTAAATAATTATTCAATATACTCAAAAGAAATGTTATCTACCCAAGGATATCCTCAAACTAAAGTAATGCTTGGAGTAGAAACTGGTACTTCATTTAATATAGTTAAATTATTATATATGCCTTGGGTTCAAACAGGTGAAGCATCTGTTCAAATACTATCTACATTAAAATTATTATTTTCTAAAAATAGTGGAGTAACTATTTCTGATTTATCAGGACCAGTTGGTATTGCTAATTTATTTACTACTTTAGTACAAGGTGAAGATGCTGTATACAATATTTTATATTGGACAGGATTATTAAGTGTTAATATTGGTATTATTAATTTATTACCACTACCAGCACTTGATGGAGGAAGACTTGCATTTTTATTATATGAAGCAATAACAAGAAAAAAACCTACTCCTAAAGTAGAAAATACTATTCATAATATTGGATTTATATTATTAATGGCTTTATTTGTATTTGTTCTTGTATCTGATATTATTAAATGTTTTTAATTAAGGGAATGTGAATTATGCTAGAAATAAAAAACTTAACAAAAATATATGGAAATAAAAAAGCTGTAGATAATTTAAGTTTAACTATTGAAGACGGTGATTTATTTGGTTTTATTGGGCATAATGGAGCTGGTAAATCTACTACAATTAAATCAATTGTTGGTATTATTAATTTTGATGATGGAGATATTTTATTAGATGGAGTATCTATAAAAAGTGATCCATTATATTTAAAATCTCTTCAAAGTTATGTACCAGATAATCCAGATTTATATGATTCATTAAAAGCAATAGATTATTTAAATTTTATTGCAGATGTATTTTATGTATCTGAATCATATAGAATGGAAGTAATTAATAAATATTCTAATATGTTTGGTATAAATAATGAATTATCTAATTTTATATCAACATATTCTCATGGTATGAAACAAAAATTAGCTATTATATCAGCTTTACTTCATAAATCTAAAATGATGATTCTAGATGAACCATTTGTAGGATTAGATCCTATTGCGATAAAAAATGTAAAAGATATTATGAAAGAATATTGTAGTAATGGTGGTATTATATTCTTTTCAACACATGTATTAGAAGTTGCTGAAAAATTATGTAATAAAGTAGCTATTATTAAAGATGGAAAACTATTAAAATCTGGTTTAATGGAAGATATTGTTAAAGATAAATCATTAGAAGATGTTTTTGTGGAGATGAGTAAGAATGCATGAAATAGCATTACTTAGTAAAATCTATTTTAAACAATTCTTAGGACGATTAGTTAAAAATAAAAAAGAAGGAAATTTAACACTAAGTATAGTAGTACTAACACTTATAATATCATTTTTCCTTTTTATGTTTATAGGCAATTCGAATGCATTTATAGAAGAAGCAGTTATTTATGGATATGATCCATTAGATGGAATATATCAATTATTATTTCTTTCTTTTATTTTTACAGCATTTCTTACAATATTAAAATCAACCACTCATAAAAAAGGTAATGATTGTGATTTATTATTAAGCTTACCTTTAAAGAAATCATCAATCATTATTGCAAAAGTATTTAATGAAATAACAATTGATTTATTCTTAACTTTATTATCTATAGTTCCTGGACTTGTTGTATATAAAATAAATTTTAATAATTTGTCATTCACTATTATTATTGCAGGAATTATTATTGCAATACTTTTATCTTTATTATCTGCATCTATTAGTTTTATATTAAATTATATTTTATCTAAAGTGTTATCTCATTTTAAAGCACGAGACATAATTCATTCTGTATTATCAGCTATTGTTACATGTGGATTTATAATTGTTTATTATTGGGTAATGGGAACAACTACTGATTATACAACTGGTTTTAATAATAAAGAATTATTTAATATATTTTTCTTTAAAGAAATATATTCATTTATAATGAATTTTGATATATTATCATTTTTAGTTGTATTACTAGTATCAATTATTCCATTTATTATAATGGTTGCGTTAAAAGCTAATCTTATAACAAAAGAAACTGTTATTAATAAAGATGGTAAACAAAATATTTCTTTTAAAAAGAATAATCCTTTAAAAACATTATTAAAAAATGATGTATTAAGATATTTTAAAACTAGTGTATGGGTTGTAAATTCAATCCTTGGTGGAATGTTTTGTATTGCAATAGGTGTATTATGTTGTATACCAGCTATAAAAACTATACTATTTTCATCTTTAGATGAAACAATATTACCACTATTTAGTGGTAATAGCTTAGCAGTTATTGTAATATTTGATTTATCAATGATGACATCAACAATTTCTATTAATTGTGCATCTATATCTATTGAAGGTAAAACTAGTTGGCATTTAAAGATTCTACCAATAAAATATATTGATATATTAAATTCTAAAGTATTAATGAATTTCTTAATAGGATTTGTTCCTGTATTAATAGGAGAAATACTTACTATTATAGGACTTAAATTACCTCTAATAATGATTCCTTTTGTACTTTTAATACCTCTATTAAATTTATTAGGTACATCAATAATTTCATTATCATGGAATGTATTTAAATATCGTTTTGATTGGCAATCAGAACAAGAAATAGCAAAACAAGATATGCCAGTTTTATATAGTATGCTTACATGTGGATTATTTAACTTAATATCATGTGTTATATACTTTTTAACATTAACACTAATTTCTCCACTTACTTTTGCGATACTATTATTAATAAGTATGATAATTTATGTAGCTCTTCTATATAAATTATTAACAACTAAAGTATTAAAAAAATTTGAAAACTTTAATATTAATTAGGCAACTGCTTTATTAAGCAGTTGCCTATATTTTTTTTAATTATCTAAATATGATATAATAATATTATTAAAAAGAAAGGAGTATACAATGTTTGCAGGTGTAGTAATAGATATTCCATCATCTAATGTAGATCAAGTATTTGATTATGTAGTACCATTTGAACTAAATGATATTATAAAAGTCGGTTCTAGAGTAAAAGTACCTTTTGGTCAAAGCAATAAACCTATTCTTGCAATAGTTGTAGAACTCTATAGTATTGTAAGAAATAATTTAGATAAAAAAGAAATATTAGAATGTTTAGATTATTCTCCAATAATTAGTTTAGAACAGTTATCTTTAGCATATAAGATTAAAGAAGAAGTAATATGTCCTTTAATTAGAATATTAAAATTATTTATACCTGATGCATTATACTTAAAAAGTGTAAAATATTTAGAATTAAATGATGTATTAGATACAAATATTGAGTTAATAAAAATATTTAATGGTAAAACTTTAATAGAATATAATTCTTCATTAAATAAATATATTGATTTAATTGATCAAGCAATTAAATCTAATATTATTAAAGTAAGATATGATTCTATTGAAAAAGGATCTTTTAAATACATAAATAAATATTATTGTGATAAAGATTATTGTAATAATAATATAAATTTAATAAAATCATTAGATAAAAAAGAATTTATTAAAGATTTTATTAATCATGATTCTTTATCAATGGATGAATTAATTGATTATTCAGGTTTATCTATATATAAATTAAAAGATTTAATTAAAAAAGGATATTTAAAAGAATCTAAATGTAAAATATCGAGAGTTAATAATAAATTATTAAATAATAATTTAGAATATTTATATAATAAATCAAATTCATTATTAAAAGAAAACCTAAACAATTTATTATATATTCCTCAAACAATAGAACAGTTAAATAATTCTATTATTGATTTATGTGGTTCCACTTTATCTAATAATAAAAATTGTTTAATAGTATGTCCTGAGATTCTATCTACATATAAAATAGCATCATTAATTAGAAAAACATTTAATATAAATGTAGCTTGTATTAATTCTAATTTATCAAGTGGTGAATATTTAGATTATTATGATGAAATTAAGAATAATGAATTTAAAGTAATAGTTACTACTTCTAAAGGAATATTCTTACCATTTAGTAATATAGGTTTAATTTACATGTTGGATGAAGAATCAGATAATTATTATAATGATCAATCACCAAGATTTGATACACATGATGTATTAAATGATATCAAAGAAATATTTAATGCAAATTTAGTATTAGAAAGTTTTTCACCTAGTGATTCATCATATATTAAAGCATTATCAGGCATTTATCATGTTTATAAAGAAGAATATATTGATAATAATGAAGAAGTTATTGATATGATACATGAGTTAAAATTAGGTAATACATCATCAGTATCTCATACTTTAAAAGAAGCAATAATTTCATCTTTAAATAATTTTAAAAATACATTACTTATTGTTAATAATAAAAACTATTCTTCATTTGTTATTTGTAAAGATTGTGGTAATGTTAAAAGATGTGATAAGTGTGGAATTAGTTTAAAATATAATGAAAAACTAAATAGTTTATTATGTCCATCTTGTGGATATAAGATTTCATATAGTTCTATATGTGATAAATGTGGATCAACTAATCAAATGTTTGGTGGAGTTGGTATGGAATCTGTATATAATGATATTAAAGATATAACAAATACTAAGATATTTATTTTAGATGATAATAAAGAAGCTTCATTAAATGAAATATTAGAATATGATTCTAATATGATTGTTATAACATCATATTCTAATTCAAAATCACTAAGTGATGTTGAATTTTATAATGTCGGAATTATATCTTTAGATACATCTATCAAATCTACAAGATTTGATGCATATTCAGCTACATATTCTATTCTTACTAATTTATCTAAATTATGTATGAATAAATTATTTATTCAAACAACAGATATTAATCATTTTGTATTAAAATCATTTATAGAAGGTAATTATAATAATTTTATTAAAGAAGATTTATCTTTAAGAAAATTATGTAAATATCCACCTTTTTATAATTTAAATAGAATTATAATTAAAGGTAAATATGAAGAATTATTTAAAGAAGCTAATAATATAAAACATTTATTATTATCGATATCTAATAATAATGTAATAGTAATAGGACCTACATATTCTAAATATTGTGGTGGAGTTACGTTAATTATTAAACATAATTATGATAATATAAATTATGTATATAAAACTATATATGATAATTATGCAAAAACTAATATATTAGTTATTTTTGATAAATATCCAAGAAGCTTATAATAGGAGAATTAAATTTATGCAAAAAGTAATATTTATGGGAACTCCAATGTTTAGTAAAGTAGTACTAGAGGGATTATATAATAATAAAGATTATGATATTATATGTGTTATAACTAAACCTGATAGTTTAGTAGGTAGAAAACAAGAAATATCTATAACTCCTGTTAAAGAATTTGCACTATCTCATGATTTAAAAGTATTACAACCTAATAAATTAAAAGAAATTGAATCTGACATTATTAATATGAAACCAGACCTAATTATTACAGCAGCATTTGGTGAATTTGTACCAGATAGTATTTTAGCATGCTCTAAATATAAACCAATTAATTGTCATGGATCAATTCTTCCTAAATATCGAGGTGGATCTCCTATTCAAACAGCTATTAAAAATGGAG
Organism: Caryophanales bacterium UBA1737; assembly: GCA_002315915.1. GTDB lineage: Bacteria > Bacillota_I > Bacilli_A > ML615J-28 > CAG-313 > UBA1737. The sequence goes on from DCIB01000016.1 coordinate 8,705, forward strand.
AAACATCTACTGGTATAACAATTATGTATATGGAACATAAAATGGATGCTGGAGATATATTAGCTATTAAAGAAGTTAATATAGAAGATAATGATACATCAGAATCTTTATTTGATAAATTAAGTTATGTAGCACGAGATTTATTATTAGAAACACTTCCTAAAGTAATTGATGGATCAATTAATCCTATTAAACAAAATGAAGAAGATGCTTCATTTTGTCATAATATAACTAAAGAAGAAGAACTTCTTGATTTTAATAAATTAAATATTGAAGTATATAATCATATAAGAGCATATTATCCTGATCCAGCTACTTATTTTGAATTACCAGATAAGTTAGTTTTAAAGGTTTATGAATCAAAACCATTAGATGAAAAAACAACATTAAATCCAGGTACATTATTTGTATTAAATAAGAAACATTTATGCATAGCATGTGGTAATAATACTGTACTTGAACTAATTAAAATTAAACCAAGTGGTAAAAATATCATTAATGGATGTGACTTTATTAATGGAGTAGGTAGAAAATACTTATAATTATAATAGGTAAAACTTATGGATTCTTTAAAGAAATTATTTAAGATAGGTCATGGACCATCATCATCTCATACAATGGGTCCATCATTTGCAAGTGAAATATTTAAATCTAAATATCCAAATGCTACTTCTTATTCAGTAACATTGTATGGAAGTCTTGCATTAACAGGTATTGGACATTTAATTGATAAAGCAATATATGATGTATTAAATAAAGACCTTACTACTATTATCTATAAACCAGATGAATTTAAAGAATATCATCCTAATGGAATGATGTTTGAAGCTTTTAATAATAATGAATTACTTGGTTCATGGATTGTTTATAGTATTGGTGGTGGAGATTTAAAAGAAGAAAACGAATTAGAAACTATAAATAGTTATAAAACTTATCCTCACAATACAATGAATGAAGTATTATCTTATTGTAAGGAAAACGATTTAAATTTAGTTGAGTATGTACTTAATTTTGAAGATGAATCATTCATAGACTTTATGAATAAAGTCTATGAGCAAATGAAATCATCGGCTTACTTAGGTATGCAAACAGATGGATTATTACCTGGAAAACTAAATGTTACAAGAAGGTCATCTAGTTTTTATAATGAATATTTAACTAATCCTTCTTTAGATAAGATTATTTATGCAGCAAGCTTAGGTGTTTCAGAAGTTAATGCATCAGGTGGTATTGTTGTAACTAGTCCTACTTGTGGATCTAGTGGAGTAGTTCCTGGTATACTTATGGGATATGAGTTATTTAATAAATATTCAAAAGAAAAATTAATTGAAGGATTAATGGTTGCAGGACTTGTTGGTAATATTGTTAAAACAAATGGATCTATATCAGGAGCTGAAGTTGGTTGTCAAGGAGAAGTTGGAGTAGCATGTGCTATGGCTTCTGCAATGGTTGCATATTTAGAAAATTCATCTAATGAAGTAATAGAATATGCATCAGAAATTGCATTAGAACACCATTTAGGTATGACTTGTGATCCAATAGATGGGATGGTACAAATACCTTGTATAGAAAGAAATGCTATTGCATCAATGCAAGCATATAATTCTGCTCATTATGCAATGCTTACTAATGGAATACATCACATTAGTTTTGATAAAGTAATAGATGTTATGATGAAAACAGGAAAAGATTTACAAGCAGCATATAAAGAAACTTCCTTAGGAGGTCTTGCTGCTAAGTAAATATTAAAGGATATTATATATGGAAAATACATTTAATGATTTAACACTTATTAAAGTAGGAGCAAAAATTAAAGTAACATGTGATGATTATTCACATGAAGGACTTGGTATTTGTCATATAAATGGTGTAACACAAAGTAGTGAAGTATTAGAAAACTTCCCAATATTTGTATTTGGTTTATTATTAAATGAATCATGTTATGCAATTATTACTAAACTACAATCACATCTTGCATATGCAGAAATTGATACATTATTTTCATCTAGTAGATCTACTAATAGAACAGATGTAATCTGTTCTAATTATGGAGTTTGTGGTGGTTGTAATTTAATGCATATGTCATATGAAGCTCAACTTGATTTCAAAACAAATGTAGTTAAAAATGCTTTAGAAAAAATTGGTGGATTTACTTCTATAAATGTACTAAAATGTATTGGTTCTAAAAATCCTTTAATGTATCGTAATAAAGTACAAGTACCAGTTCAATCAAAATATAATGGTAAACTTATGTGTGGTTTCTATCAAAGAGAAACACATAAAATATCACCATTAGAAACTTGCTATATACAAGATGAACTATCGACAAATATCGTTATTTTCACTAAAAATATTTTAAGCGAATTCGGCTTATCAGGATATAATGAAAAGACAGGAAATGGCTTAATTCGTCATATTATGGTCAAAAAAAGCCATAATAACGAGCAAATAATGGTCGTTATTGTCGCAACAAGCTTAAATGAAATTAAAAATAACTCAAAAATCGTAGATAAATTAACTACTCGTTATAAGGGTATAAAATCAATTATTGTTAATATAAATACTAAAAAAGGTAATACTATTTTAGGTGATAAATGTTATACAATTTATGGTAATGATTATATAGAAGATACACTACTTAATAAAAAATTCCAAATAGGACCACTATCTTTTTATCAAGTAAATCATGATCAATGTGAAGTGTTATATTCTAAAGCAATAGAATATGCTAACTTATCTAAAGATGATATTTTAGTTGATGCATATTGCGGAATAGGTACAATTGGACAAATTGCATCAGATAAAGTAAAACATGTATATGGAGTTGAAATTGTTGATGAAGCAATTAATTTAGCAAAGAAAAATGCTTCATTAAATAATATTTCTAATGCAACATATGTTTGTGGAGCATCAGAAGATATTATGCCTAAATGGGTAAATGAAGGTATTATTCCAAGTGTTGTAATAGTTGATCCGCCTAGAAAAGGATGCGATGAATCATTACTTAAAACAATTGTTGATTTAAAAATTAAAAAAATAGTTTATATATCATGTGATCCATCTACTCTTGCTCGTGACTTAAAATATCTATGCAATAATAATTATTGTATTAATAATGTTCAACCTATTGATATGTTCTCATATAATAATCATGTTGAAACTTGTGTAGAGATAAGTTTGAATGACTAATTAGTTTATAACATTATTTGTATGATATAATATTATAATTTAAACAGATTTAAGCATAATATTAATTGCAATATAAAAAGTAATAATAACTTAAAACACACTCGATATATTTTCGAGTGTGTTTATTTTTGAGTTATTAATTATAAATATTAAATAAAATTAATGGTATAAATGGAAAAGCGTGTAAAAATGATAGCAAAAATGTTGGAAAAGCGTATTTGCTAGTGTATAATCTAAATATAAGGAAGGTATTTTAATGTTTTATAGAAAAATTTCAAGAAAAATAAATGAATACTTCGAATTAAAAGACGCTAAAATTTTATGTGTTGATGGTGCAAGACAAGTTGGTAAAAGTTTTATAATTAGAGAATGTGCATCTAAACACTATAATAATTATATTGAATTAAATATGGCTGACGATAAAAATGGCGATAAGCTTTTTGAAAACGTTGGTACTATAGATTCTTTTTATTTACAAGTTAGTGTAATTGCGGGTGATAAATTAGGTTCATTTGACGATACTATTATCTTTATTGATGAAATTCAAGAATATCCTAGATTATTAACTCTTTTAAAGGCACTTAAAAAAGATAATAGGTATAAATTTATTTGTAGTGGATCACAACTTGGAATAGCTTTATCAAATACAGAGTTGATTCCAATGGGTTCATTTGAACAAATTAAAATGTATCCTATGGATTTTGAAGAATTTCTACTTGCAAATGGTGTTGGCGTAAATGTAATTGAACATATCAAATATTCTTTTAAAAACAAACAATCATTAGAAGATAGTCTTCATAATAAAATTATGGATTTATTCAAAACATATTTATATGTTGGCGGCATGCCAGAATCCGTAAATGAATATATAAATTCAAAAAATATATTTAAAATTAGAAAAATTCAATCTGATATTACTAATTATTATGGCGAAGATGCATCGAAATATGATAAAGAAAATAAATTGAAGATTAAATTAATTTATGATCTTGTCCCATCTAATATTGAAAATAAGGTTAAAAGATTACAATTTAAAATGGTTGAAGATATTAATGATGCTCGATATCAAAGATATATTGATGAATTTAATTATTTGATATCTTCAGGTATTGTACTAGATACCAGAGCCGTTTCTGAACCGAAGTTTCCATTAATGCAGTCTTCTTGTAAAAATTTACTTAAATTATATATGAATGATGTAGGATTATTAACAAATATTTTATACAAGAATAATATTAATGCAATCTTAAATAATCAGTCAGGAGTAAATTTGGGGGCTGTATATGAAACTGTTATTGCTCAAGAGTTAAAATGCCATGGTTATTCATTATATTATTATGATAGAAAAAAAATAGGTGAAGTTGATTACATAATAGATGATTATGATAATTTGTCTATATTACCAATTGAAATAAAATCAGGAAAAGACGAGAGAAATTTTAAAGCTTTACCTAAAATTGTAGCTGATATTAATTATAATATTAAGTATGGTTACGTTTTAAGCAATAAAAAAGATGTTATAGTTGACGGCAAAATTGTTTATATGCCAATTTATTATATTATGTGTTTTTAAATTTAAAATATAGATAATAAAAACAACTTTTTATTAAATAGTTAAATAATAAATTATTATTATAAAGAAAGGATAAAAATTATGAATTGTATAGGACATTGTGGATTAGATTGTGCTAAATGTGATACTTATAATGCAACAATTAAAAATGATGACAATATAAGAAAAGAAGTTGCTGCATTATGGAGTAAAATGAATAATTGTGAAATTCCATATCAATCAATTAATTGTTTAGGGTGTAAACAAGATGGTATTAAATGTATATTTTGTGACTCAATGTGTGAGGTAAGAAAATGTGCATTATCTAAAGGAATTGATTTATGTAATAAATGTATTGAATTTAATACATGTAATAAAATTAAACCATTCTTAAATTCAAATATAAATATTTTTAATAAATAAGGATATAAAAGAATGAAAAATAAAAATAGAAAATCAAAAAGATTATTAATTTCACTTATAGTTATATTATCAATAGTATTAGCTTCAGTAATTGGCTGGTTTTGTTATGTAGGAAACTATTATAGAGCAGATGATGAAGCAAAAAGTTATTTAACTTCAACACAAGATGTTACAGTTACAAAAACTTCTGATTTAATTGAAGGAAGAGAACTTACAATATTTGAACCAACTTCATCTTATACAAAAGCATTTGTGTTTTATCCTGGTGGTTTAGTTGAATATTCAGCATATTCTCCCCTTTTATTTAAATTAGCTGAACAAGGAATTCTATGTATTAATATAAAAGTAAAAGATAATCTTGCGATATTAGATATTAATGCAGCAGAAGGTATAAAGGATTTATATCCAAATATTATATCATGGTATATTGGAGGTCATTCCTTAGGTGGAGTATGTGCTAGTCAATATGTTGATTCATCAAATGATGTATATAATGGTATCATTTTACTAGCAGCATATTCTGCTGTTGATTTAAAAGATAATAATGTAGATATACTTTCTTTATATGGTACTTGTGATGGTGTTATGAATAAAGAAAAATATGATGAATCAATGGAAAACTATGATTTATCTAAATTTACTGAATTTGTAATTACTGGTGGATGCCACGCATATTTTGGTAGTTATGGTGCTCAAGATAAAGATGGCACACCTACTATTACTAAAGATGATCAATTATCGCAAACTGTTACACAAATAGTATCTTTTGTTAATAAATAAATCTATTCAAGCAAGTTTAAAAACTTGCTTGAATTTTATTATTTTTTAAAAGTCGCTCCGAATTTAGTACAAAATGTATAAAAAGTCGCTCCGAATTTAGTACAAAATGCTTGAAAAGTCGCTCCGAATTTAGTACAATATTGATAATAAAAGTAATAATATCTTTATAGAAAGGAATATAAAATGTATTTTAATAGAAAGATTGATTCATTTTTAATTGAATGGAAAAATAAAAATGATAGATTTCCATTATTAGTTTATGGAATTAGACAATGTGGTAAAACAGAAAGTATAAGACATTTTGCTGAATCATATTTTGAAAATTTTATTGAAATTAATTTTTGGACAAATCCAGAGTTTATTAGTGATTTTAATAATTCTTTAGATGTAAATAATTTAATTTCGAATATATCATTACATTTTCCTAATATTGATATTAATCCATCAAATACTTTAATATTTCTGGATGAAATACAAGACTGCCCAAGAGCTCATCTTGCATTTAAAAATTTTGTAAATGATGGTAGATATTTTGTTATAGGAAGTGGATCATATTTAGGAATAACCGGCTATAACATTGGTGACGTAACACCAATACCTACTGGATACGAAGAAATTTACCACATGAATACTATGGATTTTGAAGAATTTATGTGGGCTAATGGTATAAACGAAGACCAGATAAATATTCTTGAATCTTATTTTATAGAGAAAAAAATTATTCCTAATAATTTAAATGATTTTTATAATTCATTATTTACAAAGTATATTTGTATTGGTGGCTTTCCAAAAGCTGTAAGTTCATATTTGTTAAGTAATAACATGTTAGATGGTATAAAAGTTGTCCAAAATAACATATTAAATATGAAAAGTGATTTTGGAAGACGTGTTGATAAAAACAAACAACCACTATTTAAGCCACATGAAGTTGCACGTATTCAAAATGTTTTTGATTTAATTCCAACATTTTTATCTAAAGAAAACAAACGTTTCATAACTTCAAAAATTACAAGTGGTAGATCTAATGAAAAAACAGATGCTATAGAATATTTAAATCAAGCACATATAGTTTATAAAGTATTTAATTTAGAAAATGTTTCATTACCTTTATTAGGTAATAAAATTCAATCTCAATTTAAACTATTTCCTACCGATATTGGTATTGTTAGTTCAATGTATGGTATAGATACAATTATTGCTATAAACAAAGGAAACTTAGGACAAGCAAAAGGTGCTATATATGAAGCAGTAGTATTTGATAATTTGTATAAAGCTGGAATTGATACATTCTATTTTGCAAAAGAATCGGGATTAGAAATTGATTTTGTTATTTGTTATAATGGATATTCTTATTTAATAGAAGCAAAAGCAAAATCTGGTAATACTAAATCATCTAAGACTGTTTTAAATAATCCAAATCACTATGGTGAATGTAAATTATTAAAAATTGGTAATTATAATATTAGTGAGAATGGTTCAATAATAACAATCCCACATTATTTAACATATGTCTTAGGTAAATATAAAGAACAAGTTTAATTTTTTGGTATAATAATAAATATTAGAAAGAAGATTATTGATATGGAAATGAATGAAAAGAAATTAAAATTTATTTGTGATGTGTCTAATGCTTTTGGTCCATCTGGATTTGAAGATGATGTATTAAAAGTAGTAAGAGATTATGTAGGTGATAAATACATAATTGAAGAAGACTGCTTAAGAAATCTTTATTTATATAGAAAGAAAAATACAGGTAATAAACCACTTGTTATGCTTGATGCTCATAGTGATGAAGTTGGTTTTATGGTACATTCTATTAGACCTAATGGAACACTAAGAGTAGTAAATCTTGGTAGATGGACAAATTCTACACTTCCTGCATCAAAAGTAAAAGTAAGAAATGCATTGGGTAAATGGATTAGTGGAGTATTCGTAAATGTTCCAGCTCATTTTAGAAATGGATTAGAATCATCTGATTTAAAAATCAGTGATTTATCTATAGATATTGGAGCAACTTCATATGATGATGCAGTAAATAATTTTCATATAAGAATGGGCGAACCTGTTGCACCTGCAACAGTTGCAGATATTGATTATGAACATAATCTAATATTTGGTAAAGCATTTGATTGTAGAATAGGTGTTGCTTCATTAATAGAAACACTAGATAGATTAAATGATTTAGATTTAGATGTTGATGTAGTAGGTGTATTATCTAGTCAAGAAGAAGTAGGAGAACGTGGTTGTAAAGTATCTGTTAATCATGTTAAACCTAGTGTTGCTTTATGTTATGAAGGATGCCCTGCTGATGATACATTTACAGATAGTTATGCAATTCAAACTGCACTTAAAAAAGGTCCTATGTTTAGACATATGGATACATCAGTTATTTGTTCACCAAGATTACAAAGATTTGTATTAGATTTAGCACATAAAAATAATATGCCTGTACAAGAATCTGTAAGAGAAGGTGGAGGAAATGATGCAGCTATTACACTTACATCATGTGATGGTATTCCATCAGTAACCGCAGGTGTACCTGTTAGATATATTCATGCAATGAACTGTATATGTTCTTATGATGATTTTGAATATACAGCATCATTAATGACTGAAATTGTTAAATCTTTAAATGAAGATATAATTAAATCATTTTAAGAAAGGAATATATAAATAAATGGCTAACCCACATAAATTACCACTACCAAAGATGTATTTAAATTGTATAGATGGCATTAAAAGAGTTGATAAAGATGGTGCTTTATACTATTTAGACTATAAACCAAATTATTATTTTTTAGAAGGATTTGTTAATATGCTTGCAAAACCTGCTTGTACAACTTTCAGTTGTACAACACCTGATGGTGATCATCTTTTTGCAAGAAATTATGATTTTGTACATTTTAAATTTAATGATCGTAAAAATGATATGACATCATTAAATATAATGGTACATGTTAAAAAAACTTTATTTAGATATGATTCATTATCTATGTGTGATGGATTCTGGCTTGATCTTGGTAAAGGAAGATTATTTGCAGGAACATTAGATGATGGTAAAACTGATATTTCAGCATTAGCACTTATACCATATTTATGTATGGATGGTATGAATGAAAAAGGCTTAGCAGTATCGATAATGCATTTACCAACTCATAATGAATGGACTCTACAAGATGAATATATAGATCCTTCTACTTTAACAGAAGAAGAAAAAAGAATTGCAATTATTTTAGATAAAAAAGGTGAAGTACCACAAAAGTTTGATTATAAAGTTAAACCAAAATCTCTTGCAATAAATACAGCTGATAAATTAACTTGGACTGTTAATAAAGAATTTGCTACTTTACAAAAAGTAAAAGGTAGAAAAACAATGTTTCATCCAGTATTAATGAGAAGAATGCTTGATTTTTGTAAAAATGTAGATGAAGCAGTTAAACTTGCTAAAAAAGTAAATGTTATGAGTCCACTTAGAACTGATGATTATCATATAATGATATCTGATAAAACAGGAAAAACTGTTATATTAGAATGGATTGATAATGTATTAAATGTTAAAGAAGTAAAACATGGTTCTAACTATTATTTAATAAGAGATGATCATTATGGATATGGTGAAGATCGAGATGAAGTAGTTAAAAAAGAACTAGATAAAAATAATGGTGTATTAAGTTTTGATGATACATCAAAACTTTTGGAAGATGTTTCACAAGATTATCGTATTAATAAGTTTAGAGGATATACTTTATGGACATCTTTATATAACTTAGATAAGTTAACTGTTAGAGTATGGCAAAACTTAGATTATAAAAATTATTATGATTTTAAATTAGGAGTTAATAAATAATGGAAAAGAAGAAGGAAAAATTATCATTTATTGAGAAACTTGGTTATTCATTTACCGCAATGGGATCTGATATGACCACTCAAACAACAGGATCATTCTTACAATTATTCTATACATCAGTTGTAGGTATACCTGCATGGCTTTCAGGACTTGTTGTATCATTATCAACAATATGGGATGCTATTAATGACCCATTAATTGCATCATGGGTAGATAACCATAAATTTAAGAATGGTGAAAGAATGCGACCAGTATTATTATTTAGTTGTGTTCCTTTTGCTTTATGTTTTATAGCAATATTTTCTACTCTTCCAAATGCTGATTTAGCAACTAAAACTTGGTATTCATTTATATGGTATTTTATTTATATGATTCCAAGAACATTCTATTTCTTACCTGTATTTACACTAAGACAAGTTGCAACAAATGATATTGAAGAAAGATTAAGTTTAAATCAATTTGTATCATATGGACAAGCAGTAGGATCTAGTTTACCTAGCTTAGTTATGTGGAATTTAATGTATACTATTGGTGGTATTGCATATATTAAACAAGGCGATAAACTTGTTAAAGTTATTGAAAATCCAGAAAAAGGTTATTTAGGTGCTGCAATTATTACTGCTATAGTTGTAGTTGTTTGTAGTTTAATTAACTACTTTACAACTAAAGAACGTGTTATAAGAGAAAACAAAAAACAATCAATTTTTGATGCTATGAAGATTTTAGTAAAAGATAAAAACTTCATATTAAATTTAGTTATTTTCTTTTTCTATGGTATGTGTGTAACACTTACTACTGGTTATGCAGCATATTATTGTAACTTTGTTGCTCAATCACCAGATGAAATGATGTATATTTCAGCTATGTTTATAGTTGGTACAGTGCTTGCTACTCCATTTGTTAAGAAAATGTATAATAAATTTGGTCGTACAAAAACAATGATTATAGGATCAGCTGTTCTTGCAGTTGGAGCATTAGTATTTGGTTTATTTGGATACTTCACTACTATTCCAGCATACTTCTTTACATTCTGTGTAGGTATTGGTACTGCAATAACAATTATTGTTATTGGTATTAATAGAGCAGAAGTAACTGATGTTATTGAATGGAAAGAAGGAGTAAGAATGGATGGTATGGTATCTAATGTATCATCATTTATTAAGAAACTTGCTCATGCATTAATAGTATTCTTACTAGGTGTATTATTATCTTTATTTGGTTTCCAAGAAGCTACAGCTGAAGTTAAATATCCAGTTCAACCTGAATCTGCTAAAATTTGTATATTAGTTCTTATGAGTGCTGGTGTACTTATATCATCATTATTAATGGCATATTTTAGTACTAAAGTTACACTTGATGATGAAATTAAAAAACATAAAGAATCTTTAGGAGAATAATATAATGCGTGCAGAACTAATGACTTGGCCAAAAGTTGGCGAATATTTTAAAACACATGATACAGTTCTTATTGCAGTTGGAAGCTTAGAAAATCATGGAAGACAAAATCCTTTAGGTACTGATACTTTAATTCCTAATAAAATATTAGAATTATTAGAACCTCTTTGTGATTATTTAATAGCACCTACAATTCCATATGGAGCATGTGATTATTTTAGAGATTTTCCTGGAACTATTACTATTGGTGAAGATGGATTATATTGTATTCTAAAGAAAGTTATTATGGGATTTTATCATCATGGCGCAAGACATTTTGCAATATTAAATGGTCATGGTGGAAATGATGTAGTAATTAATAAAATAGGATATGAATTACGTGATATGGGCGCAATACTTACTAAACTAGATTGGTGGACAATGGTTTGGGATATGAACCCTGAATGGAAAGGTGGCCATGGAGGTGGTGAAGAAACTGCTGGAGTTATGGCTATTAATGAATCATTAATAGATAAATCTGAAATAGATGATATGGGATTAAGAGAAATTAATTCTAATTTTGAAACTTTAACATTTATGGATTTAAAATATAAAGGAGTAAAAGTATCTATACCTCGTCATACATCAGAAATTACTGATAATGGATGGCGTGGAGATGATCATCCAAAATATGCTACAAAAGAGTGGGGAGAAGAAATGCTATCAACATGTGCTAACTTCATAGCAGATTTCTTAAATGAATTTAAAAATATCCCTGTAGATAAACCTAATTACGTAGAAGAATGGTTAAAAAACCACACTAAATAAAATAAAAGCAATTTGTAGATAATACAAATTGCTTTTATTTTGTTAATTTCATTTTTGGTTGCTACTTCAAGAAGCATTTTAACTCTTTTATTATATATTTTAATCAAGGTTGTAATAAAACAAATATTTCATTGCGTATTTCGGTATATTTCCATACATTTATATTGCGTATTTTGAAAAAAGAAGGTGTACTATGATTTATAAAAGAAAAATTGAAGATGAATTGCTTAAATGGAAAAATGAAGTTAATGGGGAAAAGGCTCTACTAATTGAAGGAGAACACCGTATTGGAAAATCTACAGCAGCATTAAAACTTGCAAAAGAACATTACAAAAGTTATATACTTATAGACTTTGGAGAAGCCAGAGAATCAGTTAAACAATTATTCTATAATTTATTAGATAATCTAGATACTTTTTTTATGATTCTTTCAGCAGAATATGGTGTAACTCTATACGAAAGAGACTCACTAATTATTTTTGATGAAGTTCAACTATTTCCTAAAGCAAGAGAAGCAATAAAATATCTGGTTCAAGATGGACGATATGATTATATAGAAACAGGATCACTAATAGCTATTAAAGAAAATACTCAAAATATTCTTATACCATCCGAGGAAAGAAGTATATGCATGTTTCCAATGGATTTTGAAGAATTCGCATGGGCTATGGGTGAAGATAATTTAATAAATTATATAAAAAATTGTTTTGATAAAAATGAACCTTTATATGAATCACTTCACAAGAAAGCAAACTTGCTTTTTAAAGAGTACATTTTAGTTGGTGGTATGCCTAAAGTTGTTGATAGTTTTATACTAGAAAGAAAACAGTTTAACAGATGTGATTTAGAAAAAAGAGATATATTGAAGACATATAGAAATGATATTTTAAAATTGAATGCAAGTTATAAAAACAAGGTATTATCAATATATGACCAAATTCCTGGATTCTTATCTGCACATGAAAAAAGAGTAAAAATAAGTTCAATAAATCCAAATGATAAAGCTATCAATTACGAAGAAACTTTCTTCTGGCTATCAGATTCTATGATTTGTAATGAATGCTTTTTATGTAACGATCCTAATGTAGGCCTTTCACTAAATGAAAATCGTACTTTTATTAAGTGTTATATGGGAGATACCGGTCTACTCGTATCACATACATTCGATGAAAATGTTAAAAACGATATTAATATATATATTTCTATTCTTAACGATAAACTTTCTATTAATAAAGGTATGTTTTTTGAAAATGTTGTTGCACAAATGTTGGAGGCAAATGGTAATAAATTATATTTCTATACTCAATATAATGAAGAAAAACATAGAAACGATATTGAGATAGATTTTATTCTTTCAAACGGTAATAAGATTAATAACAAAATAATTCCAATAGAAGTCAAATCAACAAAAAAATACAAAACCGAGTCTTTAGAAAGATTTATTAATAAATACAATGATAGAATTGATAAAGCATATATTATCCATCCTAAAAATCTTTCTATAAAAGATAATGGCATTATTTGTATTCCTGCATATATGACATTTTGTTTATAAGCAAAAAGCTAGTCACCAAAGTGCGACTAGCTTTTAAAATCCCTAATTAAATACTTCTTGAAAGGGTCTTTTTTAATTCTATTTTTCTAATGAATCTATATTTAGTAAAAAGTATTCAATACTCATATTTAAAATAACATTTTCATCATACCATGGATAAAGACAATCTCTCATAATAACAATTATTGCGTAAATACGCAAAAATTGTTATTACAAAGTATAAAATGAGAATAATTTAAAAAATTACTCTCATTATTTTTTTTATTTTGATGAATCTATTTCTCCAGCTTTAGTTAAAGCTACTTTAGTAATTACTGGTCCAAATAATTCATAAATAAGTGTTGCGGTTAATACTACAGCTGTTATAGTATCTCCTATATTATTTAAATAATTAGCACCAATTAGATTTGTACTAGTTATTGAATCAGCAATTGATCTAAATATAGAAGAAGAACTTCTTGCCATACCAATAGCAACACCTGCTTGAGGTAGAAGTGTTAATCCTAAATAGTTTCTTACCTTTTTTGATGCATGTGTTACTTCTGCACCAAAATATGCTCCAAAATATTTACCAAGAGATCTAGATATTAAATATACTGCACATATTCCAATTACAGTAATATTGCCCATTACACTAAAATTTAATTCTGCTCCACTTAATATAAAAAATAACATAAATAATGCTGGTGTCCATCTATCTATTCCATCTAATATTTGGATTGCATCATCTCTTAAATTACAGAATAATGCTCCAATCATCATACATGTAAGTAGACTTGATATTTCTATATTTAGATATTCACTAGATAATTCACATAATGCAACACCTAAAAAGATACTTGCTATCATACAAATAAGTCTATTAGCACGTGATTTAAATGCTTTCATTGATAATGTTAATATTATACCAATAATAGATCCTATTAATAATGATACAAATATTTCAAGTAATGGCATACCAATAAGTGATGTAAAACTAATTGATGCATCACTAATACCTGCATTTGATTTAGCTATTGTTTGAGCAATACTAAATGAAATGGAGAATAATATTAATCCAACTGCATCATCTGCTGCAACAACTGGTAGTAAGGTATCAGTTAATTCACCTTTTGCTTTATATTGTTTAATTACCATAAGTGTAGCAGCTGGTGCTGTTGCAGTTGCAACTGCACCAAGTACTAATATTAATGGTAAATTAGCTTGTAATGAATTATTAATAGAACAAATTATAATTAATGCAACATCGACAAATAATAAAGCACCCATTGATTGTAATATGGTAATAGTCATTATACCTTTACCAAGTTTTTTTAGTGTTGATAATTTAAATTCAGCACCAATGCTGAATGCAATAAATCCAAGCGCTATATCAACAATAATACCAAATGATTCTACTTCTTTTGTTGAAAGAATTCCTCCTAAGTTTGGATTTATTAAACTAAATAAATATGGTCCAATAAGAATACCAACTATTAAATAAGCTGTTACATTTGGTAAATGAATAAGTTTTATTAATCTATTGGATATAAGTCCACATATAAGTGCAATACTTATACCAATGAGTATGGTTGCAGAAGACATTATTGATCAAGTCCTTCTACATAAGATATTGGTAAGGAATACATAAATCCTTTACCTTTTATTGGACCTGTAATATCTTTTACAAGTTTAGATAATAACTTTATATCTAATTCATCCTTAACTACTACAAATATCATTGGTCTTGATAATTCTTCATTTTCATCTACTACTTTAGATAATCCACCAAAATATGGAAGTGGTTCATTTGATTCCATTAATGCATGTCTTATACTTTTTGTAGCAAGAACACTTCCATGATAATTATTATCAGAAAAACTCTTTAATATAGGATTAACAAATTCATGATCTGTTAATACAACAATAAATAATTGCATAAAATCTCCTTAAATAATATATATTTAATATAAACATTTAATATTATAACACTTACCAATATAGTGTAAATAGATTGTTGCAATTTTAAAAAATAATAATTATAAGGAACATTAAATTCAAGTGATAACACTATAAAAAGAGATTCTAAACTATAAAAAAATTATTTATAGAATTTTTAACTTTTGAATAATCAATAAGAATATAACTTTTATATTTTTTTGTAAACTTTTCTGCAATAGTAGATTTTTAAATTATTCGTGTTCTTCAACTAATATTGCTGTTTCGACCTAGGAGTCGATTTTCCATTTTAGCAGTTTATCATATCATTAACATTAAAAAAGCGCAATCATTTAATATTAATAATATTAAAAAAGCACAATCAGTTAGTTTTTGTAATATTCAAAAAGCGCAATCACTCGATATTAGCACAATCTATTTTTAGTTTGTTTTCACATTATTGTTATTTGCTTTATTAAATTATTATTGTTATCTTTGATATTACGTTTAAGCAATATTAAGTATTATTTATATAATAATTTATAAAAAAAGAGTATAATATTATAGGAAATAAAATAATAAAAACTAGAGGTAATATTAATGAAAGATGTTATTATTATTGGTGCGGGCGTAATAGGATCATTTATTGCTCGTAACCTTGCTAAATACAATCTTGATGTATTAGTATTAGAAAAGAATAATGACGTTGGTGATGGCACATCTTGTGCCAATTCAGCAATCGTGCATTCTGGTTATGATCCACATGCAGGAACACTTAAAGCAAAATATAATGTTTTAGGTAATCAAATGTTCCCATCTATTTGTAAAGAATTAGATGTTGAATTTGATAATATTGGTTCTATTACTGTAGCTAATTCTGAAGAGGAACTTGCAACATTAAAAGAATTACAAAAGAATTCTGATTTAAATGGAGTTAAAACAATTCTATTAAATCAAGAAGAATTAAGAAAAGAAGAACCGTTTGTTACTAAAACTGCTATAGCAGGATTACTTGCTCCAACAGCAGGTATTATTAATCCATTTGAACTAGTAGTTGCTTTAATGGAAAATGCTATGGATAATGGAGTTAAACTTCATTTAAATGAAGAAGTAACTAATGTTGAACACGTAGGTTCAACATTTAAAGTTACTACTTCAAAAGATACTTATGAAGCAAAAGTAGTAATTAATGCAGCAGGACTTTATTCTGATAAGATTCATAATATGGTTACAGGTGAATCTGAAGTAGTTACTCCTAGAAAAGGTGAATATTATGTATTAGATCATTTTGCAGAAAAGTATGTATCTCATACATTATTTAGTGTACCATCATCTAAAGGTAAAGGTATATTAGTATCACCTACTACTCATGGAAACTATTTATTAGGTCCAACAAGTGAATTTGTAGATGATAAATCTAATGTATCTGTAGATAATGACGCATTAGCAGTTATTAAGAAAGAAGTTACTCGTTTAGTTGATAATGTACCATATAATTATGTTATAAGAGAATTCTCAGGAAATCGTGCTTATCATAATTCTAATGACTTCGTCATTAGAAATTATGATAATGGATTTATTTCATTAATGGGTATTCAATCACCTGGACTTGCATCTAGTCCTGCAATATCAAAAGATGTTGCAGATATGGTTGTTGATTATTTAAAACCATCTATGAATGATTCATTTAATCCTATTAGAAGACCATTATATAGAGTAAATAAACTAACTCCTGAACAACGTAATGAATTAATTAAACAAAATCCTGATTTTGGTAAAGTAGTATGTCGTTGTGAAGGTATTACTTTAGGAGAAATTAAAGATTGTATTAATCGTAATTGTGGAGCCACTTCTATTAAAGGTGTTAAAAAACGTGTAAGACCTGGATTTGGTAAATGTCAAGGTGGTTTCTGTGAATCTACTGTTATTAAAACATTAGCTAATGAACTTGGTAAGAAACCTACTGATATTAACTTATCTAATAATGGCTCATACATTATCTTTGAAAGAAAGGAAAGTGTAAAATAATTATGAATATGCATGATTATGATTTAGTCGTTATTGGTGGAGGAGCAGGAGGATTAGCTGCTGCTATTGAAGCAAAGAAGAATGGTATTGATAAAATATTAATATTAGAAAAAGATGATCACCTAGGTGGAATACTTCTTCAATGTATTCATAATGGATTTGGATTAACTGAATTCAAAGAAGAATTAACTGGTCCAGAATATGCTACTCGTTTTGTAAAGGAAGCATTATCTTTAGGTATTGATTATAGAACAGAAGCAATGGTTCTAAAAGTAGAACAAGATTTATCTATTCATTATTCATCTAAAGAAGATGGATATGTTATCTTACAACCTAAAGCTATTATAATGGCAACAGGATGTTCTGAAAGAACACGTGGTGCCATTGCAATACCAGGTTCTCGTGTATCTGGAGTTATGACTGCTGGTCTTGCTCAAAAATATTTAAATATTGAAGGATACATGGTAGGTAAGAAAGTATTTATCTTAGGTTCTGGTGATATTGGATTAATCATGGCTAGAAGAATGACTTTAGAAGGAGCAAAAGTTTTAGGTGTTGCTGAACTTATGCCTTATTCTAATGGATTAAATAGAAATATTGTTCAATGCTTAAATGATTATAATATCCCATTATATTTACACCATACAATAAAAGAAATTATTGGTAAAGATAGATTAGAAAAGATTATCGTATCAGAAGTAGATGATAAACTACAATTTGTAGAAGGAACTGATATGGAATTCGAATGTGATACATTACTTCTATCAGTAGGTTTGATTCCATCAAACCCACTTCTAGAAGAAGCAGGATGCAAGATGTATCCAAGAACAAAAGGTCCTATTGTCGATGAAAATCTACAAACATCTATTAAAGGTATATTTGCTTGTGGAAACTCACTTCATGTACATGATTTAGTAGACTTTGTATCTAATGAAGGACGTCTTGCAGGTAAGAGTGCTGCAGATTATATTAAAAATAATGGTGAATTAAATAATTCTGATTTAATATCTGTAGAACCACTTAATGGAATAGGATATTGTGTTCCTTGTAATATTCATAAAGATAATTTAGATTCTACTGTATTAAAATTTAGAGTACGTACCCCATATAAAGATGTAAAACTATCTATTAAAATAAATGGAGTAGAAGTACGTAATTTAAAGAAACCTTATATGTTACCTGCAGAAATGGAAAACATTCCTTTAAAAGCATTAAAATTAGATGATGTTACATTTACAGGTAATGATAAATTAACAGTTGAGGTACAAGAAAATGAATAAAGAATTAATTTGTATCGTATGTCCTAGAGGATGTCATTTAACTGTTGATGATAACTTAAATGTTACTGGTAATACTTGTAAAAGAGGAGAAATCTATGGTAAACAAGAAGTTACATCTCCTACACGTACTGTAACATCAACAGTTAAAATTAAATCAGTTGAATTCGTAAGATTACCTATTAAAACTAAAGATCCAATACCAAAAGGAATGATATTTGATCTAATGGAAGTATTAGAAAAAGTAGAAGTAGAAGCTCCTATTCATATTGGAGATGTAGTAGTATCTAATGTATTAAATACAGGTGTAGATATTGTTGCATGTAGAGAAGTTTTAAAGTAATAATAGGAAATAATAAACTAATAAATATTAAAAAAAGACCAACATTAGTTGGTCTTTTTTTTATATTAATCTTCACACCTTTATAAAAATTATTAAAAGTGGTAAAATATTATAAATAAATGTTAAAAAAATACAGGTAAAATATATGAAAAATATCAAAATTATTGATCTTTTTGACCTAAATCATACTATTTCTAAAGACTATTTAACTAAATATTCATATCCATATGAAGTATTACCCTTTATAAAAGATATTATATTAGAGATTGGTAAGTCATTACCAAGTGATGAATATACAGAAATTAAAGAAAATGTATGGGTTCATAATACTGCAAATGTTTATCCATCTGCATATCTTGGTGCACCTTGTATTATAGGTAAATCAACAGAAGTAAGACATGGTGCATTTATTAGAGGATCAGCACTTGTAGGAGATAACTGTGTAGTAGGTAACTCTGTAGAACTTAAAAATGTAATACTATTTGATAATGTTCAAACACCACATTATAACTATGTAGGTGATTCAATACTTGGATATAAATCTCATATGGGAGCAGGATCAATTACATCAAATGTAAAAAGTGATAAAACACTTGTTGTAATAAAAGATGATGAATCATCTTTTATTACTAACCTAAAAAAAGTAGGAGCATTCCTTGGCGACTATGTAGAAGTTGGATGTAATGCAGTATTAAATCCAGGTACAGTTATTGGAAGATATTCTAATATTTATCCTACATCTTGTGTTAGAGGTATTATACCTGAAAACTCTATTGTTAAAGTTAATAAACCAGTTGTTATTTCTAAAAAATAATTTTTATATTATTTAGGAGTATTTATATTATGAAAATAATAGTTACTAGAACTTATGATGATATGTCTAAAGAAGCTTTTAGATTAGTAAAAGAAATAGTTGCTAAAAAGAAGAATGCTTGTTTAGGCCTTGCAACAGGATCTACACCTCTTGGATTATATGATTTACTTGTAAAAGATCATTTAGATAATAAAACAACATATAAAGATATAAAAACTGTTAATTTAGATGAATATGTTGGTTTAGATAAAGATAATATTAATTCTTATGCATATTTCATGCGAACTAATTTATTTGATAAATTAGATATTAATTTATCAAATACATTCATTCCAAATGGAATAGCTTCTAATTATGAAGAAGAATGTAATAGATATAATAAAGTATTAGAAGAATTAATACCTGATATTCAAATACTTGGAATTGGATCTGATGGACATATTGCATTTAATGAACCAAATACTCCATTTAGTTCATTAACACATGTTACATCATTAGAAGAATCTACTATTAAAGATAATTCTAGATTATTTAATAGTATTGATGAAGTTCCTACTAAAGCATTCACTCAAGGTATAAAAAATATTATGAATGCCAAACAAATTGTTATTCTTGCCTCCGGCAAGAATAAACAAAATGCTGTTTATAACATGATAAAGGGAAACGTCAATGAATCTTGTCCGGCATCTGTATTACAATTACATCCAAATTGTATTGCAATAATTGATGAAGATGCAGCAAAATTAATTATGTAAGGAATTTATTTATGGGAAAGTATTTTGGTACAGATGGTTTTAGAGGTGAAGCAAATATTGATTTGAATGCTTCTCAAGCATTCAAAGTTGGTCGTATATTAGGATATTATTATTCAACTCAAAAGAAACTATCTGGAGATACAAAAAAAGCAAAAATTTTAATTGGTAAAGATACTAGACGTTCTAGTTATATGCTTGAATATGCTATATGTGCAGGAGCAACATCAAGTGGTGCTGATTGTTACATTATGCATGTTACTACTACTCCAAGTGTAGCATATATTACAAAACATGATAATTTTGACTGCGGTGTTATGATCACCGCCAGTCATAATCCATTTTATGATAATGGTATTAAAGTTATATCATCTACTGGTGATAAGATAAGTGATGATATTATTCAAGTATTTGAAGATATGTTAGATTCAAATGATGAAATACCTTATGCAACAAAAGATGAAATAGGTTCTGTTATAGATTATGTAGCAGGTAGAAATAGATATATAGGATATCTTATATCTCTTGGAATATTCTCTTTTGATGGATTACATATAGGACTAGATTGTGCTAATGGATCATCATGGATGATTGCAAAGAGTGTATTTGAGGCACTTGGTGCTAAAGTTTATGCAATAAACAATACACCAGATGGTTTAAATGTAAATAAAGATTGTGGATCTACTCATATAGAAGGGTTACAAGAATTAGTAAGATCAAAAGGATTAGATATAGGATTTGCTTTTGATGGAGATGCTGATAGATGTTTAGCAGTTGATGAATTAGGTAATGTTGTTAATGGAGATCAAATTATCTATATGTATGCTAAATACATGAAAGATAGAGATAAATTAATTAACAATACAGCTGTTGTTACAGTTATGTCTAACTTTGGTTTGTTTAAAGCATTTGATGCCGAAGGCATCAACTATGCTAAAACAAAAGTTGGAGATAGATATGTAAAAGAATATATGGAAGAACATAATTGTTCTATTGGTGGAGAACAATCTGGTCATATAATATTCTCTAAATATGCAACAACTGGTGATGGTATACTTACTGCATTAAAAGTAATGCAAGTATTACTTGATAAAAAATTACCATTATCTAAACTTGTAGAACCATGTATAATGTATCCTCAAGTATTAGTAAATGTAAAAGTTACATCTAAAGAAATAGTAGTAAATGATTTAGATATAAAGAATTTAGTACAAGAAGTATCAAATGAATTATCTGATACAGGAAGAGTATTATTAAGAGAATCTGGTACTGAACCAGTTATAAGAGTTATGTGCGAAGCACAAACTCTTGAAACTTGTCATCATTACGTAGATAAACTTGTAAATCTAATTATTAAAAAAGGATATGCAGTTAAATAATAATAAATAAAATATATTTGAAAGGAGTATCTATATGAATCACAATTCTTATAAGAAATTAAATACAATTAATGTATTAAAACGTCATATATTAGTATTATGTGATTTTATAATATTCTTTTTATCGGGTATATTATCCCAATTTATTGTTAAAGGTAATGTTGTATTTGAAGAATCTAATACATATGTAATTACTTATTTTATTGTAATGGGAATATTCTTTGTACTATGTAATTTAGTACTTAGACTATATAATATTATTCCTAAGTATGCTGATTTTACAGTTTTAATTAGAATTGTTGCATCAACAATTCTAATTACAATTGTTCAAGTAATTTTCTTAGTATTTACTAATAAATTTAATTTAGGATTTAGATGGCTTTTTACTGATGCGTTAATACTTATATGTTTAATGGTTATATCTAGATTTTATTTTAGAGTATATGAATCATATAAGATGTATTTATCTAAAAAGAAAGAATCTAATACTGCTCCTAAAGTTATGATTATTGGAGCTGAATCTGTTGGATTAATGATATTAAAAGAACTTGCAGAATCTAAATATGTTTCATATCAAGCAGTATGTGTTATAGATGATGATATTAAAAAACAAAATACTTATTTATATAATGTTCCAATTGTTGGAACAAGACTTGATATTATCAAGTCTTGTAAAGAATATAGTGTTGATACTATTATCTTAGCCTTACCTTCTATTTCAGCAAAAGAAAGAAAAGAAATATTAGATATATGTAAATTAACATCATGTAAAATTAAAACTGTTCCTGGAATGTATGAAATGATTAATGGAACAGTAAATGTTTCTCAAATAAGAGATGTAAAAGTTGAGGAACTACTTGGTCGTGACCAAGTAGTTGTCAACATGGATGAAATTACATCATTTGTATCTGGAAAAGTAGTATTAGTTACTGGTGGTGGAGGATCAATTGGATCAGAATTATGTAGACAACTTGAATCTCATAAAGTAAAACAATTAATAATATTAGATATTTATGAAAATAATGCATATGATATTGAACAAGAATTACTTCGTCATTATCCTAATATTAATTTAGTTACATTAATTGCATCTATTAGAGATTTTCATAAATTAGAAACTATATTTATTAAATATAAACCAGAAATAGTATTTAATGCAGCTGCTCATAAACATGTTCCATTAATGGAAACATCACCTTGTGAAGCTATTAAAAATAATGTTTTTGGTACATATAACATAGCGAAGCTATGTGATATGTATCATGTATTAAAATTAGTTCAAATATCTACAGATAAAGCTGTTAATCCGACTAATATCATGGGTGCATCTAAAAGATTATGTGAAATGATAATTCAAGGTTATCAAAGAAAATCTAAATGCGACATGGTCGCAGTTAGATTTGGTAATGTTTTAGGATCAAATGGTTCTGTTATACCTTTATTTAAAAAACAAATAGCTGAAGGTGGACCAGTTACTGTTACTCATAAAGATATTAATAGATTCTTTATGACTATACCCGAGGCTGTATCGTTAATACTTGAAGCAGGGAGTTTTGCTAAAGGTGGAGAAATATTTGTTTTAGATATGGGAGAACCTGTTAAAATATATGATCTAGCATATAATTTAATAAAACTAGCAGGATATATTCCTAATCAAGATATAGAAATAAAAATAACAGGACTTCGTCCTGGTGAAAAGTTGTATGAAGAACGATTAATGGATGAAGAAGGATTATCTAAAACTCCTAATGGTTTAATAAATATTTGTAAACCTTTAGAATTTGATGAAGATAAATTCTTTTCATCACTTGATTCTTTATATGCTGAAGCATATAAAGAATCAGATGATATGAAAAATATTGTAGCATCACTTGTTCCTACATATAAACCTGATAATAAAAAATAATTATAATAATATAATTAATTATATGGAGAATATACAAAATGAGAGATTTTACATCAGATCTAATTAAGAATATTAAACCATCTGGTATTAGAAAGTTTTTTGATATAGCAGCAACTATTCCAGATTGTGTATCACTAGGTATTGGTGAACCTGATTTTGTTACACCACATCATTCTATTGAAAGTGGTGTATTAAGCTTAGAACAAGGTAAAACATCTTATACATCTAATCAAGGATTAGTAGAATTAAGAGAAGAAATATCTAAATGGAATAAAAGAAAATATAATTTAGATTATTCTAAAGATGAAATACTTATGACAGTTGGTGCATCTGAGGCAGTAGATATTGCAATAAGAGCTACAACTAATCCAGGAGATGAAGTAATAATATTAGAACCAGCCTTTGTATCATATGTACCTATGGTTCTTCTTGCAGGTGGAGTTCCAAAAATAATATCTTTAAAAAATGAAAATGACTTTAAACTAATTCCAGAGGAGTTAGAAAAAGTCATTACTCCAAAAACTAAAACATTATTTATTAATTTTCCAAATAATCCAACTGGTGCTATTATGACACATGAAGATTATGAAAAATTAATACCTATAATAGAAGAACATGATTTATTAGTTATATCTGATGAAATATATTCGGAATTAACATACAATGGAACACATTGTTCCATTGCATCATTCCCTAATATGAAAGAAAGAACTATTGTTATTAATGGATTCTCTAAAGCCTTTGCTATGACTGGTTGGAGACTAGGTTATATCATGGCTAAAGAAGAAATATCCATACAATTAAAGAAAATTCATCAATATGCAATAATGTGTGCTCCAACCATGTCACAGTATACGGCTTTAGAATCCATTAAAAATGGTGATATAGATGTATTAAATATGGTTAATGAATATGATACTAGAAGAAAATATATCTTAAATGAATTTAAGAAAATGGGTATAGATTGTTTTGAAGCAAGAGGTGCATTTTATTTATTCCCTTATATTGGTAAATATTCTGATAATGCAGATGAATTTGCACTAGGTTTATTAAATGAGGAAAAATGTGTTGTAGTACCAGGTACTGCATTTGGTGATGGCTTAGAGAAATTCGTAAGAATTTCTTATGCCACTTCCATGGAAAAAATAAAAGAAGCATTAAGAAGAATTAATCGTTACATTAATAATCATAAAAATAATAATTAATATAAATTAATTAATATATTGTAGGAGTTATATATCTTATGAGTAAATTTATAGATCTATTTAAATCAGATATAAAAAGATATAATCATAAGATGCCATTTTATCAATTTAGATTTCATTATTGGTTAAGAAGAGCTCAAACAAGTAATGGAATATTTAAAATAATTCCTACTATTATGTTTTATTTAGTTAGTAAGAAAAATGGTAATGAAATGAATGTTAATACTATTATAGGTAAAGGATTTAGTATTATTCATGCATATAATATTACAGTAAATAAAAAATCGATTATTGGCGATAACTGTTGTTTTCATAAAAACACAGTTATCGGCCAACAATCAAGAGGAGATAAAAAAGGTTGCCCTACATTAGGGAATAAAGTATGGGTAGGAATTAATGCGGTAATAGTTGGAAAAGTAAATATTGGTGATGATGTACTTATTGCTGCTAATTCATTTGTGAATGTTGATGTTCCATCACATTCAGTAGTGTTTGGTAATCCTTGTGTTATCAAACACAAGGATAACGCAACAGAAGGTTATATAAAAGATTATGAATGATAATATAATAAATAACACTAATGAAAGAAATGTAGGATTAGATCTATTAAAAATTATATCTATGATAATGGTAGTAATACTACATATCTTAGGTCATGGTGGATTACTTAATTCAACTGAACCACTTACATTAAGAAATAGTATATATTGGTTTATTGAAATATTATGTTATTGTGCAGTTGATACTTATGCGTTAATATCTGGCTATGTGAATTATGATAAGAAATTTAAAATATCTCATATTTTAAATTTATGGATAAGAGTATTATTTTATACAATATTAATATTTTTAGTATCTTTATTATTTAATAATAACTTTGACTATAATACTATTCATCAAAGTTTCTTTCCTTTAAGTAATAATACATATTGGTTTTTTACATGTTATATTGGAATGTATATATTTAGTCCCTTTATTAATAAACTGGTTAAATCGTTAAGTAATAAATCATTATATATCATATCTATAATAATACTTTTTATATTTTCTATATTGCCTGTTATGTTTCATAATCAAGAATTATTTGGATTAAATAATGGATATTCTGTATTATGGCTTAGTATAATGTATTTTTTTGGAGCTGTATTAAAGAAAACTAATATATTGAATAATATTAAGAAATATTGGTATATAATAATATATTTTGTAGTATCGTTAATTGCTTTATTAAGTTATATAGTATTGCTTTTGGGCACAAAAGCAATACTAGGTGAAGCTAAATGGGGGGGGTATTTAGTTTCTTATTTATCACCATTTATGATAATTCAAAGTATTTCATTAATGTTTATATTTAAGAATATTAATATTCTTAATCATAAAATATGTAAATTAATTTCTTTTATTTCTGCTTTAAGCTTTAGTTGTTATTTAATACATAAAAATCCTATTATTAGAATCTTTTTTAAAGATAAATTAGTGTTTATAAATAATTATAATTTATTAATTAGTATAGTAATTATATTTACTATAGGGGTATTGACTTTTATAGTTTGTTGTTTAATTGATTTAATAAGACATTATTTATTTAAAGTTATTAAACTAAAACATTTATTAAGTATAATTGATTCAAAAATAGAAATTGAGTAAAGATTATGAATAAAAATAAAAAAGTATTATTAATTATATTTTCTATAATAACAATACTTATATTAATATTTATATTTGGTAATTCATTATTTAGTAAAGATCAATCATCTACTGAAAGTGGATTTATATATAACTTATGTAAACCATTATTAGATTTTATATTTGGTAAAGATGTAATTACTCATAATATATTCAGAAAAATGGCACATTTTTCTGAATATATGTTAATATCTTTAGATATTATGATACTATATATCATTAAAAATAATGATTCATTTTATAAAAATATATATTATCCAATAAGTATAGGATTATTTATTGGAGTAATAGATGAATCATTACAGATAATATCTGATAGAGGTCCGGCTATTTTAGATGTATTAATAGATTATTCTGGATATTTAACTGGAATAATAATTGTTATATTAATTAAAATGATAATAAAACTAGTAAAAAAAATAGTTTTATTTAGAGGTTGCATTATGAGAAAGAAACCTATATATGATATATTCAAAAGAATTTTTGATATTTTATGTTCAACTTTAGCAATTATAGTATTATTTATACCAATGCTAGTTGTTGCTATACTAATTAAGATTGATTCTAAAGGACCTATTTTTTTTAAACAAAAAAGAATTGGTAAAAATAAAAAAACATTTAATATGCTTAAATTTAGAAGTATGTATATAGATACTGATCCCAATGCTCCTACTCATTTATTAGATAATGCTAATTCACATATTACTAAAGTTGGAACTTTTATTAGAAAATTCTCTATAGATGAATTACCACAACTTTTTAATATATTTATTGGACAAATGACTATAATTGGACCACGTCCAGCATTATGGAATCAATATGATTTAATTACAGAACGTGATTTATATTGTGCTAATGATGTTAAACCAGGTTTATCTGGTTTAGCTCAAATATCTGGTAGAGATGAACTTGATATTAAATCAAAAGCAAAATTAGATGGCGAATATGTTAAAAAAAGAGAATTCTTTTATGATATTTATTTAATTATTAAAACTGTATTTAAAGTATTTAAACATGATGGTGTTAAAGAAGGAAGAAATTAATGTCAAAAAAAATACTAATTATTACTCCAAAATCACAACATGTTATTGGTTTTAGAAAGAGTTTTATAGAATCATTATTAAATGAAAACTATGAAGTATCTGTTTTAGCTTTTGATAATGATTTTGAAGAGAAGTTTTCCCCTTTAAAAATAAGTTTTTTCCATATTAATGACTCTAATAGATCTATTGATCCATTAAAAGTTTTAACATTAAAAAATAAAATTAAATTATTAATCAAGAAAATAAATCCTGATATTGTTTTTACTTTTCAACTTAAACCTAATACTTTTGGTGTACTTGCAGCACATGAAGCAGGTATTAAAAATATATTTTCTATGGTAGAAGGTACTGGAGATCCTTATACTTATAATACGCCAAAGTGGCGTATTATAAGAATGGTATGTACATATCTATATAGAAAAGCATTTAAATATTGTAAAAAAGTATTCTTTTTAAATAAAGATGATAAAAAAGAATTTATTGATTTAAAAATTGTTAAAGAACCTCAATGTGAAACTATATTTGGTATAGGTGTTGATTTAGAATATTTTTCATATAGACCACTTAAAAATTACAATCATTTTTTAATGATTGCAAGAATGCTTGAAACTAAAGGTATATATGAATATTGTAAAGCAGCAAGAGAAGTTAAAAAAATATACCCGGATGCTGTTTTTAATTATTTAGGAGCAGAGGGTACTGTTAAAATTAAAGATATACAAGAATTTATTGATGATGGATCAATTAACTATTTAGGTGTAACAGATGATGTTAGACCCTATATAGAAGATTGTACATTTTTAGTATTACCATCATATAAAGAAGGTATGCCAGTTACAGTAATGGAAGCTCAAGCAATGGGAAGACCTTGTATAGTATCTGATACTAATGGATGTAGAGATACTGTTATTGATGGATATAATGGGTATATTGTAAAGAAAAAAGATAAAACAAGTTTAATATTTAAATTTAATAAATCATTATCTAATGAAGAAATTCGATTATTTATTTACAATTCAAATTATTTTGCAAATAAATATTTTGATCAAAAGAAAATAAATAACTATTTAAAAAAAATAATTCTAAATAATAATTAATAAAGGATTTATATGAAAAATAAAAAATCAAGTGTACGTGTACTTCAAGTGATAGGATGCATGGATTGCGGTGGAACTGAAAACATGATAATGAATCTCTATAGAAATATAGATAAGTCAATAATTCAATTCGATTTTGTTGTACACACTAAAAGAAAATGTTTCTTTGATGACGAGATACATAATTTAGGTGGTGTTATTTATCATTGTCCAAAGTATAAAGCCATTAATCATTTTTTATATTGTAATTGGTGGAAAAGTTTTTTTAATAAGCAAACGAATTTTAAAATTATACATGGACATATTGGCAGTACAGCATCTATTTATTTAAAAATAGCAAAAAAATTTGGTTTATATACTATTGCACATAGTCATGGTACAAAGATGTCTTTATTATATAAGTTTTTTTCATATCCTACACGTTTTATTGCGGATATGTTTTTTGCATGTTCATTAGAAGCTGGAATCCAAAGATTTGGAAAAAGAATATGTTCTGATTCAAATATTTTTTTAGTTTTTAAAAATGCTATAAATACTAAAGATTTTTTATTTAATCCTAGTGTTAGAAAAAGTGTTATAAAAAAGTATAATCTAGATGGAAATACTGTTTTGATTACTGTTGGTAGAATGGTTAAAGTAAAGAACCCGTATGGAATTATTGATATATTTTATAAATTTTTATCTCTTAATAGTAAATCTATTCTTCTTTGGTGTGGAAATGGTCCGTTATTTAAAAAAATAAAACAAAAAACTAAATTATTAGGTATCGAAAATAAGATATTATTTTTAGGAATTAGAAAAGACGTTAATTTTCTCCTTCAAGCTAGTGATGTCTTTATTTTACCATCTTATTCTGAAGGATTACCTGTTTCCGGAATCGAAGCGCAAGCTTCTGGAGTGCCATGTATTTTTGGATTAGGAGTTCCAAGAGAAACAGACATTACTGGTAATTGCTCATTTTTAAATATTAAAGATTCAGATTTATGGGTTAAACAAATAGAATTATATTCAAAATTTGAAAGAAAAAACACAAAGAATTATATTATTGAAAGTGGTTTTGATATATATAAGACTAGTGAATGGCTAACTAATTTTTATTTAGAAAAATACTAGGTATTTCATAATGTTTAGTTTTGTTGTATTAATTATTGAATTTCTTTTTTTTATAATTTTTAAAAATAATACAGAAGATAATGTGATCCCTGTTTGCTTTATTTTTTTGTATTCCATTATTTATTTGATTGAATTATTATCTAAAAAAAAATATGGTAAAAATTCATATATTTTGGCAATAGGATATATTTTACGAATAGGTATCTTATTTTTTGATGTTTATTTTAAAGATTTATATGTTTTACCAAACAGTGGATCTGATAGTGAAGTTTTTTATGGAAGAGCTTTAGTATATTCATTAAACATTGATTCCATTAATACATTATCTTTTTCAACAATTATGGGATACTTATTTTACTTAATAGGACCTTCAAGGATTTTTTCACAGTTTGTTTTAACTCTTTTTGGAGTTGCTACATTACATGTTTTATTTGATATAACTACTCTATTAGAACTTAAAAATAAATATAAAAAAATAATAATGATTCTATCTAGTTTTATGCCAAATTTTATTATTATCTCAAGTTTATTTTTACGTGAGTCAATACCTACTTTTTTTATTACTTGTTCTTTGCTATTTTTTTTAAAATGGTTCAATAATGATAGTAAAAAATTTTTATTGTTCTCCTTTATTTTTGTTTTATGTGCTTGTGTCTTTCATAGTGGGTGTATAGCTATTATGCTGGGATATATTATTGTTTTATTTTTTTATAATAATAAAAAGAAAGTATTTAGCATTTCATTTGATAGAACTTTCATTGGAGTAATATTCTTGATTCTATTATTTTACTTATATATGAATTATGGAAGTGTTTTTTTTGACAAAATGGTTTTTGCTAATACGTTAGATGATATTGCTAAAACTGTATCCTCTGGAGGATCAAGTTATGCACAATATGTTGGAAATAGTGATAATATTTTTAATTTTATATTATATTCTCCTTTAAGGATGCTATATTTTACTTTTTCACCATTTGTTTGGCAATGGCGTGGCATTAATGACGTAATTGCTTTTCTATTTGATTCTTTAGTTGCAATATATACAGTATTCATAGCAATTAAATCTCTTAAATATAGAGGAAAATACTATAAATTGTCAATATGCCTATTAATAGTATGGTTAAGTTTTATTTTTGTGTTTGGATGGGGAACTTCTAACACTGGTACAGCAATTAGACATCGTGACAAAGGATTAATAATTGAATTACTGCTATTAATTTGTTCCTTTTATAATATTAAAGAGAGAAAAATGTATTTAAAATGATTAATGATTTGGTTAGCATAATAATTCCTGTTTATAACTTGGATAAATATATTTCTATATGTCTAGATAGTTTAATTATACAGTCATATAAAAATATTGAAATTGTAATTGTAGATGATGGTTCTACAGATAAATCTATTGATATTTGCAAATTATACAAAGATAAATTCAATAACATTTATTTATTTCAACAAACAAATAAAGGTGTATCTTCTGCTAGAAATTTAGGAATTTTGATGAGTCATGGATCCTACATTTGTTTTGTAGATGGAGACGATTATTGTGATTTTAGAATGATTGAATCCTTATTGAAATATTTTGACAATAGTACAATTTTAACTAGGTGTGGAGTTGAAAAAAATCAGAAATCAATTCCAAGTGAAATTATTAAAAGTGAAATTACAACATATTCCAAAGAATCATATTTAAAAAAAATATTAAATGGATCAACTTATATTGGATCTTGCGCAACTTTATTAAAACGTGATATATTAAATAATATAAAATTTAATGTATCGATTCATTTTAACGAGGATAAGCTTTTTTTATTAGAATATATTTTAAAATCTAATGGAATAATAAAAATTATTAATCATAATTATTATTTTTATTATTGTAGAACGACCTCAGTATCTCATTCACCTTATAGCATCTATTTTACAGATATTATTACTGCTAATGAGATTATTTATGATATGATAAGTTACTATAATCCATCATTAAATAGATTGGCTAAAAATAATATTCAAAGAGCACGTATCGATGTATTGGAAAAAATATTGTTAAGTAATTCTTATAAAAAAAATGCTGAAATATTTAATCAAATAAAAAAGACAGTCATAAAAAACTTTACTTTTAGATGTTCTTTTAAACTTTTTATTTTGCAAGTAGCTACTCTATTAGGAAAAAACATGCTATATTTAATAATTAAAATAAATCGTTACATAAAAAGGAGTTAATTATGTTTTTAAAAAAATTAGTATTAAGAATAATTAAAAGAGAAAAGTATAGTTCAGAAACATTTATTAATTTTTTGAAAAAAAAAGGTGTTACCATTGGTGAACGAACTTGTTTTTATGCTCCTTTTCATACAAATATTGATTTAACGCGTCCTTGGATGATAGAGATAGGTAACGATGTCCAAATAGCGTCTGATTTTACTATTCTTACTCATGGCTTTGATTGGTGTGTGTTGAAAAAGAAATATGGTGATGTTTTAGGTTCTTGTGGTTATGTAAAAATTGGAAATAATGTCTTTATTGGTAAAAATGTCACAATTCTTAAAGGTGTTACCATTGGTGATAATGTTATTATCGGTGCAGGTAGTGTTGTAACCAATAATATTCCAAATGATGTAGTTGCTGTTGGAGTGCCTTGTAAAGTAATAATGGATTTAGATGATTATTATAAAAAAAGAAGGGATTTACAACTGTATGAAGCAAGGGTATTAGTTGAGAGATATAGGAAGGTTTTTAAAAAAAATCCTTCAATTAATGATTTAAATGAGTTCTTGTTTCTTTTCCAAAATGATTATGATAATTTGCCTGATTCTTTTGTTAATAAATTAAACATTTGTGGAAATTATGATATATCATTAAATAAATTAAAAGAATCATATAAACCTTATGATTGCTTTGAAGATTTTTTAAAAAAAATTTAAAAAAGGAGTTATGTTATGGAACAAATTGATTTTGTTGTAGCTTGGGTTGATGGAAATGATCCAGTTTGGATTAACGATAAAAATAAATCATCTCAAAAAAATTGTTTTGATTGTTATGATAGTAAGTCTATTAATAGATTTCGTGATTGGAATTTACTAAAATATTGGTTTCGTTCTGTAGAAAAATTTGCTCCATGGGTTAACAAAATTTATTTTGTGACATATGGTCATTTACCTGATTTTTTAAATTTAGATAATCCTAAATTAGTTATAGTAAATCATAAAGATTATATACCTAAAGATTATTTACCAACTTTTAGTGCCAATTGTATTGAACTTAACTTTCATAGAATAAGCGGACTCTCTGAAAAATTTGTTTATTTTAATGATGACCATTTTTTGTTGAGAGAGATTAAACCTGTGAATTTTTTCAAAAATGGTATTCCATGTATTTGCGCTCCAGAAACCGTTTTAACACCAATATCAAATGAAACTTGGCAATATATTATTTTAAATGATATGATATGCCTAAACAAGAATTTTTCTAAAAAATCTACGAATTTAATTAGCTTTAAATATAATTTAATTGATTTTATTAGAGGCATATTTTTAAAAATTTTATTTCCTAAAAACATTTTATGTTTTAAGAATGTTCATGGTCCTGCTCCTTTTTTAAAGAGCACATATGATGAAGTATGGTTTAAAGAATACGATTTATTAAATTCAACATGTATGCATAGATTTAGAAATACTCTTGATGTGAATCAATGGTTATTATTGTGGTGGCAAGTTTTAAAAAAAAAATATAATCCAGTTCAAATCGACAATATTGTTTTGCCGATAACAGTTGAAAATATTCCAACTATTCAAAAAATTATTATTAATCAATCACATGATATGATTTGTATTAATGATGAGTGTAATATTGATGATTTTGAAAAATTTTCTATAAAATTACAAAAAAGTTTTGAAATCATATTCCCAGAAAAATCTAGTTTTGAAAAATAATACTTTACCTTTCGCTTATGAATAATATAGATTTAAAAAATATACAAAATATTGAAAATTGTATTTTAAAAGAAATAGACACAATATGTATAAAAAATAATATTAAGTATTCGTTATTTGGCGGAAATTTAATTGGTGCAATTAGACACGGTGGTTTTATTCCATGGGATGATGATATGGATATTATTATGACAAGAGATAATTATGATCATTTTATAAAAATTATAGAATCTGAACTACCTGAAGATTTAATTATCGAAAAAGAAGGACTTAATTCTAAATTTAATATAAATCATACTAAAATAATAAAAAAAAATACAATAATGTGTTCATTTGAAGAATATAAAGAAAGGACACATAATCATGGAATATGGGTTGATATTTTTATTTTAGATAAAGTACCAAAGAACAAAAACAAAAGAAAAAAATATTTATTTATTGCAAAAATGCGTATTTTATTTACTCGTAACTGTATTTATAAAAGAGGGTCACTTTTTCAATATTTAATTAGTATTATTTGCTTAAAATTACCAAATAAAATACGAACAAAAATTAAAAATTCATGTGAAAAATATATATTGAAATATAAAAACTTAACATCTAATTTTGATTATTGTTGTTTAGCATCGCCGGATTCTCTTAATTGTTTTTATGATAAAAATATTATGGATTCATATCATTATTGTGATTACGATAACTTTTCTTTTATGATAAGCGATGAATACGACATCATTTTAAAGCAAAATTTCGGAGATTATATGAAACTACCACCAGAATCTGAGAGAATATGTAAACACAAACCTGATATTTGCATTTATTGATATAAAAGCTTTATAGTCGTGAAAGGAAAAAATATGCCATTATTTTCTATAATTATTCCAATTTTTAATGGAGCTAAATATTTACCTAATTGTTTGAATTCAATTATAAATCAAACTTTTGTCGATTGGGAAGCAATTTTAATTGATGATTGTTCAACTGATACTAGTCTACTTATATGTAAGAACTATTCTTCAATTGATGAAAGGTTTATAACCTTTCATAATGAAACGAATTGTGGTGTTAGTGTAACAAGAAATAGAGGATTGGCTAATTGTTCAGGAAAATATATATTATTCTGTGATTGTGATGATTATTATAATTGCAAAGCTTTAGAAATAATTAATAAGAATTTAAATGATGAAGATTGTTTAATATTTGGATATAATATATTTTTTGATGATTATAGTACTCAATCAAATCCACCATTACAACCAATATTAGATTGTGATGAATTAATAATTAATATGTTTTCAATACATTCTTTTGTTAGTGGATATATATGGAATAAGGTTTACAAAAAAGATCTATTTAAAAAAGTTTTATTTAATGATAATTCTTTTATTTGCGAAGATATAGAGTTTAATTTAAAATTATTTTTGGAAGAGATTAAATTTAAAATTATTAATTTTAAGTTGTATAATTACTATAGTCATACTAATAGTTCAAGTCACCAAAATTTAGAAATTGTCGCAATTAATGGTTTAAAAACACTTTATAACTGTTTTATAATTACAAGAGATAAAGATTTAAAAATTAAAGAAGCATGTGCAAATTTATTTCTTGATAATTGTGTTAGAAAAATTTCTAATATTTCTAATAAAAAAAATAGAAAGTTTTTTTTATTAGAAATGAAAGAATGTATTTTTTTTGTTAAAAAATATAGGTTATTAGATTTTAAACATAGATTATATTATTGTTTTTATTTTTATTTTTATTTAATTATTTTATAATATTCAAATTTTCACTTGGTGAATGATATGATTAAAACAAGCAGAGGCTTTAAAAATCTATTTTTTGGCATTTTTTCTCAGATAATTATTATTTTTTTAGGAATTATAATTCCTAAATTAATTTTAGATAATTTAGGATCTGAGGTAAATGGTTTAATTACATCCATTACTAATATTTTAGGGTATCTTTCAGTTTTAGAAGCTGGTGTTGGCACTGCTTCATTGCAAGCATTGTACAAACCAATTTCAACTAAAGATAAAAATCTAATTAATGAAATTATGAGTACAACTAATTTTCTATATTTTAGAACAGGGGTTGCTTATTTAATTTCTATTTTTATCATTTCTATTTTATATACTCTATTTGTTAACACAAACATACCAAAAGACGAAGTTTTCTTTATAGTCTTATTTTCCGGTTTGTCAGGAGTTATCAGTTATTTTTTTCAAGGAAAATTAAAAATTTATTTATTGGCAGAAGGAAAAAATTATATTTCAACCTCAATTGTTACTATTTTTAAAGTTCTTACAGATATATTTAAAGCTTTTATGCTCTTTTATGGTATAAAAATCACTAATGTATTGTTTGTATCTTTTATTATTTCAATTATACAAACTCTTGTATTCTTAATTTATTTTAAAAAAAATTATAATTGGATTGATTTTACTAAAAAACCAAATTTTCAGATTCTTTCTCAAAGGAAATCTGTTTTAATACACCAAATAAGTGGTTTAATTTTTAATAATGTTGATATAGTAATTCTAACTTTTATGTGTTCATTAAATATAGTGAGTGTTTATTCGATTTATGCTTTAATTTTTGGGATTATAAAAACAATTACAGTTGTAATTAGTGATAGTTTTACTTATAAAATTGGACAATGTTTTTCAAATAAAGATAAGTTTACAATTTTGTTCAATGTATATGAAATATTTAATTTGAGTATAACATTCGCTTTGTTTTTAATTTGCACGGTCCTTATTAATCCGTTTTTAACACTTTATACAGCTGATATCATTGATGTAACATATGTTGATAAATACTTGCCATTATTATTTGCTGCATATTATTTAATGCATAGTGGTAGAACTTCCTCTAATTTAGTAATTAATATTGCACAACAATTCGACAATACAAAATGGCAGTCTGTTTTAGAATCTTTAATTAATATTGTTTGTTCGATTTTTCTAACTTATTTTTTGGGGATCTATGGAGTTTTGCTTGGCACTATTATAGCATTGTTATATAGAACTAATGATATGATTATTTTTGCTTCTAAGGTTTTAAATAGAAAATCTGTTATTACATATAAAAGATGGATTCAAAATATAATAGTTTTTGTGCTAATGTATTTATTCTTATCGTTTTTTAAAATAAAAATTGATAATTATTTTTCATTTATTGAAATTGCTATTGTTTTATGTTTAACTGTTATACCTATTTTTGTTTTTGTTAACTATTTTACTGAAAAAAGATTTTTTATTGTTTTAATTCAATATATTAAAGATAAATTTAAAAACTCAAAAAGAATTAAGAAATTTTAAACATATAAATTAGGTATTAATTTTTTTTGGTATCGTCAGACAAAGATAAAATCTGTAGCTATTGTCTAAAAATTTCTTAATTCTAAATGGTTTTGAATATTATGTTGTTTAAAAATAAGGTAATTTGATTTATTATTAGTATTTTTGAAATAAGTTATAACCATAAAAATAATATTTATTTGTAGTAATCAAAAGAATAGTTTTTTATAGTTATTCTCCTCATATTATTAATCGACTTTTAAAAAGCCGATTTTTTTAAATTAAGTATTATCATTATAAAAATGAACATAAAATCAATTTAAAATTTCTTTTTTCTTGTATTAGTGTTCATTTTTGTATATAATTTTTATTAGATTTAGAACAAAAATTTGTGTGGTGGTATATATATGAAGTTAAACTTAAAACAATTTCAGATTTTAGTAGCGTTAACTGAAAGAAAATTTTCTCAAAGAGAACTACAAAATTTGTTAGGTTATTCTCTTGGTACAATAAATAAGTGTATTGTTGAGCTAACTGATGCTGGAATGTTATGTAAAGGGGAAGTTACTTTATTTGGATTGGAAAGTTTAGAACCTTATAGAGTTAAAAGTGCTATCTTTATTGCAGCTGGTTTTGGTACAAGAATGGTTCCAATTACATTAAATACACCAAAACCTCTTGTAAGAGTGCATGGCAAAAGAATTATTGAAGGATTAATAGATGCTTGTCTTGCAGCTGAAATTAATGATATCTATATTGTTAGAGGTTATTTATCTGAACAGTTTGATGCATTATTATATAAATATCCAATGATTAAGTTTTTAGAGAATCCCTTGTTTAATGAGGCAAATAATATTTCGAGTGCTCTTGTGGCACGAAATCTTCTTCAAAATTCATATGTGCTTGAAGCAGATTTAGTAGTTTCTAATCCTAATATAATAACAAAATATCATTATACATCGGATGTTTTAGGGATTTATAAAGAAAGAACTGATGATTGGTGTTTAACCGTAAACAAAGATGGATATGTAAATGAAGAAAAAATTGGAGGTTTTAATTGCTATCAGATGATTGGTATATATTACATTAATCAAGCTGATGGTTTAAAGCTTGCAGATCATATTCAAAAAGCATTTATGATGCCTGGTGGAAAAGAAAGATATTGGGAGCAAGTTATGAATGTAGTTTATAAG
Organism: Caryophanales bacterium UBA1737; assembly: GCA_002315915.1. Taxonomy (GTDB): domain Bacteria; phylum Bacillota_I; class Bacilli_A; order ML615J-28; family CAG-313; genus UBA1737. Next base: position 47,234 of record DCIB01000016.1, read on the forward strand.
GGAGAATATAAGATTGCGGTTCGGTTATGTAATGAAGAAGATATTGTTGAGATTGATACTTTTAATGAATTAAAAGCAATTGATAAAACTTATGATATGTGAAACTGAAAGGATAATCATATGGAAAAGAAGCAAACTTTAAAAAAATCATTATCTCCTATGACTGTATGGGCTATTGCATTTGGTTGTATAATTGGATGGGGATCATTTATTAATCCAGGTAAAAAATTTTTACCTAACTCTGGTGTCGCTGGTACAGCAATAGCAATGATACTTGGTGCACTTATAATGATTATAATTGCATTTACCTATGCTTATATGGTTCCAAAACATCCAGAAGCTGGCGGTGAATTTACATTTACAAAAGAAAATTATGGAAATATACCTGCATTTATTTGTGGATGGTTTTTAGTTTCAGCTTATTTAACTAATGTTCCTATGAACTCTACTGCTATTCCACTTATATTTGAAGGTTTACTTGGAGAAGGTGTTTTAGATTGGGGCGGAATTGGTTATACTATTGCTGGTAGTCATGTATCTATTGGTGGAATAATAATTTCCGTGTCTATTTTAATTTTATTTGGCATACTTAATATAATAGGAGTGAAAAAAGCTGGATTTATTCAATTTTTACTAGCAGGACTACTTGTTTTGTCTGCAAGTATTTTATGTATTTCAGCATTAATTTCTTCAAAAGCCAGTTTCATCAATTTTGATCCGATTTGGGGTTTTAATAAAACCGAATTAATAAAAACTGGATTTTACAGTGATTCAATGGCAAATCAAAATTATTTATCTTCAATACTTTCTACTTTTGCAATTGCTCCTTGGGCATATGTTGGATTTGATACAATCCCTCAAGCTGCTGAAGAATTTAAATTTTCATATAAAAAAGTTATGGGAATTATGGTTGTTTCAATTATCTTTGGCTGTTTTGTTTATATTTCAAATAATACAGTTGCCGCAGCTTGTTTACAAAATTGGCCAGAAGAATGTATAAGTGGAAAATGGGTTTTATTAATAGCCGCAGAAAAACTATTGGGAACATTTGGAAAGATATTAGTTGGAGTTGGTGTATTATGTGCTGTTTTATCCGGAATAATGGGGTTTTATTTAGCTTCGTCTAGATTAATGTATTCTATGGCGAAGGAAGGATATTTGCCTAAAATATTTGAACTTGTTGATGAAAAATATGGAACACCCAAAAATGCTATTATTTTTTGTATTTTAATTTCTTTGGCAGGACCATTATTAGGGAGAGAAGCTCTTGGCTGGTTTGTAGATATGAGCGCTATTGGAGCATCTATAGGTTATTTTTTCACTTCACTTACTACAATAAAAGAAGTGAAAAGAGATAACGATAAAAAGAAGGGGATTAAATTTTTTGGAATAGCTGGAGTTATTTTTAGCTTAATATTTATGATTCTACAGTTGATTCCGATTCCTGGACTTGATGGAGTTCATTTTTGTTCACAATCATATATTATGCTTGCAGTATGGATTTTTATAGGATTGTTTTTTTATTTTTTTCAAAGAAGGAAAATTTTAACTAATAAAAATACAAATTAATAAAAACTTTTTATTTACATGTTTGTTTTACATTAGATTATTACCATTATATATGCTATAATAATTAATAATAAAGGAAATACCAAAGAAAGGCTAAACGATTATGAACAAAGTAGTAATTATTACTGATAGTACTTGTGATTTATCAAAAGAATTAATTAAACAACATGATATTAAAGTATTACCATTACATGTAGTTTTTAATGATGTATCATATAATGATACAGAAGAAGAAATGCCAACATCAAAGATGTTTGAAATGGTAAAAGAATTAAATATGATACCTAAAACATCTGGTATAAGTAGTTTTGAATTTGAAGAATTCTTTAAATTATATTTAGATCAAGGATATGATATATTCTATATAGGATTATCATCAACTCTATCTACTACTTATTCACAAGCGGCAATAGCTGCTAGTGAATTAGATAAAGATAGAATCTTTATTTCTGATTCTAGAAATTTATCAACAGGTATTGGATTACTTCTTCTTAAAGCTTGTAGATATAGAGATTTAGGTTTTTCTGCATCAGAAATAAAAAGAAGAATAGATGCTAAAATATCTCATGTTAAAGTACAATTTGTATTACATACTTTAGAACATTTATATAAAGGTGGAAGATGTGGTCAATTAATTAATATTTTAGGTAAAACTGTAAGATTAAGACCATTAATTGTAGTACGTGATGGTAAAATGAAAATTGGAAGATTAAATATTGGTTTAATGAAAAAAGCTGTTAATAAAATGGCTAATACTTTTATTAAAGATTTTGATTCTTCTGATAAAGATAATGTATTTATAACTTATTCTGATGGTGCAGAAGATTTAAAAGATATGGTACTAGATAGATTAAATGAATTAGATATTAAATCTAAAGTAAATAATTTATTAGTAACTAAAGCTGGTAATGTAATTTCTGCTCATTGTGGACCATCTTGTATTGGTATATTATATATAATGAAAGATGATCTTCAAGATGATGATTTAGAAGAAATTAATTAATAATAAGCCATTAGTAAAAACTAATGGCTTATTATAATTGAAAGTGGGTATATTATGAAAAATATAGAAGTATTATCTCCATGTGGATCAATTGAATCTTTTTATGCAGCTTGTGCTGCAGGATGTAATGCGGTATACTTAAGTGGTAAACATTTTGGTGCAAGAGCATATGCTGATAACTTTACAATTGATGAATTAAAAGAAGTAATATCTTTTGCTCATTTAAGAAGTATTAAAGTATATGTTACTATTAATACTATTATATATGATAATGAATATAATGAATTAGATAATTATTTACAAGAATTAACTAACCTAAAAATAGATGCAGTAATAGTACAAGATATTGGAGTATTATTTTATATAAAAGAACATTTTCCTAAAATGGTTGTTCATGCATCAACACAGATGAATGTAAATAATATTGATGTTATTAAAACTATGTATAATTTAGGTGTTGATAGAGTAATACTTGCTAGGGAATATAATCTAGATCAATTAAAAATTGATCTAGATAATAATCCATATTTAAAAGAATTAGAATATGAAGTATTTTGTCATGGTGCACTTTGTTTTAGCCAAAGTGGTAAATGCTTATTTTCTTTTGCACACGGTGGAAGAAGCGGAAACCGTGGCCAATGTGCCGGCGGATGCCGGCAACATTACCAACTTTATGAAGATGATATACTAATTGAAAATTATTGTAATCTGATATCTATGAAAGATTTATATACTCTAGACCATATAAAAGAATTATATGATTTAGATATAATAGATTCTATTAAAATAGAAGGTAGAATGAAATCTCCTTCTTATGTATATCAAACTGCATGTTTATACAAACATGCAGTTGAATCAGCATATAAAGGTAAATCATATATACCTACAAAAGAAGAATTAGATAACTTAAATATAATATTTAATAGAACATACACTAAAGGATATTTATTTAAAGATAATAACACTAATTTAACTACAAAATCATTTGTTAATCATCAAGGTATAATAGTTGGTAAAGTAGAAAAGATTAGTAAAAATGGTTTCTATTTTAAAACTAAAAATAAATTACATATTCATGATAATCTTCGTGTAGGTAATGAAGGAATCTTCATTACCTACATGGAGATAAACAATAATAAAGTAATAGAAGCTAATCCATCTGATTTTTTATTTATAGAATCCAATAAGAAATTTAAAATTAATGATTCAATTAAACTTACATCTAGCGAACATCTAGATAAAGAAATACAAAATTCTATAAATAAATATGTATATAAAAAAGATGTATCTTGTATTTTAAAAGCATATGTAGGTAAAAAGTTAGAACTTTCTTTAAAACTTGATAAATCAAGTTTTAATGTAAGTGTAATAGGTGAAACTCTTATTGAATCTTTTAATCAATTAGATAATGATAGAATAAAAGAACAATTATCTAAAATGGGTGATTCTATATATAAACTTAATAATTGTTTAATATTAACAGATAATAATTCATTTATTAAAATATCTATGCTTAACGACTTACGTCGTCAAGCAATAGATAAATTAAATGAATTATTATTATCATCATATAATGTTGAATCAAAAAGAAGTTTAAATATTAAACCATTTATTGCTACAAAAAGAACATCAATTAATTATACTGCAATAGTAGATAATATAGAACAATATAATATATGTCAAAACTTAGGATTTAATGAAATTATTTATTCTAGTGATTTCACTAGAATAAATAATAAAACATTAATTAAAAATGATTTATCATATCCAAATAATGGTATATTATCATTTTATAATAATATAATATCTACAAATAGTATTCTTGCAGCATCATCTTTAGGATATGATGAAATAATATTATCTCCAGAAGCTAACCCTACTTTAATTGATTATACAAAATTAACTAATATTAATTTAGGATTACTTGTATATGGAAGATATGATTTGATGATATCAAATCATTGTCCAATAGCTTCATTTAAGAACTATTTAAACAAGAATTGTAATTCTTGTTTAAATCATTCATATAAATTAATAGATGAAAAGAATAATTCATATCCATTACATTTTGAAAGAGATGGATGTTTATTTAAAATATTATCAGATTATCCTATTAATAATAGTAAATATATGAATAATGATTATTTTAATAGTTATTACTTTATATTTACTAAAGAGTCTATTAATGAAATTAAAGAAATATATAAGAAAATGATAGAGAAATAACTATATTTATTTCTCTATCATTTCATTTATTTCATTTATTAATTCTTCAACAACATTATCTTGCTTTATTTTCCTTATTGGTTTACCTTTTTTAAATAATAATGCTTCATTAATACCACCGGCAATACCAATATCTGCATCACTTGCTTCACCAGGTCCATTAACAACACATCCCATAATAGCTACTTTTAATTTAACATTTAAAGTATTTAAATATTTTTCAATATCATTTACAATACTTTCCATATTATACATTGTTCTACCACATGTAGGACAACATATTAATAAAGGTTTTGTATATAAATTAAACATAGCTAATATTTCTTTAGCTGCTTTAATTTCTCTTAATGGATCACCATTAAGAGAAATTCTAACAGTAGAACCAATATTTTTATTAAGTAATGTTCCTACTGCATAACTACTTCTAATAACACCTGTATAAGGAGTACCAGATTCAGTTAATCCTATATGAATAGGATAATTAGATATTTTATCTAATTCAATGTTAGAATCAATGAAATCAGTTATTGATGTTGCTTTAATGGATAATACTAAATTAGTAAAGTTTTCATCTTCAAAGACTTTAATCCATCTTTTCATTGATTCTAACATACATTTAGAATTAGTACCATATTTATCTTTTAAATCTTTCTCTAAAGATCCACTATTAACACCAATTCTAATAGGTATATTATATTCTTTAGCATATTTAATTATTTCTTTTACTCTATCTATAGAACCAATATTACCAGGATTAATTCTTATTTTATCTGCACCATTTTTAATTGCTTCTATTGCTAATTTATAATCAAAATGAATATCTGCAATTAATGGAATATTAATATTTTTTTTAATGATGCTAATTGCATTAGCATCATCTAAATCTAATATAGATACTCTTATTAATTCACAACCAACACTTTCTAATTCATTAATTTGTTTAATGACTTTATCTATATTAGATGTTTTAATATTACACATAGATTGTATTGCTATATGATTTGATCCACCTATTTTAATATTACCAATACTTATTTCTTTTTTCATAATCTATAATTAAATAATAAATACACTCTAAATTACATTTAGAGTGTATTTATTATTTATCTTTCTTTAAAATTGTTTTAGTAGATACTAATACTTTCTTACCTTGATGGTAATTAATTGTATCTCTATCATATACTCTAACTACAGAAATTACTTTATTACCTTGTTCATCAAAAGAAGTTACTCTTTTCTTTTTAGCTTTTCTCTGAGGACTTCTTATATGACCTTTTCTTAAGAAATTATATATAGTAGAACGAGATGCTTCTACACCATATTCTTCTTGACAAATTCTAGCGAAGCTAGAAAAGTTAATACCTTTAAATTCTTTACGGTATAATTTACATACCATAGTAGATACTTCTTCATCATAAGTATTATGTGGTTTATAATTCTTATTACGATGAATAATACCTTTCTTACCTTCATCAATAATACGTCTTTTAATATTACGTACTTGTCTAGTTGTAATGCCTAATTTCTTAGCAGCCTGGGTACCATTAATTTCCCCATTAATAACTTGCATTACTACTCGATATTTTTTCTTTTCAGATTTAGATAATTTTAAAGGAGTTTCATCTAGTTGAAAGTTAGAAGCAGATACTATAGAATTATTATTTTTTTCATCTTCCATAATAATATCTCCTTAATATTTTATTAACTTAATTATATTATAAATAATTTTTTATTGCAATAAAATTAATAGGAAATTTTTTAATATAAAATATGAGGAAACTAAAGAATTCTTTAGTTTCCTCATATAATAAAATTATTAATTTCTAATAATTAATTACTACACCTAATATTAATAATAAAATAGAGAATATAAATGTTAATATATGATATATTGCACTCTTTTTTAAGTATTCTCCATATCCTAAATTGGCAGCAGATAATCCCATTAATAATACTGGATTAGTAGGATATACTAAATTAGAAAAACCATCTCCAAAACAATATGCTAAGACAAATAGTTGAAGTGATACTCCAGTTACTTGTGCTATAGGATAAATTAATGGCATAATTAAGAATACTTTAGCAGATCCAGATGGAATAAAGAAATTAAGTATTAATACAATAATAAATATCATTATTATAATGAAATATTCATTATATCCGGAACATAAATTAATTAAATAATAAAGAATTGTATCTAAAGTTCCAGATTCAGCTAATATATATTTAACACTTGATGCCATCATAATCATAAGTATTGACGGAGCAATACTTATGATTCCTCCAAAAAATGATTTAAATATCTTTTTAGAATCTTCTTTAATAACTATTGCACTAGAAAAACAAGATGCAATAAAAGCTAAAGCTATTACAATAATAGTATATGTTGCTAAATCCTTTAATACACTACATAATACTACAAATAATAATCCACTAAGTAATACTATTATAAATGTTTTAGATCCTTTATTCATTATAGGATCTTCAATAAATTCATAATCATCAAACTTTTTATCAATATTAACTATTTTTTTACAATATAAATATATAAATAATTCTAATATAACCGCAAATATTACAAAACAAACAAGTCTATATCCAGTACCACTAAACATAACTAAACCTAATTTATCTTGAGCAATACCTGTTGTAAATGGATTGAGCACTCCAGTGCTCCATCCAGCTCCAATTGATAATAGTGATATAATAATACCACTAAATGCATCAAATCCTAAACTAACGGCAAGTAGAGTTGTAATTGGTATAAATGGTAATATTTCTTCAAATGATCCAACAAGTGCTCCTATTAACATAAATATTAAACCAATTAACATCATTAAGAAATATCTTTTAGTATGATATTTATAAATAATTTTATTAATAAAATATTTAATAATACCATTATCTTGAGCAATACATACTGATCCTATTATTAAAGTTAAAAATACAATTATAAGTATTAGTGTTCCTGAATCAGATGTAGTAAATATTAAAAATGGTGATAATATAAATTTCCAAAAAGGAAAACTCTTTTCTACTAATTCATATGTACCAGGAATAATAACAGTATTTCCTGATTCATTAATAGTAGTTTGATATGCTCCAGATGGAATAATAAATGATGATATATAACTTAATACCATCAATAAAAATATAACAGCTATTGAAAAGATAAAACTTTTAACACTAACTGATAAACCTTTTTTCATAATAAACCTCTATATATAAATATTAATAATCAAATAGAAAAATGCGCTTTTTTAAAAGCGCATTTTATTATACTTTTTTATTAGTATTAATAGCGCCTCTACAATTTGTTGTAGGAGTGTTATAGATATTATCTAAAACCCCATAAATTATTTATGCCTAAATAATTTATTCGGCTCTGATTACCTTTCATAAATGTTTTTAATGGATGCCTCCAATACATTTATTACTCATTTACAGAGCTACCTCTATTTAATTATTAATTATATTATAAAGTAAAATATTAAGTAATTGTATTAATATGCGTAATAATATTTTGGTATAATATTATTATGAATATAGATAAATTAAAAGAAAATATTATATATGAAGATAATCATTTATTAATAGTATATAAAAACCAAGGTATTTTATCCCAAAAAGATATTACTAATAGTATTGATTTACTTACTTTATATAAAGAATATTTAAGAAAAACTTATAAAAAATTAGGTAATGTATATTTAGGACTTGTTCATAGATTAGATAGAAATACAACAGGAATAGTAGTTCTTGCTAAAACATCTAAATGTGCATCAAGATTATCTGAATCTATTAGATTAAAAGAATTTAAAAAAGAATACTTATGTGTAGTAGATGGTATTATAGATAAAAATAATACACTTGTTAATTATTTAAAAAAAGATGAAATACATAAAAAAAGTATAGTTACTAATAATCATTTAGATAAAGAAGCTATTTTAGATTATGAAGTAATTGATACTTTTAATAATGAAACATTATTAAAAGTATCATTACACACTGGAAGGTTTCATCAAATAAGATGTCAACTCTCTAATATTAATCATCCTGTAAAAGGTGATACTTTATATGGTAATAAAGTATGTAATCATTTATATCTACATGCTTATAAAGTTACTTTTCCTCATCCTATTACAAAAGAAATTATTTCTTTTAATATATTACCAAAAGAAGATTATTGGATAAAGTATTTATCAAAACTATGATAAATACTTTATTTACACCCTATTAGTTTAAAGGATAAAATACAAGATTCCGATTCTTGTGATATAGGTTCAATTCCTATATAGGGTACCACAAAAGGACAATAGGATTGATACGAGAGTGTCATTCCTTTTTGTTTGCGAATATAGGGAGTTTTTCCCTTTCTTCGTTTCGCAAGTTAGCCTTGAAATGCACTTTTGCTAGTGTTTTCAGGGCTTTTTTACTTTTTGCCATTTCTACTAGAACACAAAAGCCCTACTAGAAAACGAAAGGTTTTTGGCAGTGATAAATGATATCATTTTTCTGAGTTTTGGAACTTTGAGCTGATACAATTTCCAAATAATCTTTGAAATACAATCAAAAATAAGCTGTTTTATTAAATTGTATTATTGAGGTTGCTCTTTCACCAAGTTGAGCAACTTTTGTAATATAATATGGATTATTTGGAATTGATTCGGTAAATATGTGAG
>DCIB01000016.1:56796-57753 GCA_002315915.1 Caryophanales bacterium UBA1737
CAAAAAGTGTTATACTATTGTAAATAGGTCGCATTATATGAAATGAGGTGAAGTTATGATAGATAATTATGCCGTTGCAATAAAAGAATTAAGAGAAAAGATGCTGTTGTCTCAAGTTGAATTTGCTCAATTATTAGGAGTATCTTTTGCATCTGTTAATCGTTGGGAAAATGGACTTCATGAACCAACAATAAAAATAAAAAGAAAATTAAGAGCATTGTTTAGAGAGTACGATGTCAAAGCTAGTTAAAAATCAACATTTTAATTCTAAAAAGAAAGTGAGGATAAGATGATGACGGAAGAAGAAGTAAAACTTAATTATATAACACCGGCAATAGAAGAGGCAGGATGGAATAAGAAACAAATCAGAATGGAGTATTCCATTAATGCCGGAAAAATTGTTGTAAGAGGAAATATAGCTAAGCGTCTGCCAAAAAAGAAAGCAGACTATGTTTTGTTTTACAAAGAAAATATGCCAATTGCTGTTGTTGAGGCAAAAGATAACAATCATCTTATTGGGGATGGTATGTTCCAAGCTCAGGAGTATGCTGAAAAGCTTGATGTTAGATTTGTCTTTACTTCTAACGGAGATGGTTTTCTTTCTTATGATATGAAAACAGGCGAGCAGAAAAAGTTGGAATTAGATGAATTTCCATCACCTCAAACTTTATTTGATATTCAATATGGTGAAGAAATAAAAGAATCTAAGGATTTTGAAACAATCATAAATACTCCATATTACTTTGGCGAAGAGTCGTTCCCTCCTAGATACTATCAAAGAATAGCCATTAATAGAACTGTTGAAACGATAGCTAAAGGTCAAGATAGAGCTCTTCTTGTTATGGCAACAGGAACAGGTAAAACTTATATGGCATTCCAAATTATATGGAGACTTTGGAAATCAGGATTAAAAAAGAAAATATTATATTTAGCCGATAGAAATATATTAGTAGATCA